>JAUIJI010000154.1 GCA_030431435.1 Alphaproteobacteria bacterium | reverse complement strand
CAAGAGCGCCACCGTGGTGCCGATGCACACGCCTGACATCACCAGCAGCAGGATCGCCCGGTTGAGCAGCGCCAGCCGCGCATCGGCCATGCGGATCTCGCGCACCACCGCATCGTGCTCGTCACCTTCGGTTTCGGCATAGCGCGCCTGCAATACCCGCGCCCTGTCCACCACGCGGCCGAGGCGGCTGGAGAGGATGTTCATGATCGATCCGATCGCCACCAGCACGAACACCGGCGCGAGGGCGAGCTGGATCGTCTGGGCAATCATCGTGGGCATGTCATCCGGGTCCTATTGATCGGTGGCGCCTTTCAGCTTGCCGACCTTTTGCGCGCCTTCCATCGTCGTGACCAGTATTTCATCGCCATCGACGATCACGGCCACATCGGAAAGCCCGATCACCGAAATGCGCGGGCCATCACTCTGCACCAGCACATTGGCGCAATCAACCAGCTCGACATTGCCCGCGGTGCGGTTACCGCTGTCATCGCCGTCCAGCGCATCGCGCAGGCTCTGGAAGCTGCCGATGTCCGACCACCCCATATCAACCGGCACCATGGCAGCGCGCGAAGTCTTTTCCATCACCGCATAATCGACCGATTCCCCGGCGATGGAGGCGAAGCTGGCTGCGTCGGGATGGAAACAATTTCCGTCTGGACGACCCTTTTCGACCGCCGCAACCACACCTTCCGCGATATCGGGCCGATGGGCGCGCAGCTCCTCCATGAAGGTGCCCGCCGTAAAGGCGAAGATGCCGCCGTTCCAGCTGTATCCGCCATCGCTTAGAAAGGCCTTTGCACGTTCAAGGTCGGGCTTTTCCACGAAGCGATCGACCTTGAAGCCGCCCTCCAGCGCCTCGCCTGCCTTGATATAGCCATAGCCTGTCTCCGGCCATTTGGGCGCAATGCCGAAGCTGACCAGCCAGCCCTGTCGCGCCAGGTCTGCAGCAGCGCAGGCAGCGCGGCGAAATGCATCACTATCGGCGATATGGTGGTCGCTCGGGCAGACCAGCATCACGGCATCTTCAGGCAGGCGCGCGGCAGCGAGCGCGATGGCGGCCGCGGTGTTCCTTGCCGCAGGCTCCACGATGATCGTGGCATCGGGCGCCTGCAAAAGCTGACTTTCCACAAGTTCGCGGTGGGCAGCGCCTGTCACCACGGTGACGGGGGCGAAACCATTATCCTTTGCGCAGCGTTCCAGCGTCGCTTCGAACAGCGAGCACTCTCCCACCAGCGGCAGGAAGGGCTTGGGACGGTCCTTGCGGCTCTTTGGCCACAGGCGCGTACCGCTTCCTCCACAGAGGATGACCGGATGGATTATGCTCATCTGTTCTCTCTAGTCGCAATATGGTTAACGCTGGAAGAAGTCCTGCCGCCAGCCGTAGCGCGCGGGCACCGGATTGCCGAGAGCATCGATCGCCGGGTTGAAGCGGATTCGCTCTATCACCAGCGGACAGACAAGTGCGTTGGTGGCCGGATCAGGCCCGCCGCTGCGAACGCTGCAATCGGATGCACGGCCATCTACCCCCACGGTGAACACCACCGTGACCGATGTGCCGTCGCGCACCTGCCTCCCACCTTCGGGAATCGGGAAATCACGCGCGGAGTCAATGCTGCCAGACCGGACTGACGGGCCACTGACAGGAACCCCGCCGCGCCCCTGTCCCGAACGCCCGCTGCCCGTGCCGTAACCTTCGCCTGCCGCACCCGTGCCATCGCCGCTGTCGGTCGCGCCTGCCGCGTTCTGGTTGCCGGTGGAGGCAGCGCGCGGGATCGGCGTGGGACTGGGGGAGAGGTTTTCCGGCGCGGCCTGATCGCGCGCCTCGGCATCGCGCCCGGCTTCCGCCGCAGCGCCTTCATCGGGATTTTCATTCATCACCGGCTCGGCCTCGTTCTCCGCCTCGTCACGCGTGGTGACGATCACGGTCAGCTGGGCCTGTGCCTGTTCCACGATCTCCGCAGTGAAATCAGGGGCCAGCAAGCGCATCAGCAGCGCGCCGACAGCCAGATGGCCGAGCAGGATCAGCGCGATCAGCCACCAGCGCGGGCGGCGGCGCGGCGCGTATCGCCCCCTTGCCGGCGCGAACTGGTCCATGCTGCTCATGCGATCTCTCCGATCAGCCCGAAACTCTAACTTTTCACACCACGCCGTCAATCGCATCTGAGGCGCGACGAACCGAGGAACGTTGCCCCCGCCACATCCGTTATTGGGATGTAAGTGACGAAAACGAAAGGAAATTATCATGCTTGATAATGTTATCGACAAGATCCGCATCAAGGAACACATGGAAATCACCGACAGTGCCGGACAGCATGTCGGCACGGTGGACGAAGTCGAAGGCGAGCGTATCAAGCTGACCCGTTCGGACAGCGGCGACGACATGCATCATTTTCTCCCGCTCGAAGCGGTCGAGAAGATTGATGACAACCGCATCTACCTGAAGGCCGGAACCACCCTGCCACCCGGCCTTTGATCGAACAAAACCAAGGCCTGTGACCCTCCGCAGGCGACAGCCCCGGTACCGCATAAGCGTTGCCGGGGCTTCTTGCATGCTCTCAACCGGCAGTTCTGCGGCAAAAATGACAGCATTTGTCATACACAATACAGCGCGTGTCGCGCCGGTTTACGCGCCCGTCGCGTATGGAGGATATCTGCCGCCTTGTTCGCCATTCCTCTGGCAAGCGCGCGCGGCACGATTATACCATGGGGAACGGACAGGGCTGCAGGGGCGAAACGTGAAACTGCTCTATGTTGAAGACAATGCCGATGCTGCGGCCGATCTCACCGCCCTGCTGGCGCGCGAAGGCAGCCAGGTAGTGTGGGAAATGCGCGGCACCGATGGCTTGCGCCGCGCGGCAATGGAAGAGTTTGACGCCATCATCCTCGATCGCATGCTGCCCGATATGGACGGGTTGCAGATCGTCGAGCGGCTGCGCGAAAGCGGCGTCGATGCCCCTGTGCTGATGCTGTCTGCGCTGGGCCGGTCGAGCAACCGCGTCGAAGGCCTCGATGCCGGTGTCGATGACTACATGGCCAAGCCCTATGAACCCGAGGAGCTCCAGGCCCGGCTGAAGGCGCTGGTGCGCCGCGCTGAAGGGCGGACCCATTCTGCCATCATCATCTACGGCCAGTTCGAATGCCATGTGAAGGCGCGCACCGCCTTTCGCGGCAACCAGCACATCGCACTCAGCCCCAAGGAGTTCGAGCTGTTCCGCTATTTCATGGAAAACGCGGGCGAAACCGTGACGCGCGACATGCTGCTGCGCGATGTGTGGAAGATGAATTTCGATCCGCAGACCAATGTGGTGGACGTCAATATCGGCCGTTTGCGGCGCAAGCTCGAACAGGGCTTCGAAACGCCCGCGCTGGAGACGATCTGGGGCACGGGGTACCGGCTGACCCGTGGCGAATAGCATCCCCTCCCCTGCCACGGCAGACCTTGAGCGCGACCGCGGCCCGGCGAGCTCCATCTTCGCACGTCTGACGCGCGGAGCCACGATGTGGGCGCTGCTGGCGCTGGCATTGCTGTTCGCGATCACCGTGTGGGAGAGCTGGAACGCGATGACGCGCTCGCTTTCTGCCACCGTCGATACCGACATTGCCGGCCTCGTCGATATCTATGCCACAAGCGGAGAGGCAGAGCTGCTCGCCCGGATGGAGGATCGCTCGACCCTGGTCAGCCTGGACGGCAGGCAGGCGCGCTACATGGCAGTACGCCCCGATGGCACGATGCTGGGCGGCAATATCGACGAATGGCCCAGCCTCGGGGCAAGCCTTTCCGAGGAAGGTTACCTGACGCTGGCTGACGGCACCGATGTGTTTGCTCGCGCCACCAGCCTGTCACCCGATCTCGACCTGATGGTGGCGCGCAGCTACGAACACGATTGGAACGCGCTGATGCGGCTCGTCGCCCTGTTCACAGCAGCTGCCGGCCTGATCGTGCTGGCGACATGGCTGGTCGGCCGCAGCGCCATGCAGCGCCTGCGTCGGCGGATTGACCGGATCAGCGCAGCATTGCGCGCCGCCGAACATGGCCGGGAGGCAGACCTGCCCGATAGCCAGTATGATGACGAGATTGGCGAACTGGCCACACTCTCCAGCACCTCGATCCTGCGTGCTGCCAACCTTGCGCGGACCCACCGCCACATGTCGGACCATATCGCGCATGAAATCCGCACCCCGCTGACCCATCTCGACAGCAAGCTGGTGAATACCATGCGCCAGCTGCCCGAAGGCACGGATCCTGCCATCATCGACAAATGCCGCGAGGATATCCGCGGCGTGGTCACCATGCTCGATTCGCTGCTCGACATTGCCAGCAGCGAGGCGCGGGTGGGCGATCTCGCTGGTCTGGAAGAAGTCGACATTTCCTCGCTCGCCGCCGACCTCGCCGAACTCTATTCGGGCAGCGCCGAAGAAGAAGGCATTTCGCTGCGCACCTATATCAAGCCCGGCGTGATGATGATGGGCGAGCCGATGCAATTGACGCGGCTGATCTCCAACCTGCTCGACAATGCGCTGAAATACGTCCCGCGCGGCGGGCAGGTGATGCTGTCTGTCAGCGATGGCCCGGTGATCGAAGTCAGCGACGATGGTCCGGGCGTGGAGCCCGAATTGCGCCCCATGGTGTTCGAGCGTTTCCGCGCGGGCAATGGCCACAATGGCAAGACCAGCCACGGACTCGGCCTGGCACTCGCGCGCGCTATTGCCCTGCGCCATGGCATGACAATCGCCTTGCAGGATTCGGCGAAAGGCGCCCATTTCGTGATCAAGCCCCACGCCCTGTGGGGCGGGAAGGACGCGGAAGCATGATCGGCAGGACATCCGGCAAACACTTGCGATCCGCCCTTGCAGGTCTTTCACTGCTCGCAGTGCTTGGCGGCTGTGCGCATCACGCAAGCCCGCAACT
>JAUIJI010000029.1 GCA_030431435.1 Alphaproteobacteria bacterium | reverse complement strand
ACCATATCGTCTTCCACGCCCATGATCTGGCCCAGTTCGGCTTCCATGCCGACATTGTACTTCTCGGCGATCTCGCGAACGCGCTTGGACATTTCCAGGTTCTCGTCAAACGGGAATTCCGAAGCGTCGATCATGATCGAGGTCCAGCCGGCCTGGGCGCACTTCTCGATCATCTCGAGGTTCTTGCAGTGATCGAGGTGCAGCACCACGGGCACCGGCGAGTTCTCCGCACAGGTGCGCACCCAGGAAACGATTTCCTCGTGGCTGTAATAGTCGATCGTCTTGGAGCTGGTCTGGCAGATGACCGGCGCGTCCAGTTCCTCGGCGGCTTTCACCATTCCCTTGGTGGAATTGTAGTCGACGAGATTGAAGGCGGCGACAGCATAGCCATTGTCCATGGCATGGCGCAGCAGGGGTTTCATGTTGACCAGCGGCATGAGTAAGCTCCTTGTTTGATCCAGGCCCGCTCTATGCTCCCCAGCGAAGGGCCTTTCGACTCGGCTCCTTAGCCAGACTCAGCAGCGCCCGCCACCCGTCTATGCGAGAGATTTTGTATCAGGACGCGAAAATCGGCGTTGGAGCGGCGGGTTTGTGCCGTTCCGGGGCTGGGGGCAGGTCAATTTATGGAGATTGAAATCGGTCCCTGCGCGTTAGCCATGGGGTGATCGGGCGCGATGGCCTTGAGCTGTTCGCGCACTTCGCCCGCTCGCGTGCGGTAGTTGATCATGTCGTAAAGGACCATCGCGGTGCCCAGCACATCCGGATCGTCGGCATGCGCTTCCACAAGGTCACCGGCCATCCGTGCGACTTCGGCCTCGCGTTCCAGGTCCACAAGGATGTTGCCGCGCAGGTAATAGGCAGGCAACCAATTGGGAGCGAGTTCGATCACCCGGTCTGCATCGGCCAGCGCCTCTCGCAGTTTGTAGTCTGCCCACAGCGTCTCGCCGCGTTCCATCAGGGCCGGAACGAAATCAGGCTCAATCTCCAGCGCACGGTTGAGTTCGCGCATCTTTTGGTTTGCCTCGTCGATCTCGCGGCTGCGAGCAAGGTTGACCAAGGCCATCGGCGTCTCCTCGCTTTCCAACGATTGCGCATTGAGCGCATCGGCCCGATCATATTCGCCAATCTGGCGCAGCATCTCGCCTGCTGCGGCCTGCATCGTCGGATTATCGGGGAAGGCCGTCAGCATCTCGTAAACCGCTGCGATTGCATCGTCTTGACGGCCGAGCATCCTCAACACGGCGAATTGCATCGTGTATGGCAAACCCCATGTCGGGCTGAGCGCGATGGCCCGTTCGGCATCGGCGAGTGCCGCGCTGAAATGCATATTCCCGTAATGGGCGGCCCCGCGATAGAAATGGGTCCAGGCATTGTCAGGGACCAGTTCGAGCGAGCGATTGAACAGGTAGGTTGCCCGGTCATAGTCGCGGTCGCGCTGCAGCACTACGTAACCGCGTCCGCGCAATGCCACGTAGTTGCCCGGTGCAATGGCATCTGCCCGGTCGAATGCCTCTTCCGCTTCGTCCAGCCGGTTCATCATTACCAGCGTGGTGCCCCGGTTGGCCCACGCCCAGACATCGTTGCTGTCGATCGCGATGGCGGCATCCAGTTCTGCCAGCGCTTCATCGTATTTGCCTTCGTTCGCAAGGTTGTTGGCGCGGTCCACCAGCGATTCTACGACCGGCATCGAGTCCGGCTGGGGTGCGGTCTCGGATTCACTTGGCAGCGGCTCGTAATCCGGCTCCGCCGGAGCGGGAATGTCGCGTACGACCCTGATCTGCGGCGCTGGCGGTGATTCCGCAGTTTCCACCGGAACCATCATTATGCGAGGGTCATGGGTTTCGGGTTCGGCAGGAGAATCCTGCGCCTGCGCCGCGGCAAACGGCAGCACCAGCAACAGTCCTGCCCCGGTAAGCAATGATGATCGATGCATGGTTCCTCCCGCTGTATCCGTGTCAGGATAGGCGGAATATGCGCGCGATCAATGCCTTGTCCTTGCGGCCCGCGCAAAGGCGCAAAGGCGATTGACCCCCTGCCAGTCACGTGGCAATCGCGCTGGCCGGATCTGCGGGTGTAGCTCAATGGCAGAGCAGCAGCTTCCCAAGCTGACGACGAGGGTTCGATTCCCTTCACCCGCTCCAGTTTTTTCGTCCTACCGCTTCGCTACTTGAGGACGCGTTTTCTGTCCTATCGCTTCGCTACTTGAGGACGAGTTCTCCGTCCTACCGCTTCGCTACATCAGGACGGGGTTCCAACCTCCGGGGATGGCGCTAAACAGGCAGGCCATGCCTGCATTCTTCCTCACCATGATGGCCTGCCTTGTCGTGACCCTTGCGGGGCGCGAGCAGGTGCGCACGGCGCGGCTCTCGGCTGCCTTGGGAGGAACCACCTCCTTGCTGGTGATCGTCTGGGGCTGCGCCGTGGCCACTTCGGCAATCGCGGCTTGGGCCGCCACGCTGATCGCGCCGATGATGCCGCCCGAAGCGAAGCAGATGTTCGTCGCCATCGCACTGCTGCTATCGGCGCTGGAACTCGCCTTCCTGCGTGCTGGCCCGCAGCCGCAGGAGCCGACGCGCTCTGCCGGGGCCATCGCCATCGTCATGTTCGCCGCGCAATTGACCGATGCCGCGCGCTTCCTGGTGGTCGCGCTGACCTTGCAAACGGGCGAGCCGGCGTTGGCGGCAGCAGGTGGGGCGCTGGGCAGCGGCGTTGCTCTCACCGTGGCGGTGCTGGCGGCAGGTGAGTGGGAGGCGAGGGTTCCGCAGAAATGGCTCGCTTGGGGCTTCGGCGGTGTGCTGGCGCTGGTCGCTGTCATCATGGGGATGTCTGCCCGCGGCATCATCTGACTGATCGATTTATCCGATTAAACTATCCATTTCCTTTCGTGAAACCCGATCATCTTTCGCCCGTTTATTGGGTGAATACGAACACGAAAGGGGATAAGAAATGGCCAACACTGGCGACAATTCGAAAACCGCGCTGATCGACGGGCTGAACGGCCTGCTGGCGGATCATCTGGCGCTCTATTTCAAGACCAAGAATTTCCATTGGCACGTGAAGGGGCCGCGCTTCCGCGACCTGCACCTCGCCTTTGACGAGCAGGCGCTGGAGATCCAGGGACAGATCGACGCCATCGGTGAGCGGGTGCGCAAGAACGGCGCGAATACACTGACCTCCATCGGCTCCGTGGCCACTGCCACCAGCATCAAGGACCAGGACAATGCCGAACTCGGCGCAGAGCAGATGGTCGCGGAACTGCGCGACGACAACGCCGGGTTGGTGAAGCGACTCAAGGAACTCAAGGAGCACGCCGACAAGGCTGGCGACAACGCCACCGACGGGCTGATCGACGACTGGACCGACCAGGCAGAGGAACGCGTCTGGTTCCTTTCCAGCATGCTCCACTGATCCCCTGCCGCATCCCGCCCCCTTCCCCCCCTCCTGCGGGGTGCGGAAAAGAAAAGGCCGCCGGAGACCATCGCGTCCCGGCGGTCTTTGCATTATGAAGGGGTATGACCACCGCACATTTTGTCGAGAATGCCAGTGCCAGCAATATCGCGGACTGGCTGGAGGAGCGGCTATCGGCCGCGCTGGCTTCAACCGAGGGTGACGTTGCGATTACCGTGCCGGGCGGTTCCACTCCGTTTCCGATATTCGAGGAGCTGTCGCAGCGCTCGCTCGATTTTTCGCGGCTGGTGGTGTGGCCGGGGGATGACCGACTGGTTCCCGAGGATCATGCTGCGAGCAATACCGGCAAGATACGCGCGCTTCTGGAACCGGTGGGCGCGCGCATCGTGCCGCTCAGCGAAGATGCGCAGCCGCCGCATTTCGCGGTCAGCTGGCTGGGCATGGGGGCGGACGGGCATATCGCCAGCCTGTTTCCCAACACTGATCCCGATCCGCACGATCCGCAGGCGGTGCGCCGCCTGACGCCCGATCCCCTTCCGCCCGAAGCGCCGTTCGACCGGATTACGCTCACCATTCCTGCACTGCTCAACAGCGACGCGCTGGTCTTCGTTATTCGCGGGGATGACAAGCGCGCCGTCTTCGATGCTGCGCTGGCCGGTGAACACGACCTGCCGATCGCGCGGTTGCTCGGCGCGGCAAGCCAGCCGGTGACATGCTTCACCTGATTCCGGCTCCGCTGCACCGCGCGCTCTACCGGATCGCCCATCGTCTGAGGCGGCGCTGGCAGCGGCGGTTCTGTTCGGAGATCCATGGTTGTTCGGTCATTGCCTTCGATGAGGCCGGTCACGTCTTGCTGGTGCGCCATTCCTACGGATCGGCGGTCTGGGCCTTTCCGGGCGGCGGAATTTCGGCGAGTGAAGACCCGCTGGAAGGTGCGCTTCGCGAGTTTTCAGAGGAGCTGGGCTGCACCGTTAGCGAGCCTCGCTATCTTGGCGTGCTGGACGAAGATTTTCACGGAATGCGCAACGTCGCTCACATCTTTGCCGGCCGGATCGAAGGGCACCCGCGCCCGGACATGCGCGAACTGGTGGCGGCTCGCTTCTTCGCGCTGGACGATCTGCCGGATGATTGCGCCAGCACCGTGGCGCCTCGTCTTGGGCTCCTGCGCAATATTGAAATTTCCTCGGCCCGCACTTGATGCGGGCCACGGCTTCCTCCCATCGCGCATCGGCAAAGTAGCCTTGCCCCGTGTCAGGCACGGGGCGACGATTTGAAACCTAGAGAAGAGATAATTGCGCATCGTCGCGCGGCGGTTCGTCCGCTTGCTTGCCGTCCTTCTCGAGATTGCTCAGCGTCAGCCCCATCAGGCGGATCGGCATGGGCAGCGGCATTTCCTCTTCCAGGATCGCCCGCGCGGTTTCGGCAAAGACCTTCCTGTCCTCCACCGGCTGAGGCAAGGATCGCGACCGGGTGGCAAGCTGGAAATCATTGTACTTGAGCTTCAGCGTCACCGTGCGCCCGCGCGCCTTCTTTTCTGCAATCCGGTCCCACACAATGGTGATGATCCGCTCCAGCGTATCGCGCAGCGCGTCGGCATCGGAAATGTCCTCGCTGAAGGTCCGCTCGCCGCCAATGCTCTTGCGGATGCGGTTGGCGCGCACGGGCCTCAAGTCGATCCCGCGTGCCGCGCGATAGAGATAGTCGCCGAAGCTGCCGAAATGCCGGCGCAGCCATTCCGCATCCTTCGCCGCAAGGTCTGCTCCTGTCTCGATGCCGAGCCGCGCCATCTTTTCCGCGCCCTTCGGCCCGATGCCATGGAAGCGCCTGACCGGCAGCGACTGGACGAAAGCCGCGCCTTGCCCGGGGCGGATCACGCACAGGCCGTCGGGCTTGTTCTGGTCGCTCGCCAGCTTGGCGAGGAACTTGTTGTAGGACACCCCGGCGCTTGCGGTCAGCTGCGTTTCCTCGCGGATCCTTGCGCGGATCAGCTCTGCGATGCGGGTGGCAGAACCGATCCCGCGAATGTCATCGGTCACGTCGAGATAGGCCTCGTCGAGGCTCAGCGGTTCGACATGCGGAGTGTAATGGCGAAAGATGTCGCGGATCTGGTTCGACACCTCGCGATAGACCTCGAACCGGGGGCGCGTGAAGATCAGGTCCGGGCATTTGCGCCTGGCGGTGACGGAGGGCATCGCACTGCGCACGCCGAACTTGCGCGCTTCATAGCTTGCCGCCGCCACCACGCCGCGCCCGCCCGCGCCGCCCACGGCCACGGGCTTGCCGCGCAGTTCAGGGTGGTCGCGCTGCTCCACGCTGGCGAAGAAGGCGTCCATGTCGACATGGATGATCTTGCGCAGGCCATCGGCCTCGCCATCCGCCTCGTTATCGCCATCCTGCATGTCGCCAGCCATGGCCGATAACCTAAAGCCCGGACCCCGCGCGCGAAACAGGAATGTCGGCCAGGACCTTTGTGCCCTTTTCCCGCAATGCAGCATTGTCTAAGGGCCGTTCATGTCCGGCCAAGCCTCCCTCCATGATTCCCTGCCTGTCGGCAAGCGCGAGCTGATCGTGCTGCTGGCGCTACTCATGAGCCTCAACGCGCTGGCCATCGATGCGATGATCCCCGCGCTGGACGACATGGCGCGTGAACTGGGGGCAGCGGATGGCAACAGCCGCCAGATGGTGGTGGCGATCTATTCGGTGACGATGGGCATCGGCTGCCTGGTGCCCGGTTCCTATGCCGACCGCTACGGTAGGCGGCCGATCCTGCTGTTCTCGCTCGCCTGCTATTCGCTGCTGAACCTGGTCATCGTTTTCCTGCATGATTTCGACCTGCTGCTGGTGGCGCGGGCCTTGTGCGGCATGCTGGGGGCAGGTCTGATGGTGGCCCCCATGGCCATCGTACGCGACCTGTACGAAGGCGATGCCATGGCCCGCCTGATGAGCGTGATCGCAGCAGTATTCATCACCGTGCCCGTAATCGCGCCAAGCCTGGGGCAGGCGGTGCTGCTGGTCGCCGGCTGGCGCTGGATCTTCGTGGGGCTGGCCGTGGTCGGCGGGATTGCCGCGCTGTGGCTCTACTGGCGCCTGCCGGAAACGCTCACTCCGGAAAACCAGCAGGACATCAACCTCGGCGTCATCGCCCGCAACATGCATGCGGCGCTGATGAACCGGCAAGCGATCGGCTATGTCATGGGTTCGCTGCTGGTGATGGGCGGGGTGTTCGCCTATGTGAACATCGCGCAGCAGCTCTATTCCGAGCATTTCGGTGTCAGCGAAGCCTCCTTCCCGGTCCTGTTCGGGGCAACCGCAGCGATGATGGCGGTGGCCAACATCACCAATTCGCGCATCGTCATGCGCTTTGGCGCGCGGCGCGTTTCGCATACCGGCGTGCTGGTGTTCATACTTGTTTCCGCGCTGCAGGTGTGGGCAGCCTATTTCCAGCCGGGCGACATCCGCTGGTTCCTGCCGCTGACCGCCATCAACCTGGGGCTGCTCGGTTTCCTGGGGGCGAATTTCGGAAGTATCGCGATGCAACCCTTTGCCCAGATCGCCGGTGCCGCCTCCAGCGTGCAGATGTTCTTCCGCATGTTTGGCGCGGCCATGCTCGGCATGCTGATCGGGCTTGCCTATGATGGCACGGCACAGCCCTTTGCCTGGTCGCTGCTGATCCTCTCTACCCTGGCGCTGCTGTTCGTGCTTTATAGCGAGAAGGGCGTGCTGTTCCGCCGCCTGAACGTGAAACCGCCCAAGGAGCGCGTCGTACCGTGACCAATGCCGTGAATGCCCCCTTCGACCTGATCGTGATTGGCGGGGGTGTGAACGGTGCCGGGGTTGCGCGCGATGCCGCCGGGCGCGGAGCAAGCGTGCTGCTGCTGGAAGCGGGCGACCTTGCCAGCGGCACGTCCAGCAAGAGCACCAAGCTGGTCCACGGCGGGCTGCGCTACCTCGAATACATGGAATTCGGCCTGGTGCGCGAAGCGCTGGGCGAGCGAGAAACGCTGTGGGAGATCGCCCCGCACATCATCCGCCCGATGCGCTTTGTATTGCCGGTGAACAAGGCGATGAGGGCGCACTGGAAGCTGCGCGCAGGCCTGTTCCTCTATGACCATATCGGCGGCAAGGGCACGCTGCCGGATAGCGATGCCATCAAGCTGTCGAGCCACCGCGCGGGCGAGGCGCTGAAGGATGAGTGCAGCAAGGGCTTCGAATATTCGGACGGCTGGGTGGACGATGCCCGGCTGGTGGTGCTGAACGCGCTGGATGCGCAAAGGCGCGGGGCCGAGGTGCGCACCCGCTGCCCGGTCACGGCTCTCAATCGTGATGGCGAATTCTGGAAAGTCGAGGCAGGCGGCGAGGTCTTTTACAGCCGCGCCGTGGTCAATGCCGCAGGGCCGCAAGTCGATGACATGGCAAAGCTGGCGGGCCTTTCCCCCAAATACGGTATCCGCCGCGTGCGCGGATCGCATATCGTGGTGCCGAAACTGTTCGAGCATGAATATGCCTATATCCTGCAGCAGCCCGATACGCGGATCTGCTTCGCCATTCCCTATGAGGATGACTTCACACTGATCGGCACCACCGATGCCGAACATTCCAGCGGACTTGATGATGTGCAGGCGGATGAGGATGAAATCCGTTACCTGTGCGATGCGGTGAACCGCTATTTCACCCGCAACATCACTCCGGCGGATGTCGTCTGGTCCTATGCCGGGGTGCGCTCGCTGGTCGATTTCGGCAAGAGCCGCCCCGAGGCTGCAACGCGCGGTTACCGGCTGGTGCTGAGCGACGAGGATGACGGCGCGCCGATGCTGGGTATCTACGGCGGCAAGATCACATCATACCGGCACGTGGCGGAGGAGGTGGTGGACCTGCTCGCCAAACGCATGCCGGTGCTGGCAGGCGATGCATGGACCGCGAGCGAGGCGCTGCCCGGCGGCGATTTCCCGCGCGATGCGCAAGGGCTGCTGGTGAAGGAACTGGAGGGAGAATATCCCTTCCTCTCCCATGCAGAAGCGACCCGTATCGCCCGCGCCTATGGCCTCGATGCGATCAGCTGGCTGGGTGAAGCAAAGTCTCGCGCAGACCTTGGCCGCGATTTCGGCGCAGGGCTGAGCGAGGCCGAAGTCACCTATCTGCGCGATATGGAATGGGCGCAGACGGCGGAGGATGTGCTGTGGCGGCGCAGCAAGCTGGGCCTGCATCTGGATGCAGACGAACAGGAGGCTCTCGCCGAGTTTATGGGCGGTTAGGGCTAAGCCTTGGGCGGCCCCGCCGGGCGCACTTCTTCATCGCGCAGGGGCGTGTTCGGCATAGGCGCAGGCGGCGCATCCATCCGCGCCATCATCATCAGTTCGCCGCGCGTCCAGCGGGGCATGGGATCGACCGGATCGGGCCTGCGCAGCGCCTGCCTGAGGCCCAGCCAAAGGTATTTCACCTTGTCGGCAGCGGAGGTGTGGACGCGGTGGTCCCACGCTGCCGCGCCGCGTTCCCTGACCTCGCGCCCGATTGCGCCATAGATGTTGGAGGCGGCCAGAACCGCCCAACGGTGGCGGAAGCGCAATTGCGCTGCGCCGAGGCGGGCTGCGGCCTCGTGCTGCTCTGCCATATCGATCATCCGCGCGACCATGGCCACCAGCTGCTCGCGATATTGCGGCTTCATGTGCTGGCCGGGCGGAATATCCGCCTCCACCAGCCATTCCAGCGGCAGGTAACAGCGCCCGGCGGCATCGTCTTCCCAAATGTCGCGGGCGATATTGCTGAGCTGGAAGGCGAGGCCAAGGTCGCACGCGCGGTCCATCGTTTCATGGTCGTTTGCGGGCACGCCCATGATCCGCGCCATCATCACGCCGACAGCGCCTGCAACGTGGAAACAGTAGCGCATCAGGTCAGCCTCGGTGCGGGGACGCCATCCCGCAGCATCGAGCGCGAAACCGTCGATCACATCGTCTGCCATTTCCTTGGTAAGGTGGCATTCGGCGGCAACCTGTCCCAGCGCATCGAAAGCAACGTCGGCGGTGGGCTGTCCATCCAGCGCGCGGTGGGTGAGGACGCGGATCGCCTCCACCCGGTCGCGCGCATTGCTCTGATCCAGCTTCAGTTCGCCGCCGTGGTCCTGCCCGTCGGCAATATCGTCACACCTGCGGCACCAGGCATAGAGCAGGTGCGCCCTGTCGCGCGTATCCTTGTCGAACAGCATGGAGGCCGCGGCAAAACTCTTCGATCCCTGCTCGATCGATTGCCTTGCCTTGCGGATCAGGGCCTCGCGCGGGCGGCCGCCACCGCTCTGGCGGGGCGTTTCGCGCAAATGGCGCGACGGGATAAGCGTGCGCGGCCTCTTCACAGATCCTCACGCCGCATCTGCAGCACGGTGGTGATCGGCGTGTAGCTCGCCATCTTGTCCAACAGCCCCTCAATCGTGTCAGCATCAAGGATGATGCCGCGATGCGCCTCGCGCACAAAGCCGGCCTTTGCCATTTCCCTGTTGAAGGCCAGCAAGCCGTCATAATAGCCGAAAGCATTGAGAAGGCCCACAGGTTTGCGATGATATCCCAATTGCGCCCAGCTCACCGCCTCCCACAGCTCGTCCATCGTGCCCACGCCGCCGGGCAGGGTGACGAAGCCGTCGGAAAGATCGGTAAAGGCCTGCTTGCGCTGGTGCATGGTCTCGACCACGTGCAATTCGGTGCAGCCGTGATGGGACAATTCATGGCCTTCGAGCGCATCGGGGATCACCCCGATCACTTCGCCGCCCGCCGCCAACGCGCCATCCGCCAGCGCGCCCATCAGCCCCACCTTGCCGCCGCCATAGACCACGCCGATGCCCCGCCGGGCGAGCAGCGTGCCTACCTCGCGCGCCAGCTCGACAAAACGCGTGTCAGGCGGCGAGGCAGAACCGCAATAGACGGCAAGGCGTTTCATGAATCCTCTTCTGGCATCTCGAGGATTACACCCAAACTTCCGCCTTGCATGTGCCAATCCTCCCCAGCGTCCCCGAAGACATCGAGGATCAAACTAAACCGCCTTCCCAGCGCCTCGCGAGCAATGTGCGAATCCTTCCAAGTCACGTCTACAGGCGACTGGTAGAAGCCGACGAGAACATCATGCAACGCGTTGAGGTTGCGACCGTAAAACGCCGGAGTTTCGGGATGTGCAGCAATCTGGTCGTGAAAGTCATCCTCGCTGCTCATCTTGCTTCCATCAAGGACAAGCGTGGTCACCGCGACAAATCACCGATCATAAGTCCGGCGGTGGCTTTTGCACTGCCGACTACGCCGGGGATGCCTGCGCCCGGGTGGGTGCCTGCGCCGGTGAGGTAGAAATTGCTGATCACATCGTCGCGGTTGTGACCGCGGAACCATGCGCTCTGGGTCAGCACCGGCTCGAGGCTGAAGGCGCTGCCGAGGTGGGCGTTCAGGTCCTGGCTGAAGTTCTTGGGCGTATAGTGGAAGCTGGTGACGATCCGGTCATGGATGTCCGGGATCAGGCGGCGGCCAACCTCGTCGAGGATACGCTTCTCCAATTGCGGACCGACCTTGTCCCAATCGACAGACAGCTTGCCCTGATGCGCCACGGGCACGAGGGCATAGAAGGTGCTCATGCCCTCGGGCGCCATGCCGGGATCGGTCACCGTGGGGTGGTGCAGGTAGATCGAGAAATCCTCCGGCAGCACGCCGTGGCTGTAGATGTCGTCGAGCAGGCCTTTGTAGCGCGGGCCGAACAGGATCATGTGGTGCGGAATGCCCGGCCACGTCCCCTCGATGCCGAAATGCACGACGAAAAGCGAAGGCGAGAAGGTCTTGCGCGAAAGGCTTCTCGCATAGGCCTTGCCGCGCGCTGATCCGCCCAGCAGGTCGCGATAGGAATGCATGATATCGGCGTTGCTGGCGACGGCATCGAACGTGTCGCTCCAGCCGGACTTTGTGCGCACCGAAGTGGCGCGATTGCCCTCGGTTACAACCTGTTCCACCCCGTCACCCAGACGCACCGTGCCGCCCAGCCGTTCGAAATGGCGGACCATGCCGGTGATCAGCCGGTTGGTGCCGCCGCGCGTCCACCACACGCCGCCATCCTTTTCCAGCTTGTGGATGAGGGCGTAGATGCTGCTTGTCTTCATCGGGTTGCCGCCCACCAGCAGAGTGTGGAACGAGAGCGCCTCGCGCAGTTTCTCGCTGCGGATGAACTTCGACACCATCGAATAGACGCTGCGCCATGCCTGATGCTTGGCGAGCGCCGGGGCGGCCTTGATCATGCTCTTGAAATCGAGGAACGGCACCGTGCCCAGCTTGACATAGCCTTCCTCGTAAACCCCGGCGGAGTAATCGAGGAAAGCCTCGTATCCGGCGACATCGGCAGGATCGAGCTTGCTGATCTCCTTGCGCAGCTGCTCTTCATCATTCGAATAATCGAAATTCGTCCCGTCAGGCCAGTTGAGGCGGTAGAAGGGCATGACTGGCATCAGCTCGACATCTTCGGACATGTCGTGGCCGGTCAGCTCCCACAATTCCTTCAGGCAATCGGGATCGGTGACCACGGTGGGCCCCGCATCGAAGGTGAAGCCGTCTTTCTGCCAGAAGTATGCACGGCCACCGGGCTTGTCGCGGCTTTCGATCACCGTGGTGGCGATGCCTGCGCTCTGCAAGCGGATGGCGAGCGCCAGCCCGCCGAAACCGGCACCGATCACACATGCCTTGCGGCCTTCAGCAGAACTCATTTGTCGTCACTTTCATCGAGGTGTGTTTGCAGCGCGGGGCGCGAGGAGGTGAGCGCCGCAAGTGCGCTGGTAACGGGTACGGGCGGCTTGCCGATAAGGACGCGCGCCTTGTCCGCCAGCGTGGATTTTCCGGCATAGAAGCGTTCGATCAGCGGCTCAGGCATGCGGTAGAAACGCTGGAACACGCCGACGCGCCTTTCCGGCTGAGCCGCGCCGAACAGCATGTCACCCAGCAGGCGATAGAAACCGGTCGAGGCCCAGTGGCGGCGCGCCCGCGCTTCCATCTTGGCGGCGAGCTGGTCTCCCGGAAGGTCAGCATCTTCCGCAATCGCCAGCGCGGTTTCGACAGCGAAGGGCAGGGTGTAGCTCGTCAGCGGATGGGTGAAGAGACCGCGCGCGCCCACCAGCGCGACGCCTTCGGTGCGCACGCTGTCGAGATAGCGCGCAGCATTGCCGCCGGTGATCACCGGCAGCACGCCGGTCTCGAAGCCGAGGATCTCGCCATCCCAGCCATGCTCGCGGCAATAGGCGTCGATCCGGCCGGAAAGTGCAGATCGATCAAGGACAGGCTCGTCCTGGTAATAGGTGTCTTCCACGAAGAGCTCATGCGCGGACAGCGGCAGGACATAGACGAAGCGGTATCCGCCCAGTTGCTCGACGCGGGCATCCATGATGATCGGACGGGCAAGGCCATGCGCTTCCCTGCAGCGCAGGTGGCGGCCCATGAACACCTGCCAGCCGCCATTGAGATGCGGCGTGGAAACGGCACCGCGAGCGTCGATCACTGCGCGGGCGCTTACATGGTCGCCATTCTCCAGCGTCACGCCATCAGCGCGGATATCTGCCACGCGGCTGCGCAGCATGATCGCGCTTGTCGGCAATTCGCGCTGCAAGGCGGCAGCAAGATCAGCCGAGGCCATCGAAAAATAGGGGGTCGAGAGCTGGCGACGATAGGCCGGGAAAGCGACGTGGTTGCCATCCTCCCACACAGTCTTGCGAACCGGGGCGAGCAGTTTTTCGCCCGCCTTGCCCAGATCGCTGCCGAACCAGCTCCAGCGGTGGTTTCCGCCCGGCGCATCGCCTGCCTCGATCAGGCGCAGCGAGACATCGGGCCGCTGCTGCGCCAGCGCCAGCGCAGCAAGGCCGCCCGAAAGGCCGCCGCCAACAATGGCAATATCGCAAGTGCGCCCGCTCATGGGCCTCGCCTTACCCTATTGAGCGCATGGCGCAATCATGGGCGCAAGGCGGTATGGTTCATTGGGCGTATTTCGAAACCACGCTCACCACCGCCTGCTGGATCGCCTGAGCCTCATCGACCGTGGGCGGCGAGCTCTCCATCTCCGCGCGAACGGGGGATATGGCACGCTGCAAATCAGGCATCTTCAGGAAAGCAGGATTGCTGAGTGTCACCCGCATCAGTTCTGCGCGGTCAGCCTGTGACAAGGCACCGAATGCGCGCACGCCGGTTTCCATCAGGTCGCGCTCCACGCTTTCGGCATTGACCTTCATGTCATCCATCCCGTCTGCTGCCATCGCATCGACAGAAAGGTTGGCACTGCTGGCGGCAAGTGCGCGCTGTCCCAGCTCGGACGAATAGAAATCCGCCATGCTATCGGCTTCGTCCGCAGTCAGAACGCTGGCCATGGCGGCAATCATCCGCGGTTTGTATTCGGCGGCGATGCGCGTGCTGTAGGCGCGCATCGGCTCTTTCAGTGCGACAGCAAGCTCGGCCTGCATCGTGTCATTGCCTTCGGTCATGTCAGCGGGAAGTGTGGCGATGATCTGCTGCGCCACCACATTGGTGGACATGGTGAGCACCTGATCCTGGTCCACGCCCGATTCCATCACCTGATGCAGGCGAGTATGCGCCTCGCTCACTTCGCCAAGCTGGATTGCGGTGTCCTGCGCCTGCGCCGCCAGCGGGGAGAGCATTGCAGCGGCCAGCGCCGCAAGTGAGGCTTTGAAAAGGATTTTCATCCCTATGTGCTAGCCGTTTTTTGCTATTGCACAAGAACTTGCTGGTATTGGGGGAACGGATTTGAAGGATGGCAGCAGTCTCTGGCCACACGGCTGGGCATGGGCGGCATCGCTGGTGCTGGTGATCGCGGCTGTGGCGATCCTGTTCGCGATGGACCGACCGCCGATGTGCGAATGCGGCACGATCAAGCTGTGGCACGGCGTGGTCGAATCTTCCGAAAACAGCCAGCACATTACGGACTGGTATGCCCCCAGCCACTTCACCCACGGCCTGATCATGGCGGGCGTGGCGTGGCTGCTGTGGCGCAAGTGGGGCCTGTTCGGCGGCAAGCCATCGCGCTGGGCGCTGCCGATTGCGGTGGTGGTGGAAAGCGCGTGGGAGATTGCCGAGAACACGCCGATGGTCATCAACCGCTATCGCGAGGTGACGATCAGCTGGGGCTATTCTGGCGATTCCATTGTCAATTCCGCCGCCGATATCGGCTGGATGACTTTGGGTTTCCTGCTGGCGCTGAGGCTGCCTGCATGGGCCAGCGTTGCGCTGGCGCTGTTCCTTGAACTGCTGGCGCTGGCGGTCATCCGAGACAACCTCACATTGAACGTGCTGATGCTCCTCTATCCGATAGACGCGGTGGCGGCGTGGCAAGCAGCAGGCTGAGGGGAACTGTGCCCGTGGCCAACCGTATTAGAGGTATGACACAGAAAAAAACTGCGGCGCTCGCCGCTGCTTCCCTATTCGCCTTTCCCGCAACCGCAATGGCGCAGGATGAGGTTCCCGATCCCTATGCCGACACTGTCTATTCGGGCGACTACCTGTCCGTTGGCGTGGGTGTGGCATTGAACCCGTCCTATTCCGGCTCGGACGATTACGTGGTGACGCCGCTGCCGATCGTGCAGGGATCGTATCGCGGAGTGGACATCAATCCGCGCGCGGGCGGGCTGGCGCTCGATTTCCTGCCTGATGCTGAAGAAGGCCCGGGTTTCGACCTTGGCGTGGCCGCCCGGCTTAGGAGCGACCGGGTCGACCAGATCAAGGACCCGGTGGTGCTCGGCCTCGGCAAGCTTGATCGCGCGGTGGAAATCGGCCCCACGGCTGGCGTGAGCTTTTCCGGCGTGCTCAACCCCTATGACAGCGTGACCGTGAGCACGGATCTGCGCTGGGACGTGGCAGGCGCGCATTCGGGCATGGTGGTGGACCCGTCTGTCGCCTATTTCACCCCGGTGAGCCAGGCCGTGGCCGGATCGCTCACCTTCAGCGCCGAATATGCCGATGGCGGCTTTCATGATTACTACTACGCGGTCAGCCCCGCGCAGAATGTCGCAACCGGCGGCGAACTGCCGGTGTTCGATCCCGACGGCGGCGGTTTCACCAGGGCAGGCGTGACCTTGCTGATGGGTATCGACCTTGACGGAGACCTCACCAATGGCGGCCTCGGCCTCGTGGTGATCGGCGGCTATTCGCGCCTGCTCGGCGATGCGAAACGCAGCCCCTTCACCAGCGTGCGCGGATCGGCAGACCAGTTCCTTGGCGCGGTTGGCGTGGGCTACACGTTCTGACGCATTAGCGAGTGCACATGAGAAAGGGCGGCGGGTCGTGATGACCTGCCGCCCTTTTCTTGCACTCCGCCAGCCAGAGGATCAGTCCTCGCTATCCTCGTCTCCCAGCTTCAGTTCAGGGCGCGGTCCCGGGATGGGAGCATCGCGGTCGCCGGTCATCAGGTAGGTGTCGAACCATTCCATCATTCGCAGGTTGTAATCATAACGGGCAGCGGCCTGGGAGTTGCCGTGGCCTTCACCGGGATAGAACACCAGCCGTAGCGGGGTATCCGGGCGGCGGATCTTGATGTGGCGATAGAGCTCGGTGCTCTGCGTGGGTGAGACGCGGGTGTCCTCTTCGCCATGCATGATCAGCAGGGGGGTATCCGCGCGGTCAGCGTAGTAGATCGGGCTGACCTCGAGCGCGCCGAGCCAGTCCTCCCACGGCCATTCCATGGCGTGGACATTGTACATCTCCCACGGGATATCGCCCGTGCCCATCTTGGAAATCTGGTTCGAGATGCCGACGAACATCACGCCTGCGGCAAATTCTTCCGAATGGTATGTGGATGACCACGCGGTGGCATAACCGCCATAGGAGCCGCCGGTCACGCCAACGCGGTCAGGATCGGTGATGCCCATTTCGGCGAGCGCATATTTCGCGTCCACCAGATCCATGAATTCAGGATCGGTGTAATTGCCCTGGTGCTGCTTGGCGAATTCCACGCCATAGCCGGTGGAGCCGCGATAGTTGGGCAGGAACACGGCATAGCCCTTGCCTGCCGCGACCTGTCCGGGGCTGCCGTATCCGGTGATCCAGCCGTTGGAATCGTGCGATTCCGGGCCGCCGTGGACATTGAGGATCGTAGGAGCGCGTTCGAAGGGGATGCCGCCAACCGGCTCGATCAGAATGCCTTCGATCTCCTGCCCGTCGCGCGCGGTGTAAGTCACGGTGCGCTGCGGGCCTAAGTCGATCTCGGCCAGCCAGGGATAGTGATCGGTCCAGCGGGTGAAGCCGTTGCCGTCGAACAGGAACAGCTCGTTGGGATGCATCGGCGAATTGGCTTCCACCGCAAGACGGTTGCCGCCCTGTTCGATTGCAGTGAGGATCAGCCCGTCGGGATCGACCTCGCGCAGCATGGCGCCATCGGCATCGTAGAAGCGCAGCACGCTTTGCGCACCGATATCGACGATCACTGCGAGCCGTCCGTCAGCCATCCACTCTGCGTTTTCAGCCGCTTCTGCTGCGCCTTCGTTGAGTGGGCGATAGGTAGCGGTCGCGACATCGACGAGGTGCAGCGTGGTCGCGGCCGGATCGTTGATATCGACCGCTGCGACCATCGAAAGCTGCGAGCCGTCAGGCGAAATCTCGATATCGCCGATCTTGCCCGGCGTATCGATCACCCGCGTCTCACCGGAGACCATGTCGATGATATAGGGCTTCCTCGAAATCAGGCTGTCATCGACCAGTGTGGAGGGAGATGAGGTGACGACCATGAAGGTGCCGTCAGGCGAAATCTGGATGGAATCGACATGGCCGGGCACGTCGATTTCCAGCGGATCGGGGTCCACCTCGTCAGTGCCGGTGGCTGCCACGAACAGCCGGTTGAAGTGCTGCTCTTCCTCATAGACCACGGCATCGAAGCCAAGGTCGAGCTCGTCCTCGCGCTGGTCATCCGGGGCCGCGCCAGCCAGCAGGTATACGCTCTCGCCCGAAGGCGCGAAGGCATAGGCGCTGGTGCTCGCATCATCGAGCCCGGCTATCTTGCGCGGAGCGCCGCCGTTGACCGGCACGCCCCATACGCTGCGCTTCTCGCCCTTGGCGGACCACAGATATGTGACCATCGTTCCATCGGGAGAGAATGCAATGCTCGACGCGCTGACATCCTCGGGCAGGTAGGCGCGCGCCTGCATCGGCCCATCAGCCAGGAACAGTTGCTGCGATCCGCTGCCGTTTTCCTCACCCGCGGTTACATCGGGGCGCGAGAAGGTGGTGTAGGCAATCTGGCTGCCATCACGCGATACGGCGATAGTACCGGTATATTCGATTTTGGCTACGTCTTCGGGCGTCATCGGGCGAGCCATCACAGCGGCAGGCAGGACTATGGTGCCAGCCAGAAGTGCGGTACGGATGGTATTCATGAAAGCTTGGACCCTTGCTCTGCGGTTTCTGTTGAAACCGTCATAGCGTTCTGAAGTTCCAAGGCAATGGGGGCTTTGGGGTAGAGTAACCGCGCGGGCTTGCACGGCGAAGCACCTCGATGAGGGCAATCGAAAGGGACCGGACATGACAATCGATACAAGGCGGGTATCACAGGCCATAGCGGCGGCACTGATCGCAACTGTTGCAACACAGGTGATCTACATGGCGCTGGGCGCTTCGGGACAATCGCACATTGCCTATCCGATCTGGCGCACGGAGGCGATTGCTGCGCTGCTTGTTGCGGTGCTGGGCTTTGCACTGCTCAAGGTGGATGCGATCGTAGCCGGGTGCCTTGTCGTTTCCGGCATACTCAACCTGATGCAGACGGCGATGGGGCTGACGCTGTTCTACCAGCTCGGTTACGGCGGGGAGGCTCCTCCGGAACCGGCCTTCTTTGCCGTGCTTGGCCTGTCCTTCTTCCTCTACTTCGCGGCCAAGGTTGCCATCGGTTTTGCCGCGAGTGTGCTGGGCGTTGCCTTGTGGCGCAGTACAGGCGCGGACAAGGTGATCGGCGGGCTGGCGATGCTCACCGGCTGGGCTGCAGTGGGATTCAATGTCACTGCCATGCTGGTGGGCATGGATATGGTCTTTCGCGCCGGTGCTGCGGGTACGGCTGCTGCGTTTTTCCTCGCCATGGCGCTGGTCCGCACCACGCGCAAGGGCGCCCCGGTGGGGTGAGTTATCGGCTGCCCAACGTCTTGTCGCGCTGTGGGTAGACATCGAAAGTCCGCCCGCGCACGGTAATGGTCTCTGCCTTGAAGCCGCGCATTTCAGGATCGCGCGCGCGGTGTCCTGTCAGTTCGACCATGTCCCCGGGTGCGGCATGCTCTGGGCCGAAACCTGACCTTCGGGCAACGATGGGCGGGGACAGGTCCACTTCCCACAGCTCGCTGCCGGTCCACACGCTGCCTTGCCTGCGAACCTGCAGGTGCATGTGCGGATTGCCGAAATCGATTGAAACGATCTCGCCGGAAAGGCGGGATTCCTCGTTCTCGGTCCAGCCCCAGCCGTGATGGGCGGTTGCTGCCAGCGGGATCGCGGCTGCTGCGGCAAGGGCGGCGAGCGCCAGTCTTGTGCTCGTCATGGTGCGTAACTCCTCTCGCGCTCCCGTCATGGCCCTCATACCACATCGGGAAGCGCGAGAGGAGGGGCGCCCATCAGAGCATGGAGGTATGCTCTTCGATCAGCGCCGTGGCACGGGCAATGGCTTCCGCTTCGGTCAAGGCTCCCGACTGGATTTCATTGCCCATTTCCAGCAGTTCGCCGGAGATCACGGTGCCGGTTTCTGCTTCTTCCTCGATGGCGATGCCGCCCTTGGCTTCGGACACGCTGTCCCACGCATCGCGTACCGCCTGCCAGTAGGCGGAAGTTGCGGCCCAGTATTCGTCCGCCGCGCTCACCTCGTAATCGTCAAAGCGGGTGTAGGTGTTGAGGACATATTCCTGCACCACCGGCTCCGCCTCGCCTGTTTCGAGGTCCATCTTGGTGTTGTCCTGCCAGTGGATCCAGCCATCAGGCGTCAGCTGGTGGCGGTTGATCGCGGCGTAGAGGTCATAGACCGGATCGCGCACCGCATCGCGGCGGGCGAGCGGGCGGTTGGTCCAGTTCGAACGCCAGCGGCGCACGCCGTTGGTCGTCTCCCACTGGCCCCAGCCGGCATAGCGGGGGCTGTCATCGACCTGATAGACCGTCTGCGACCAGCGGCCCGCGCGCATGCGTTCGGGCACTTCGGACCAGGTCCAGCGGTTCGGCCCTTCATAGGTGAGGATCTGCGCGGGCTCGTATTCCCAGTCCTGCCGCCAGTGCTTGATCACCATCGGTTCGCCGCCTGCATCCACCACCAGCAGGTGCTGGAGCACGATCTTCGTGCCGGTATCCTCGATCACCCGCACGCTTTCGTGCCCGCCGGAAATCTTGCGGTCGAGCGGCTCGTAACCCGGCCGCCAGACGGTGCTTTCCTGCATGTCGAAGCGCACGCGATAATCGCCCGCCATGGCAAGGATCGTTTCGCGATCGGCAGCAAAGCTGGCCTGCTCCTGCGCCGCGCTACGTTCGCCCACCGGCCCGTCTGCCAGTGCGGGCGATGCCGCCATGGCCAGTGCGAGCAATGAGGATGCCACTGTTGCCTTGAGATATTTCATGTCTGGTCCCTCCTTCGTCTAGAATGCGTAGCTGAGCGAGACCGACGCATTGCGACCGGGGCGGGTATAGGCCTCGGTAATGGTCGAAGTGGCAGCAAGGCCGCGCACGTCGGACCAGTAGGCATAGGTCTCGTCAAAGATGTTGAACACGCCCGCGCGCAGCTTCAGCGCATCGGTCAAATTGTAGAATGCGGTGAAGTCGAGCACGGTGAAGCTGTCCGGTCGGAAGCACTCTGCCGCACAGGTGCCGGTCGTCTCGTCCAGGCTTTTGCGGGCATTGTAGATCGCTGAAAGCTCCACGCCCGCGCCGCCATCGGGCGCGGTCCAGCCGATCCCTGCCACCAGTTCGAACGGGTCAATCGATGCCAGCGGCAGCTTGCCGCCCGTGGGGTCGATCACCTTGCCATCGGCATAGGCGGCCGCAGCGCGCAAGGTGATGCCATTGGCAAAGGCATAGCTGGCCTTGGCCTCGATCCCTTCCACCCGCACGTCATCGAGGTTGACGAACTGGTAGATTGCCGGATCGGACGGGGTGAAGCTGCCGCCGACAACCTGCTGATCGATGAAATCGTCATAATCCGCGCGGAACACCGCAAGGCTCAGTTTCGCATTGTCATCGAAATAGCGCAGACCCGCTTCCCAGCTGGTCGAACGTTCCGGCCCGAGGTCGGGGTTGGGAGCGGAACTGTATCCATAGGCGAGGTTTTCGAAGTAGTTATTTACCTGCATCGGTGTGGGCGCGCGGAAGCCTTGCGCGTAATTGGCGAACAGCAGCACGCCCGGCGCCACTTCGCCGGTCACCCCCAGCTTGGGGGAAAGGCGCTCGCCGCTCTGGCCTGCACCGGTGAACTGCGGCAGCAGCGGGTCGTCGGTCGGGTCAAGCTCGTAAAAGTCGAAACGCAGCGCGGGATAGACCACCAGCGCGCCATCGAGCAGGGTGATCTCGTCTGCGAGGTACACCCCGCCGAGCATGAAGTCGGTCGTCGGGAAGGCGCGGGTGGGGAACACTTCACCCGCAGGCGGTTCGGTGCCGTCGCGCAGGCCCTCTTGCCGGGTCCAGCTGATATCGCCGCCGAAGGCCAGCACCTGTTGCACGCCGCCGCTGTCGATCGTGCTGCGCGTTTCGGCAACAAGGCCCCAAACCTCGTTCTCGAAAGTGTTGAGCCTTTCGCGATCAGGGCGCGGCGTGGCGGAAACGGGGGTGCGCTCCTCCAGCGTGAACTGCACATCCTCGCCATCCTGCCAGTATGCGGCAAGGTGCACGTAATCGAGCAGGCCTGATTCTTCGGCATTCCATGTCCAGTCCACCGATGCGCGGCTGCGCCTGGTGGTATCCTCGGCGGTCAGCCTGTCGACGATCCAGCTGGGCGTGGGGCCGAACAGGAAGGCCGGGCCTTCGCCGGTCAGCACGCGGCTGTCGACATCGAGGTCGAGGTGCTCGCCAGTGAGGCGCAGGCGGTGGCCGCCCTCCTCCCACACCAGCTTGCCCAGCCATGCGTTTGAGCGGCCCTCTTGCGGGTTGGGCAGGGTGCGCGTCTCGCCCGTTCCGCCGACAGTGCCCTGGTTCTCCAGCTCGTTGAAGTCGCGCCTTGTGTAGGCGAGCATGGCAGAGAAGCCTCCGCCCTGTGCGGCCAGTGCCGCCGTTTCGGCGAACTCGTTGTCGGCGCTGGAATATTGCGCCGAGACAAAGCCGCCATAGGTGTTGCCCGGATCGATCAGGTCTGCCGGATCGCGGGTGGTGAAGCTCACGGCACCTGCCAGCCCGTCGGAACCGTAGAGCGCGGAAGCCGGCCCGCGCAGGATTTCGACCGACTTGACCAGCGAGACATCGGCATAGCCGCCGCGCCCGGAATCCTGCGCGCCGAAGCTGAAGCCCTGCGGCGCGCGGATGCCATCCACCTGGATCAGCACGCGGTTGCCGCCGATGCCGCGAATGGTGAACTCCTCGTTGCGGGCGCGGCCGGTGGTACCCAGCGCCGCGCCGAAGCGGGCAGGCGCGCGGCGCACGGATACGCCGGGCTCGTACTTCACCAGGTCCTTGATGTCGGTAACGAAGTCGTCGGCGATATCCTCCTCGGTGATTACCGTCACCGTTGCGGGTGCGCGTTCCGCTGCCACCGGCGTTCGCGTGGCGGTGATGGTGATGGTGGATTCGCCGATCGCCTCCACCGCATCGGCATCATCCGCTGCCCACGCGGTTTGCGCGTTGAGCGCAAAGGCCAGCGCCAGCGATGCGCACAGCGGCTGGGCGATGCGCCGCGATCCCGACGAGTGGTGGTCTGCGCCTTCTACCGATACCCGCTCCGAAACCGGCCGCTGCCAGCGTGTGCAACTGCGTGGCAAGGCCACCTGCCTGAATGTCATTCTGATCCCCTTTGATACAAATGCGAATGAGTCGCATTACTAATAGGAGTCGAAGATGCGTCAAAGGGTTTTTGCGAATAATTCTCAAATATATGTGGGGCGTCAGGAAAAGCTGCTGTTTTCCAGCAGCTTGTCGTCCCCGATCGGGCGGAGAAGTGCGCTGGCCTTGTCCCATCCGCCGTGGAGCCATGTATCCTGCGTTCTGCGATCAGGCGGCAGGATCACCGGCATCGTGTCGCGCCCGAGCGATCGCAGGCGCGGGCTGGCGGGGCAGGTGACAATCGCGAAGGTCGGCACTTCGCTGTCCTTCCATACGCCCGCAAAAGCGAAGATGCGTTGGCCCGAAACGGAGAAGGGATGGCGGTTGCGTCGCCCCTCCACATCGATTCCGGCGCCCCATTCCATGAAGCTGGTCGCGGGCACCAGGCAGCGGAACTCGCTGTTGCGCAAATTGCCGATCCAGAACGGGCTTTCCGTGTTGCGCACGCTTGTGATCCCGCGCGTGGCATCCTGTGCCGATGGCGGCGGCGGCACGCCCCAGATGCGCGGCACCATGCGGTGCTGGCCGCGCCCCTTCTTCGGCCCGGCAATGAACTCGCGCCCGGCAGTGATCACCGGCGCGAAACTGCCCGGCGCGATATATCCCCCCGCCCAGGGATCATCGCCCGCCCGGCAATCGAAAGCGCGCGCAATCGCGGCGGCATCGGCATCGAGGCGGTAAAGCTGGGTCATGGCCGAGCCCTAGACGCAGCGCGAACTCTGCGCCACCATCGCCGCAGAGGAGAGGAATCATGGCTGACACGACAGACATCACCGCATGGATCGCCCTGTTCACCGGGCTTTATGCATTGGGCGCGGCAGTGGGTGAATTGCGATCCCCCGGCAGCTGGGCCGCCATGCTGGAGGATTTCGAGAAGGCGGAAGGCCTGCGCTTCCTCACCGGCATCGTGGTGCTGGCACTGGGCGCAACGATCTACCTCGTCAACCCGCTCGACTGGGATGACTGGCTCTCGGTTGCCATCACCGTGATGGGTGGCGGCATGGTGGTGGAAGGCGTGGTCATCCTCGGCTGGGGCAGGCCATACCTGCATTTCGCATCCAGCCTGCTGGGCGCAGTGAACCGCGTGTGGGCGCTGCTGTCGGCAGGGATCGGGATCGTGCTGGTGTGTCTGGCGATGCTGCGGTTCTAGCTGGCCATTCCCACATCGCGGCGGCAGGCCTCCCTCATCAAGTCAATGAACAGCCGGACTGCGGGTGTCCGTGCGCGAGCCGCATCGAACACCAGGCTGACGGGGATTGTCACCGGCTCGACAAGTCCAGGGATTTCCACCAGCCGGCCAGCGCGCAGTTCCTCTTCCACCTGGTAGGATAGAGGGCCACAGATACCGAGCCCCTCACGCGTGGCATCAAGCATGGCATCCACCGTGTTCACTTGCAGCCGCGCAGCCTTGGGTGTGGCCTTGCCCAACGGCTGCCATTGCGATCCCGCGCGTGCGCCGGTGGTGGATATGAAGCGGTGGCGATCAAGGTCTGCCGCTTTCTCTGGCCTGCCGAAGCGCGCGATATAGGCCGGGCTGGCCACCAGCAATGGCCGCACGTCTGCGATATGGATAGCGCGTAGTGCGCTGTCCTCCAGCGCGCCGATCCGCACCGCCACGTCCACGCCTTCTTCCACCATGCGGATATTGCGATCCACCAGCAGCATGCGCGCGTCCAGTCCGGCATGCCGATCGAGCATGGCAGTGATCACGGGCAGCACATGCAGCCGCCCGAAAGTGACCGGCGCGGTGACGTAGAGCGTACCGCGCGGTGTGGCGGAGCGCCCGGCCAGTTCGCGCTCTGCGGAATCGAGGTCTGCCAGCACTGCCTCGGCGCGTGGCAGGAAATCCGCCCCGTCCTGCGTCAGCCGCAAGGATCGGGTGGAACGCTGGAACAATTGTGTGCCCAGCCGGGCTTCCAGCTCTGCCACCCCGCGCGTGGCCTTGGCGGGCGAGATGCCGAGTTTGCGCGCAGCGGGCGCAAAACCGCCTTGCCGCGCCACTTCCGCGAATATCTCCAGCGCTTGCAACCGGTCCATTATTTCAATTCCTGAAAATATGAAGTGCCAAGAAGGCAGATTATCACTGATCCTGCAAGGCCCTAGATCGCTGTCAGACACACCACAGAGGCGACTTTCCGGCATGGCCCGCAATTACATCCACACGCTGTTCACCGATGCGATGCGAGATGCGCAGGAGCAGGACGGATCGCGCGGCGCTTATGCCCGGATGGAGGATGGCGCTGACGGCCAGCCTGATGTGCTCACCCAAAAGGAGCGCAGCTTCATCGCCGCGCGGGACAGCTTCTACATCGCCACCATCACCGGTCACGGCTGGCCCTATGTCCAGCATCGCGGCGGGCCGCAGGGGTTCCTGGCGGTGCTGGAAGGCAACCGTCTCGGCATGGCGGACTATCGCGGCAACCGGCAGCACGTTTCCACCGCCAATATCGCTGCCAGTTCGCGCGCCTCGCTGTTCCTGATGGATTATCCGAACCGGCGGCGGCTGAAGATCCTCGCCAATGCCAGCGTGGTGACGGCGGAGGAAGACAGCGCGCTCGTCAGCCGCCTGATGCCCTCCGGCTACAAGGCGCTGCCCGAGCGGGCCTATATCTTCGACGTGGTGGGGTTCGACTGGAACTGCCCGGCGCACATCACCCCGCGCTTCACGCAAGACGAGATCGCACAATTGCTGCAGCCGCTGGTCGATGAACGTGACCGGCTGCGCGCAGAAGTCGCTGCACTGAAGCAGCAAGTGGGCAGGGGGCGGGGCTGACCCGGCTGGCCTGCATTGCAAACCAAGGAAAGGGAGTAAGCACGATGAACACGCAGACCATGCACACCCACGCCACGCGCGGCATCCACCACCTCGGCCTCACCACCGGGGACCTGCTCGCCACTCATGAGTTCTTCACCGGCGCGCTGGGTTTCGAGAAGGTGGGCGAAGTGCCCGAATACCCCGCCGCCTTCGTGACCGATGGCACCACCATGGTCACGCTGTGGCAGGTGCAGGACAAGGATCGCCACGTCGCATTTGACCGGCACAGCAATGAAGGCCTGCACCACGTGGCCTTCGGCGTTTCCGACAAGGGCCAGCTCGAAGCGCTGTATGACAAGGTTTCGCACTGGGATGGCGTGGAGGTGGAATGCGCCCCGTGCCCCATTGGCGAAGGTTCTGCCACCTGGCACTTCCTGTTCATGGCACCGGGCGGCATCCGCGTGGAACTGGCCACGCCTTTCCCCTCGTAACCACCATAGAGAGAACCGACATGACCAAGCAGATACGCCCGCCGCTGCCGCCCTTCACCGCCGAAACCGCTGCCGAAAAGGTACGCGCGGCAGAGGATGGCTGGAACTCGCGCGATCCGGGAAGGGTGGCGCTGGCCTATACGCCCGGCTCCGTCTGGCGAAACCGCGACACCTTCCTGCGCGGCAGGACCGAGATCGAGGCCTTCCTCACCGCCAAGTGGCAGGCCGAGCTCGAATACCGCCTGATCAAGGAACTCTGGGCCTTCACCGATAACCGCATCGCCGTGCGCTTCGCCTATGAATACCGCAACGCTTCCGGCCAGTGGTTCCGCGCCTACGGCAACGAGAACTGGGAATTCGACGCCCACGGCCTGATGGCCCACCGCCACGCCAGCATCAACGACCTCGCCATCAGCGAGGAAGACCGCCTGTTCCGCTGGGAGCAGGGCCGCCGCCCGGACGATCATCCGGGGTTGAGTGAGTTGCGGTTGTAGGGGGTGAACAATCGGGCCAGATAGACAGGATTGCCTTTTTTACTTTGTGGTATCGCTATTCCGGCCAAGACCGTTGCATCAAACAGCTCTTAAACATGCCAAATTGCAGCTTCAGGTGGCGGAACGCGCCGTTGAAAACCTGCGCAATTGCATCCTGTTCGATGAAGTCGAAGTGGCTTGGTCTGACTTCTTACATGCCTCACATCGCATATTCACCAAGCTAGAGGTGGGTTTGGGTTCCGGAGGAAAGGAGGGCTATTGGTGGGGTAGGATCAAACACAAGCGTAAGAAAGATGAACTTCTTTCATACATACTTCATGCGCGGAATTCGGACGAACACGGCATCAATGAAATAGCCAGTCGGCATTCCTTGGTCACGACATGTCTTCTGAATCCCGGCGATCCCAAAGGCAAAACGTTCGACCTTTACTTGTACGATGAGGCTGGCGAGTTTTCGGTGTCTCCTGCGGTCAGGATTGAGAAAAACGGAATTGCCCAGGAAGTCGAAGTGGTGAGACAGCGACGGAAGCTTGTGCTGAAGCGTGTGGTTGATCGCGGCCGCTGGTACGATCCGCCCACGATCCACCAAGGATTGAAGGTTTCTGAACCCGAGGCCTTCGTGGTTGCTGACATTGGAGTTTCCTTCCTGTCCAAAATTATAGAAGAGGCGGAAGCCTTCGCTGAATACTAGGCTTTTAGCGGAATTGCGGTGACACTTTATCAAATGCACTCAGCGTATCCCGTTCTCATGGGACACGGAATGCCGTGTCCCCGGCTCTGCCAGCCAGCTCGCGCCTGAAGCACCATCCCCCCTTTCGGCCCGCCGCAAAAACGCCTACACACGACTCATCCACCGGGGAGCCAGCTGTGGCTGAGAGGTGTGGGTATGCTCCACACGACCCGTTGAACCTGAACCGACTAATATCGGCGGAGGGAGTGGGCGGCTGGTCACCAGAGGTCCGCTCTCCCGTCACTGGAGAGAAAGCGCATGGCCGATATCAATTCCAAGCTCGAAATCGGGGTCACCACCGGGCCGATCCGGGGCAGCCGCAAGGTGCATGTCGGCAAGCTCAAGGTCGCCATGCGCGAGATCGAGCTGGAGCCTTCCAGCGGCGAGCCGCCGGTGCGCGTCTATGATACTTCCGGCCCCTATACCGATCCCGATGCGCAGATCGACATCCAGGCCGGCCTGCCGCAGCTGCGCCGCGAGTGGCAGCTCGCCCGCGGGGACGTGGAGGAATATGCCGCGCGCGAAGTGAAGCCGGAGGACAACGGCCAGCTCGGCCCGGACCGTTCGGGCGGCGTGCCCCCGTTCCCCAATGTGGCGAAGCGCGTGCTGCGGGCAAAGCCCGGCGCCAACCTCTCGCAAATGCACTATGCCAAGCAGGGCATCATCACGCCCGAGATGGAATATGTCGCCGAGCGCGAGAACCTCGGCCGCGCCAAGCTCGCCGAATACAAGCGCGACGGACAGGACTGGGGCGCCGAAATCCCTGACTATGTCACGCCGGAATTCGTGCGCGATGAAGTGGCAAGGGGCCGTGCGATCATCCCCTCCAACGTCAACCACCCGGAATGCGAGCCGATGGCCATCGGGCGCAACTTCCTCGTCAAGATCAACGCCAATATCGGCAACTCCGCCGTGGCATCGGACGTGGCGAGCGAGGTGGACAAGATGGTCTGGTCCATCCGCTGGGGCGCGGACACGGTGATGGACCTTTCAACGGGTCGCAACATCCATGACACGCGCGAATGGATCATCCGCAACAGCCCCGTGCCCATCGGCACCGTGCCGATCTACCAGGCGCTGGAAAAGGTCGGCGGTATTGCCGAAGACCTCAGCTGGGAAGTCTTCCGCGATACGCTGATCGAACAGGCCGAGCAGGGCGTCGACTATTTCACCATCCACGCCGGCGTGCGCCTCGCCTATGTGCCGCTCGCCGCCAAGCGCGTGACGGGCATCGTCTCGCGCGGCGGATCGATCATGGCGAAAT
>JAUIJI010000153.1 GCA_030431435.1 Alphaproteobacteria bacterium | reverse complement strand
CCGGCGTGTGAGCCAGCACGGCTTCCAGCGAATGGCGCGGCATGACCTCGAAGCCCTCCAGCGTATCCCCGGCCAGCTTCTGCGCATGGACCAGCAGCTTGCGGGCATCGCGAATATCGTCGAGGCCGACCCAGACTACCGCGCGATCGGACAGCGAAGGTAGCAGCCGCAAGGTGGCCCCGGTGACGATGCCCAGCGTGCCTTCGGAGCCGATCAGGAGTTGCTTCAGGTCGAACCCGCGATTGTCCTTCTTCAGGGGCACCAGCGAATCGAACACCGATCCATCCGCCATCACCGCCTGCAGCCCCAGCACCTGCGCGCGCATCGGGCCATGGCGCAGCACCTGCGTGCCGCCGGCATTGGTCGAAATCAGCCCGCCGATCGTGGCAGAGCCCTTGCCGCCAAGCGTGAGGGGGAAGCGCAGGCCTTCCTTCTCGACGTGCTCATGCAGCGTCTGCAGGATAACCCCCGCCTCGCAGGTGATCTCGCGCGCGTCGGCATCGAAGGCGGTGATCGCATTCATCCGTCGCAGGGACAGCACCACTGCCTGGCCGCTGCTGTCAGGTGTTGCTCCGCCGGACATGCCGCTGTTGCCACCCTGCGGCACGATCGGCACGCCGTGCTTCGCGCACAGCTTCACCAAACCGGAGACTTCTTCCGTGGACGCGGGAGAGGCCAGGCCAATGGCCTTGCCGGTATAGCGTCCGCGCCAATCGGTAAGCCATGGCGTCACCAGTTCGGGGTCCTGCGTGAACCCGCGATCACCCAGAAGCCTGCTCGCTTCTTCACAAAATGCCGTGTTCTTTTCCATCGCTCGCCTCATGCCAGCGAGCCGGCGGGCTTGCAAAGGGCAATGTGCAGGTTAAGCCACTATTCAACGTCACACGCTAAAGGGGGAGCACAGCGGGTTGCATGATGCGGCCTGCTACAAGAGCAAACGCCTTGAAGAAACGCCTGATCCTTGCCTGTGCCCTTGTGGCTGCGACCGTGCCCGTGATGCTGGCCGAGGCCCCGGCTGTGGTGCAGGTGGCTGGCGTTGACGCCTCCACCATGGCTGACAGACAAGGCGGTGCGCTGGGTTTTACTCCCTATTCCGCAACACCGTTCCGGGTGCTGGAAGGCGCCAGCCAGGACGATGAGTGGGGGCAGGTGCGCATCCGGCAACGGGTGATCATCCGCGTTTCGCCAAGTCCGCCCGATGCGCGCGAACGCATGCTGGGACTGGCTCCCCAGCGTGCGCAGGCGCAGATCCGCGAAGTTCCCCATGCCGATTGCGTATCCGTTGACGATATCGTGGGCGTGCAGCCCACGCAGGACAACCGCCTGCTGCTGTTCATGGAAAACCGCCAGGTGCTGGCCGCCTCGCTCGACAACAGCTGCACGGCGCGGGCCTTCTATTCGGGCTTTTATGTCGAGCAGAATGACGACGGCAGGCTCTGCGTCTCACGCGATCAGCTGCAGTCGCGCGCCGGTGTTACCTGTTCGGTGGAACAGCTGACCCGGCTGGTTCCCGTCGGCACCTGAGCATTATCGCCCGGAACCAGAGGGCGAATTCTTGACTTTTTCGCCTTGGAGTGCTTGAGGGCCGCATCCTTGGTGGGAGTGTGAACCCACCGCAATCGCCCGTGGATTTCTGCGGGCCCCAAGACCCGGACATTGCGACACATATGAAGTTTGCCGATCTCGGCCTGTCAGACGAACTGCTCAAAGCCGTGCATGATGCCGGTTACGAGGAGCCGACCCCGATCCAGGCGGAGGCCATCCCCCAGGTCCAGATGATGCGTGACCTGATCGCCATCGCCCAGACGGGTACCGGCAAGACCGCCAGTTTCGTGCTGCCGATGATCGATATCCTCGCCAGTGGCCGCCGCCGCGCGCTGATGCCGCGCAGCCTGATCCTCGAGCCGACGCGCGAACTGGCAATGCAGGTGGCCGAGAATTTCGAGAAATACGGCAAGAACCATGACCTCAAGATGGCGCTGCTGATCGGCGGCGTGCAGATGAATGACCAGGTCAAGGCGCTCAACGAAGGCGTCGACGTGCTGATTGCCACGCCGGGCCGGCTGATGGACCTGTTCGAGCGCGGCAAGATCCTGCTCAACGGCTGCGATCTGCTGGTGATCGACGAGGCGGACCGCATGCTCGACATGGGTTTCATCCCCGATATCGAGTTCATTTGCGAAAAACTGCCCGAACAGCGCCAGACGCTGCTGTTTTCGGCCACCATGCCGCCGCCAATCAAGAAGCTGGCGGACAAGTTCCTGACCAATCCCAAGCAGATCGAAGTCGCCCGCGCGGCCACTACCAATGAGAACATCGCCCAGTTCAAGGTGGAGATCAGCCCGCGCAAGAAGAAGGATGCTCTCAAGTACCTTCTCGAAGTCGACAATGTGCACACCGCGATCATCTTCGCCAACCGCAAGACCACGGTGCGCGAGCTGAACAAGGATTTGCAGAAGGCCGGTTTCCGCAGCGGCGAAATCCATGGTGACATGGACCAGTCCAGCCGCATTGCCGAGCTGGACCTGTTCAAGAAGGGCGAGGTGAACATCCTCGTCGCGTCGGACGTTGCCGCACGCGGGCTCGACATCAAGGGCGTGAGCCATGTTTTCAATTACGACACGCCGTGGCACCCTGATGATTACGTGCACCGCATCGGCCGCACCGGCCGCGCCGGGGCCAAGGGCCGCGCGATCACGCTGGTTGTCCCGGCAGACAAGGAAGCCCTCGAGAATGTCGAGAAGCTTACCAAGTTCAAGGTGCCCGAATTCCCCTGGGGCGAAGTGTCTGGGCAGGGTGGTGGCTCGTCCTCGTCTTCGGAAGATACGCGCGACGAAAAGCCCGCCGAAGAGCGCAAGTCCCGCTCGCGCCGCCGCAAGGACGAGGATGGCGAGCAGGATCGTCGGGAAGAAAAACCACGCGAGGAAAAGCCCCGCCGCGAGAAGTCCCGCGACGACAAGCCACGCGAGGAAAAGCGCGAGCGCAAGCCGCGCAGCCGTCAGGAAGACAATGATCCGCCCACCAAACCAGGCGAGTGGAACGGCCCGATGCCCAGCTTCCTCGGGGTTGGTTTCGGCGAGTAAGCGCCCGATAACCCCTTTGCCGCGCGCTTGATCGCCAATGGGCGTCTGCTAGCTCTTTCTCACCAATACTTGGGGAGATTGAACACATGGCTTCAACCAATCCTGCAACCGGAGCGCTGGTGGCTCCGATCATCCTGCTATGCGTTGGATGCATTTGCATCGGCTATGATCTGGCGAAGATCGTCAACGACCTCGATGGCGCAGGGCCGCTGGTCGGCGTAGGCGCTACGTGCTCGGGCCTTGCGGCGATCTTGTTGACTCGTGCGAGTGCAGCCAGCAAGGACTAGCGAATTGCGCTAATCCGCCTTCTGCACGAAGCTGTCGATCACGCGCTTGGTTCCGGCCTTGTCGAATTCGATCTCTAGCTTGTTGCCTTCCATCCCCATCACTTCGCCATAGCCGAACTTGTCGTGGAACACGCGTTCGCCCACGGCGATGTCGCCGCGCGGTTTGGCGGCGAAGCTGGCGGCGGAACGGGTGTTTTCCTTCACCCGCGACTGCTTCGTTTCGTATCCGCTGGCGAGCGCGCGTTGCCAGCCGGGGCCGCGCGCGGATGAGCGGTCAGGGCGGTCCTGCGCGACATGTGCGAAGGGATCGTCTCTCTCGCTCCAGTTCGCGCGCCACATGCTCGCGCCGCCGGTCAGCGTGGTTTCCTGCTCGATCGTCTCAGCGGGCAATTCCTCGATGAAGCGGCTTGGGATCGAGCTGGTCCACTGGCCATAGATGCGGCGGTTTGCGGCGTGGAGGATGGTGCAGCGCCTTCGCGCGCGGGTGATCGCGACATAGGCGAGGCGGCGCTCTTCCTCGAGGCTCGCAAGCCCGCCCTCGTCGAGCGAGCGTTGCGAAGGAAACACGCCTTCTTCCCATCCGGGCAGGAACACATGGTTGAATTCCAGCCCCTTGGCGGCGTGCATCGTCATGATGGTGACTTTCTCGCCATCGTCGCGCGCGTCATTGTCCATCACCAGCGCGACATGCTCGAGGAAGTCTTCCAGCGTGCCGTAATCTTCCATCGCCCGGGCGAGCTCGGAGAGGTTTTCCGCACGGCCCGCGCTTTCGGCGGAGCGATCGGCCTTGAGCATGTCGTCATAGCCGCTTTCGGCCAGCACCATGCGCATGAGTTCGGACGGGGTGACTTTTTCTGCTTCCTCGCGCCACTGCACGAAGCTTGCCATCAGGCCTGCCACGGTGTTGCGCGCACGCGCGGGCAGTTCGTCGCTGTCGGCCAGTTCAAGCGCGGCGGCGGCCAGCGGGATGCCCTGGCGGCGCGCGTGCTGGTACATCTTCTCCAGCGTTTTCGCGCCAAGGCCGCGTTTCGGCGTGTTGTAGATCCGCTCGAAAGCAAGGTCATCCGCTGGCTGGGCAATCACCCGCAGATAGGCGAGGGCATCGCGGATTTCGGCGCGTTCGTAGAAGCGGAAACCGCCGACGATACGGTAATTGAGGCCGATCTGTATGAAGCGGTCCTCGAACTCGCGCGTCTGGTATTGCGCGCGCACGAGGATCGCCACCTGGTCGAGAGCTGCGCCTTCGTGTTCCAGCCGCTCGATCTCCTCGCCCACGCGGCGCGCCTCTTCCGGAGCATCCCACACGCCGATCACGCGCACCTTTTCGCCCGCGTTGATCTCGGTCCATAGCGTCTTGCCGAGGCGCTGGCTGTTGGCTTCGATCAGGCCCGATGCAGCGGCAAGGATTTGCGGAGTGGAGCGATAGTTCTGCTCCAGCCGGATCACCTTGGCGCCGGGAAAATCCTTTTCAAACCGCAGGATATTGGCCACTTCCGCGCCGCGCCATGAGTAGATCGACTGGTCATCATCGCCGACAACGCAGATGTTCTTGCGCTCCT
>JAUIJI010000028.1 GCA_030431435.1 Alphaproteobacteria bacterium | reverse complement strand
GCGGAATCTGGTGGAAAACGCTGAAAGTGACTCGCTATCAATGGCTTAAGCGGGAATCATAGGTGCTGACATGAATAGGGGCCGAGCTTCCGACCCGGCCCCATTCATTCCACCTTGGTTTTCTAGCAACCGTCTGGTGGGCTGAGCTTGATAAGCAGAGGTACAGTACCTTTGTTGACTCGTAGGTCAAGGCGGTTGCGTAAGTCCGAAAGGGACTCGCCATGTACACGTACTACGCAACATGCCACACACCGGATAACATCGATCTCGACCGCCGCATTCAGGGCCTTGGCGGGCCAGTGATGGGATGGCTCGCTATCGATGTAATCATCGACATGATCAACCAAGGGCACAAGTTTTACACGCGGCCACCCTATGGAACTGGGCAATTGATCATAGTCGCCACCCATCCGCGAACTGGTAGGCGCTACCTAAAGACAGTGGCCGACGGTGTTGAACCCAACAACATCCTTAGCCTTCCGCGCTGCCCGCAATAGCATCGCAAGGCGAAGCGTAGGCTTCCGGCTGCGCCGCCCAGCACAACGCTTGCTGGGCGGCGTACAGCCCAGCATGTTGGTTTGGATCGGGAGCGCGTAGCCGTTCTGCAATCCGTTTCAGTTCCTGGGCTACGTGTTCGGGATAAACCGAATTGGCACCCCCGCAAATCTGGGAGCTTGCCGTATTTTTATCATTTTCGTTAATCATTTCAGTTCCTTATTCTCTGGGTTTGTAAAAGACAGATACGCCTAGAGAAGCGGAACATCGCGATAAAGCGAATCGACAAGGGCGGCTCCCGACAGGGCGTCGCCCTTTTTCGTGCCCGCAAAGCACAAGGGATCAAGGCACAGCCCATGGCATCACGATCACGAACCAAGATCAGGACGGAACAAAGGGACGGCGAAAAGCCCGGGCTCGATCGCCACTGGCGCAGCCTGTTCCTCGATACGCTGGCAGAGACTTCCAATGTCAGCGCCGCCGCACGCAAGGCCGGGATCAACCCCAGCCGCGCCTACAAGGTGCGCCGCATCGAACCGGCCTTCCGCACGAAATGGCAGGAGGCCTTGCTCGAAGGATATGAACACCTCGAAATGGAAACGCTCCACCGCCTGCGCATGGGCGTGAGCAGCGGCAAGGACGACAGGAAATTCGATATCGCCAACGCCCTGCGCCTGCTCAGCCTGCACAGCCAGACCGTGGCGCACGAACGCGCGATCCGCGAGGAGGAGGACGAGGAAGTCATCCTCGCCGAACTCAACGCCAAGATCGATGCAATGCGCGCACGAGACACCGGCAAAGGCGAAGGCGCATGACCGCGAACGACCGGCTCCAATGGCTGGTCGAGGCAGATGAAGCACGATACGCGGAGCTGCTGGCATCGCTCAGCCCGGCGCACAAGCGCAAGCTGGCGCGGCACTGGTCCTTCTGGGCGCGTAGCGAACAGCTGCCGCCGCCGGGAGACTGGCGCATCTGGCTGATCTGTGCGGGACGCGGCTTTGGCAAGACGCGCGCAGGTGCGGAATGGGTTAATCATGTTGCCAGAACGAACCGGAATGCCCGCATCGCGCTCATCGGCTCCTCGATCGGCGAAGCACGCTCGGTGATGGTGGAAGGCGAAAGCGGAATCCTCGCCTGCGCGTCGGACAGCTTTCGCCCGCAGTTCGAAGCATCCCTGAAGCGCCTCACATGGCCCAATGGCGCGCAGGCGCATCTCTATTCGGCAGGCGAGCCGGAAGGTCTGCGTGGCCCGCAGCACAGCCACGCCTGGTGTGACGAGATTGGCAAGTGGGACAACGCTTCAGAACGCGCCACACAGGCGTGGGACAACCTCCAGATGGGCCTGCGCCTCGGTGATGATCCGCGCCTGCTCGCCACCACCACGCCGCGCGCCGTGCCGCTGCTACGGCGGCTTCTGAAGGAGGCCGAGAGGGGCGATATCACCATCACACGGGGCAGCACGTTCGACAATGACATCAACCTGCCCGCGCGCTTCCTTGACGCGATGCGCCAGCAGTTTGGCGAAAGCACGCTCGGGCGGCAGGAACTCGACGGCGAGATGCTTGCCGATATCGAAGGCGCTTTGTGGAACCGCACGCTGATCGAATCATGCCGCGAGGCAATCGCCAGCGAGGATGCTGTGCGCATCGTTGTGGGCGTCGACCCGCCCGCTTCCGCCAATGGCGATGAATGCGGCATCGTAGTCGCGGGCATCGGAGCCAGTGGCGTGGCCCGCGTGCTGGCGGATTGCTCGGTAGCCAAACCCAGCCCCGAAAGCTGGGCCCGCGCCGTGGCCAATGCGATGATCGAATGGAAGGCCGACCGCGTCGTCGCCGAAGCCAACCAGGGCGGCACGATGGTGGAGAGCGTGCTGCGCGCGGCCGACTGCCAGATGCCGATCAGGCTGGTCCACGCCAGCCGCGGCAAGGTCGCCCGCGCAGAACCCGTCGCCGCGCTCTACGAAGCAGGCCGGGTGCGCCATGTCGGCATGTTCGGCAAGCTCGAAGACCAGCTGTGCGGCCTGATGACAGGCGGCGATTACCAGGGACCGGGCCGCTCACCCGACCGCGCAGATGCTTTGGTTTGGGCGCTTACGGAACTGATGCTGGGCAACCGGCAGGACCCGCGAGTGATGAGGTTTTGAGTGCAAAGTTACCAGTTGGACGGCTTATCTTGGATAACCCTGCTGGAGATCAGTTCATCGACGATGATTGCATCGTAATCATCGCCCAAGATATTGCAGGGAACCATGCGTCCAGTGAAGCTAATGTAGAGAACGCTGTCATTCTCGTCGTTTGTGTAAGGCTCGAGCGGAGTACTCTCAACCACCAGCGAAACCACGTGACCGGGATCGTTCTGCCAAGCCTGTTCCGCAGACAGTTCTTTCCCTTCAACAAAGCTGTCGAACTCAAATGCGTTGGCCCAGGTGCCTTGAAATAAAACCGGCTCCACCGGCGGCAGGCATTCGTCAACTGCAAGCCGGAATGACGGTCTGTAATGCTCCATCATGCACTGATTGAATGCCGGATCGTCAATCGCGGGGCATTCGGTCACGCGAGGCTCTGAAGCGCACGCCGCCAGCAAAAACAAGACAACAGGGGCAGTGATCAGTCGCATTGTGGCGATCCTATCAAACCTGCTGAATTTCAACAACTTTCCAAGCAAACGAGGAAACGCCCATGTCCTTCATCGACAACCTGCGCTCCGCTTTCAAGGGCGGCGGCGCGGGGCACGTGCCGCTCGCGCGCAACTTCACCTCGCCCTGGTACTGGGCGCATGAGACGGGCGGCGCGCGGCGACCCTTTGATTACACCCGCGATGTAAACAACGCGTTCCTGGAGAACCCGGTGGCGCAGCGCGCGGTACGGATCGTTTCGGAAAGCGTCGGCAATGCCCCGCTCACCGCCATGGATGATCGGATCGCCCGCCTGATCGGCGCGACCAGCGCGGGGCAATCGCTGCTGGAAACGCTCGCTGCGCACCTGCTGCTGCATGGCAATGCCTTTATCCAGGTGATCCGCGACGGCGCAGGCACTCCGGTGGAGCTCTTCGCCCTGCGCCCCGAACGCGTGAGCGTGCAGCACGGCCCCGATGGCTGGCCCACCGCCTATCGCTACAAGCTGGGCGACACGGCGATCACGCTCCCGGTCGAGGACGAGGATGGCTGGCCCGCGGTGATCCACGTGAAGGCGTTCCACCCGGCAGACGACCATTACGGCGCAGGCTGCCTTTCTGCCGCCGCCCAGGCTGTGGCGATCCACAATGCTGCTGCGGAATGGAACCGCGCGTTGCTGGAGAACGCCGCGCGGCCATCGGGCGCGCTCGTTTACGATGGTGGTAGTGATACAGGCGGGCTGACCAACGACCAGTTCGACAGGCTGAAGGCAGAGCTTGCCGCAGCCTATGCCGGTGGCGGCAATGCCGGGCGCCCGATGCTGCTCGAGGGCGGGCTCAAGTGGCAGAGCCTCTCGCTTTCGCCTGCCGACATGGATTTTGCCGAGCTGAAAGCCGCTGCTGCGCGCGACATTGCGCTCGCCTTCGGCGTGCCGCCCATGCTGCTCGGCCTGCCGGGCGACAACACCTATTCCAACTACAAGGAAGCCAACCGCGCGCTGTGGCGGCTCACCCTGCTGCCGCTGGCAGGGAAGATCCTCTCCAGCATCGCCGAGGGCCTCGCCCCGTGGTTTCCCGATGCGAAGCTGGCGGTCGATCTCGACCGCGTTCCGGCGCTCGCCGAAGACCGCGAGAAGCTGTGGTCGCAGGTCTCGGGCGCGGACTTCCTGTCTGATGACGAGAAGCGCGAAATGCTCGGCCTTTCCCCAAGGACCGCTCCCCAAACTGCCGCGAAGGCGAAAGGATAATCATGACCAGTGAAGACATGCTCGCCAAGCTGATGGCACAAGCCTCAACGCAAGGCGGAGACCTTGTGACCCTGCGCGCCATTGTCGAGGAATCTTCCGAACTCGGCGCCAATCGCGTGCTCCACAAGCTGGGGCTGGAGGACGACAACGCGCATGAGGACCTCGACGAATTGCGCGATCTGCTCGCCGCGTGGCGCGCGGCAAAGGCCAGCGCTTCCAAGGCCGTGATCGAATGGGCAATTCGCGGCGTGATGGCGCTGCTGCTGATCGGCATCGCCGTGCGCCTTGGCGTGTCGGACCTGTTGCGATGAGCGGTGCCAAAGCCGTGAAAATCGCAGGCTATGCCGCGCTGTTCGATATCCCGGATGGCGCGAAGGACACCATCGTCAAGGGCGCCTTCGCCCGCACATTGGGCGAGCAGGTGGCGGAAATCCCGCTCTACTGGCAGCACCGGCCCGAACAGCGCATCGGCACGGTGAAGCTCGCCGAAGAGGACGACAAGGGCCTGCGCGTGATTGCCGAGATCGACAACCCGCAAAGCCGCGCGGTCTCCGCCCTCCTGGCCAGGCAGGTCAGCGGCCTGTCCTTCGGATACCGCGCGCGCGGCTTTCGCCGCCTGCCCGAAGGCCGCGTGCTGGAGGATATCGAGCTCATGGAGGTGAGCCTTGTCACGCACCCGCTGCAACACGGAGCGCGCGTGCATTTGATTCAGTAGCCTCAAGCGCCGACGGGGCCATCCGGCCCCTTGGCTATCCACCCCCGGATCAAGTCCGCGGTGCGGGCCGGCGGTCGCCCTTGCGGTCGCAATGCGACCGACTCTCTTGCCAATTCGACCATCCAGTTTTCGACCGGCCGCCAATTGGGGCGGCCTTTTTTGTGCCCCCCAACCTACCCCCCAAGAAAAAGGTGAATGCCCTTATGGATACCGAAAACCAGACCGACACCATGGCTGCCAGCTTTGATCTGGTCGCGCGCCAGGACAAGGCCGAAGCAGACATCGAAGTGCTGCGTTCGGACGTCGATGAAGTGAAGGCCCGGCTCGACAAGGTCGGCCGCGCCGCTGCCCGTCCGGCGCTGGCTGGCGCTGAGACGACCAGCACCGAAGTGAAGGGCTTCGTCGATGGCTATCTGCGCCGCGGTTCGGAAACCGAGATCAAGTCCATCTCCGGCGCGACGCCGGTTGAAGGCGGCTATGCCGTTCCGCGTGAAATCGATGCGATGATCACTTCCGAACTCGTCGAAATCTCTCCCATCCGCCAGCTGGCGCAGGTGGTGCAGGTCGGCAGCGCAGGCTATCGCAAGCTGGTGAGCACCGGCGGCACGGCATCGGGCTGGGTCAGCGAAACCGCTGCCCGCCCCGGAACCGACACGCCCGAATTTGCCGAGATCGCTCCGCCCTCGGGTGAGCTTTACGCCAATCCGGCTGCCAGCCAGGCCATGCTCGACGACGCGGCGTTCGATCTCGAAGGCTGGCTCGCCAGCGAGATTGCGATGGAATTTGCCCGTGCTGAAGGTGCAGCCTTCATCAATGGCACCGGTGTCGACCAGCCGCTCGGCTTCCTGTCTTCGCCGACTTCGATGGCCGGCGACGCGGTGCGCCCCTTCGGCACGGTGCAGTACATCGGCTCGGGTGATCCTGCCGCTTTCGCAACCAGCCCGGAAGGCCTGTTCGTTGACCTCGTCCACTCGCTGAAGGCCAGCCACCGCCAGGGTGCCAGCTGGCTGATGAATTCTTCGACCCTTGCCATGGTGCGCAAGATGAAGACGGTTGATGGTGCCTTCCTGTGGCAGCCGGGACTGGTCGATGGCCAGCCGGACCGCCTGCTGGGCTATCCGGTGATCGAGGCCGAGGACATGCCCGATGCGCTGCCGGATGCCTTCCCGATTGCCTTTGGCAATTTCAAGGCCGGCTACCTGATCACCGAACGCAGCGCCACGCAGATCCTGCGCGATCCGTTCACCAACAAGCCCTTCGTCCACTTCTACGCCACCAAGCGCGTGGGCGGGCAGGTGCTCGATTCCTCGGCGATCAAGCTGCTCAAGATCGAGCTGTAAGTCTGTTTGCGCCCTCAAGCGCCGGGCGCGGGCCATCCGGCCCGCTAGGCTACGGCCTGACCGGCCGGCGCGCGGTCGCGCTTGCGGGCTGCCAAGGCAGCCCGATTACCGCGCACCGCTGAGGTTAGCAAACACGCGCCTGCACCTTTGGAGCACACCCCTCCCCACTCCGGAGGTGCAGGCGCCCCCCTTTCCCCTTTCTGACAGGAGGTCGCGCATGATGCGGGCAATCCTCGTGCCGCCGGTACTCGCGCCGGAAGCTCTCGACGAACTGAAGAACTGGCTCGCGATTTCGACGCCGCAGGATGACGTCTCGCTGACGGGCCTGCTGAAGAGCGCGGTCGAAATGTGTGAAGCCTTCACCCGGCAAGCACCGCTGGAAATGCAATGCGAGGAAGTTCTCGCCGCAAGGCATGACTGGCAGTACCTTTCCACGCACCCCGTGCAAGCGATCACCGGCGTTGAGCAGGTGCTGCCAGACGGCACGCGCAGCCCGCTGGCCAGTGGCAGCTATGCAGTTGACCTGACCGCTGATGGCGGGGCGCGCATTCGCCTGCTTTCGCCTTTCGCTTCAGGCCGGATCGCGGTGCAGTTCACTGCCGGGGTCGCGCCCGCGTGGAACGTGCTTCCCGACGGCCTACGCCACGGCATCATCCGGCTTGCCGCGCACAATTATCGACAGCGCGATCTCGATGCCGAAAAGCCGGTTCCGCCTGCTGCTGTTGCCGCCTTGTGGAGCCCCTGGCGCAGGTTGCGGCTCGCATGATTTCCGCCCGCGCGCCCGATGCGAAGGGCCTTGCTGCCCGCCTTGCCGCCAGGGCCGCCGCCATCGCCCGCGCACATGGCGAAAGCCGCCTGCGCCGGCTGCGTGCTGACGCCGTCCGCTGGCGCAAGCCCGGCCTCTTGTGGCCGCTGTTCACCAAGGACTAGCCCATGTACGAGACACACCTTCGCAGCGCGCTGATCAGCTGGCTGCGCGATGACCCTGTCCTTGCTGCCGCGCTCAACGCGATCACTGAAGAAGCGCCGCTGCGCACTTCCGCCCCCTGGCTTGGCATTGTCGCAAGCGCCAGTGCTGACTGGAGTACCAAGGACCGCACAGGTCGCGAGGTGCGGCTCGCGCTGGAGCTGCATATGCGCGGTGATGCGCCCGACGCGGCGGCAGAGCTCGTGTCCGCCATAGAGGCGCGGGTGCAGAGCCTGCCGCCTGACCAGCCAGGATTTCGCATCGTAACCACCCAGTTCCTGCGTGCCCGTGCTGAACAGCGCGCCTCGAACACCCGCGCGGTGCTGCTCGAATACCGCTTCCGCCTGCTGGAAGCCTGATCCCATTCCCTCAACGGAGATTTGCCCATGACTGCCCAGAAAGGCTCCGCCTTCCTCCTCAAGATCACAGACGGCCAGGACCCCGCCACTTACCAGACCGTGGCTGGCCTGCGCACCACGCAGATGAGCATCAATGGCGATGCCGTGGTGGTGACGCACAAGGAATCCGGCGGCTGGCGAGACCTGCTTTCAGGTGCTGGCACGCGCTCGGTCTCGGTCAGCGCGGCAGGCATCTTCCTCGGCAGCGAGGCAGAGAACACCATCCGCGCCCATGCGCTTGCCGGCACGATCGATGACTACGAATTGTCGTTCGAGGATGGCAGCAAGCTGCGCGGACGCTTCCTTGTCCAGCGGCTCGATTATGCCGGCGATTTCAACGGCGAGCGCAATTACACCATGCAGCTGGAAAGCTCGGGCGCGGTACTCCCGGCATGAGCGTGACTGCTGACACACCCAATCCTGAACGCGGCGAGGCGGCGGTCATGGTGGCTGGCCGCCAGCGCGTGCTTCGTCCGACATTCGCCGCGCTCGTCGCAGCCGAAGAGGAGCTTGGCCCGCTCTTCGCACTGGTCGAGCGTGCGGGTGAAGGCCGTCTCTCTCTGCACGAGATCGCCACGCTGTTCTGGCATTGCTGTGCAGATCGCGCGGATATCTCGCGCGAAGACATGGGCAACGCGGTGCTCGCCATGGGCCTTGCCGCTGCCGCAGTGCCGTTGCGCAGCCTGCTCAAACAGATCCTGCAGGGCGGCGGATGAACGAGCACTTCGGCCCCGGCGCCAGCCGCTTGGCCGGGCTGTGCACGCGCGAATTCGGCTGGACACCGGACCAGTTCTGGCAAGCCACACCGGCGGAGATCGCCGCAATCCTGACAATCGAAACCCCCGCCAGCGAAGTGCCGCTCAGCCGCACCGAGCTTGCTGCCCTGATGGAGCGCGACAGCGATGGACAGTGAAATCGACGAATTGATGATCGAAGTGCGCGCCAGCACGGATGGCTTCCGGGCTGATGTCGAGACCATGCGCGGCGCGATGGATACCAGCCTGCTCGACGGTTTCGAGAAAGCCGGTTCGGTGCTCGAACGCGGCCTGCTGTCCGCCATCCGCAGGGGTAGCCTTGGCTTTGAAGACCTCAAGCGCGTTGCCCTCAATGCGGTCAACGAAATCGCTGCACAGGCGCTCAACGGCGGCTTTGCCAGCCTGTTTGGCCTGCTGGGACAGAACGGCGGCGGCATTGGCACGGTGTTCTCCGGCGCGCTTGGTTCTGTGCTTGGCCTTCCCGGTCGCGCCACGGGCGGGCCTGTCTCACCCGGTCGCCCCTATCTCGTTGGCGAGCGCGGACCCGAAATGTTCGTGCCGACTGCGGCTGGGCGTGTCGAAACCGGAGGTGCCGGCCCGTCAGCGGCACGCGATGTGCGCGTCTCGATCAACCTTGCAGCACCGCGCGGAACCGATGCGCCGGTCGCCTTGCGCCGATCCTCGCGCCAGGTGGCGAGCCAGGTGCGCCGCGCGCTCCAGCAATTCTGACCTTGGGGAGAGACCGCCATGGCATTCTGGCTCGCCCGTGATCGCAACGGGCAACAGACCGATTACATCCAGCGCTTCGATCCGCGTTTCTGGACCGTGGATTTCCCGCGCCCGATGATCGGCTGCGTTCACACCACTGGCCCGGACTCATTGCGCGTGGAGTGCGAGTTCCATCATCACGATGCGCTTGCAGGCCTGATCTGGTGGAGTGTCGACGAGCTCGATCATCCCTTGCTCGCCTATGATACGGACCGCGACTATGCCCGTACCACGCTGCGTTTCCGCTGGCGTTCGGGCGGGATCATCCCGCTCGATGCGGTCCATGGTCCGACGCTGACCATCGAGGGGCAGGACGCGGCCGGAAACCAGCGCAGCTGGTATGTGCGGCTGTGGAACTATGCCACAGGCACGCCCGAAGATGCCGAGATCGTGCTGCCTTTCTCCAATCTGGCAGGCGGCTGGGACATCCAAACCGCGCCAGATCCGGTCCACCCTTCGGCAATCGACCGGATGTTCATCTCGCTCGCCCCGCCGCTCTACGATCCGGCGAATCCGGGCCTGATGCCCGCTCGCGCTGACGGATGGGTGGAGATGAGCGAGATCGCCTGCGAGGGTGACCGCCCCTTGCTGGAAATAGGCGATGCGATGATCCCGCCGCACGATATCCGCATGTCCACCGCCTATGACGATGCCTATAACCAGACTCCCGAACGCCTGCTGCGCAATGTGGAACAGCTCGGCTATCGTGACGAGGTGATGCACTACATCGGGATGAGCCATTTCTACAGGCTCACGCCCGATGGCAGCGGCGGCCTGCTGGCAGACAATCCCACCGTCTTCGCCCAGCCTGCCCTGTCCTGGCACCAGGACCTGCTCGCAAAAGCGAAGCAGTATGGCCTCGATGTCATCCTCAGCTTCTCCTTCGAGCTGTTTGCCGAGCATTGTCCGCCAGACTGGATGCAGCGCGCGCATGACGGGTCGCCCGCGCTGACCGGCTGGCAGCCGCCCTCCTCGCTGCTTTCGCTCGCTGTCGCCGATGTGCGGGCGCATCTGAAGCAACTGGCGCTCGAACTGGCGCAGATGCAGGTCGATGCCGATTTGCCCGTCAAGGTCCAGATTGGCGAGCCCTGGTGGTGGGTGAACAGCGATTTTGCGCCGTGCATCTATGACGATGCGATGCGCGCGCTGCTTGACCCGGCGACGCCGGACATCACGGATATGCGCGGCCCGTTGAGCGCTGGCCAGATCACCGCGCTTCAAATCGCGGGCGGGCTTCTGGGCAGCATGACGCGCGAGATTCGTGACGATGTGAAGGCCGGATTCGGTCCCGCTTCGCAGGTGCTGCTGCTGGCTTTCACGCCGACCATTCTCAATCCCGAAATGCCGGATATGCCGTCGCTCAACCTGCCGCAGGAATGGATATTTCCCGAGTTCGACCGGCTCCAGATCGAGGATTACGACTGGCTGACTGCTGGCGCTGAAGCCCTGCGCCTGCAAGGCTACGCCGCAGTGGACCAGCAGCTCGCCTATCCGGCCAGCGCGCAGGATTACGTCTCAGGCTTCGTGCTCGATCCGGCTGACGCGGAACTGTTCTGGCAGCGCATTGACGCTGGCCTTGAAGAAGCAGCCGCTCGCGGCATTCCGCGCCGCTTCGTTTGGGCGCTGCCGCAGGTCTGCCGCGATGGATACACCCGCCTTCCCGCCACCCCACCCGGACAAGAAGAGGACGATGACATGCAGGCTTTCGATGATGTGCTCTATCCGCTTGCACTGGGGCGCGATGCGGGGGTGAGCCCGGAATTCTCCACCTCGATCGTGCTGACCGCTTCCGGCCATGAGCGCCGCAACAGTCAGTGGAGCGATGCCAGGCTGCGCTTCGATGTCGGTCCGGGCATCCGCTCCGAAAGCGAGCTGGGCGTGCTGCTGGAATTCTTCAGGGCAAGGCGCGGCGCGGCGCGTGGATTCCGCTTTTCCGACCCGTTCGATTTCAGCTCCAACGGCCTCACCGGATCGCCGACGATGGCTGACCAGCAGATTGGCGTTGGCGATGGCCTGGCCGCCACATTCCAGCTGTCCAAATCCTATGGCAGCGGCAGCGAACCGCAGGTCCGGCCGATCACCAGGCCGCGCGCCGGTTCGGTCACGGTCAGCATAGACGGCGTCGAGGCGACGGACTGGACCTTGCAGGCGGGCGGCAAGATCGTCTTTGCCGAAGCACCCGCTGTAGGCGCGATCATCCGCGCGGGCTTCCTGTTCGATGTCCCAGTGCGCTTTGCCGAGGACCGGCTCGATATCACCGGCGCGGCCTTTGCCGCGGGTGAAGCGCCGTCAGTCCCCCTCATCGAAATCCGCGAGGCAGCATGAGCAAGGTCTATTTCCAGAACGAACTGGAAGGTGTCGCAACCTTCTGGCGCATCGCCCGGCGCGATGGTTGCCTGCTCGGCTTTACCAGCCACGATCGCGACCTGTGGTTTGACGGTATCCTTCACCGCGCTGCGCCGGGCATGGTCCCTTCGGCGATCCGGCGCAGCGCAGGCATTGCCAATGACAGCGCGGATGTGGAAGGCGCGATTTCGCACGATGCGATCCACGCCGCGGACCTCGCTGCGGGTCGCTATGACGGCGCGCGCTTTGCCATCGGGCTCGTCGATTGGGAGACGCGTGAAGCAGCAGTCCTCTATCATGGCGAAGCCGGGGCGATTTCCGATGACGACGGCGGTTTTCGCGCCGAACTGCAATCCGCCAAAGCAGTATTTCAGGAAGACCATGTGCCGCGCACCAGCCCGACGTGTAGGGCCGTGTTCTGTGGCCCCGGTTGCACGCTCAATGTGCAGCGTTTCTCGCACCGGCTCGCCTGTCAAGCGATTGACCATGAAGCTGGTCTCGTTCGATTCGCTCAAGCACCTGACCCGGCACTGTTCCTCAACGGCTCGCTGCGCTGGATCGACGGGCCGCATGCCGGCGTGACAATGCAGATCATCCAGTCCGATGCTTCAGGGCAACTGCTTGACCAGGAACTGCTGCCCACGCTCGCTGTCGGCGCGCAGGCCATTCTGCGCGAGGGTTGCGACCATACGATCGCCACCTGCCAGTCCCGCTTTGGCAATGCCGCCAATTTCCGGGGCGAACCGTTCCTGCCCGGGAACGATCTGCTCACCCGCTATCCGGCAGCGCAATCTTGACCACTCTTGCCAAGCGCTTCGCAGCAGCAGCGAGAGAGATGGTTGGCACGCCCTTCCGGCTGCATGGCCGCGAACCGGGCAGCGGCCTCGATTGTGTGGGGCTGGTGTCCGCGGCGCTGGAGATGGCTGGAAACCCGCATGTCGCGCCCGAAGGATACAGCCTGCGCAATCTCAACCCCGAGAGCTTCATGCCTTTGCTGGAGCAGGCAGGCTTTACCGCGACTGATGCCGCCATTGCGGCCGGAGATGTCGTCATGGTCCGGCCCGGTCCCGGCCAGCTTCACCTGCTCATCGCTGGAACGGCCAGCAGCTTCGTGCACGCCCATGCCGGGCTGCGTCGTGTGGTCGAAACACCCGCTCCGCTCCAGTGGCCGCTTCTTGGCAACTGGCGCCTCATCGCAAACTGAAAGAAACACATCATGGCAACGATCGTACTTTCGGCTGTTGGGAGCCTTGTCGGCGGACCACTGGGCGGTGTTCTTGGCACGCTGGTCGGCAACCAGCTTGACCAGCGAATCTTCAAGCCCAAGGGACGCGAAGGCGCGCGCCTGAAGGAACTGCAAGTTACCACCTCAAGCTATGGCACGCCGATTGCGCGCCATTTCGGCAAGATGCGGACGGCGGGAAGCATTATCTGGGCCACCGAGCTTGTCGAAAGCAGCGAAAAGCAGGGCGGTGGCAAAGGCAGGCCCTCGGTCACCACCTTCAGCTACGCCGCCTCCTTCGCTGTGGCCCTCGCCAGCCGCCCGATCCGGAACGTCGGCCGCATCTGGGCAGACGGCAACCTGCTGCGCGGCGAAGCGGGTGATCTGAAGACGGGCGGCGAATTCCGGCTCTATCATGGTCACGGCGATCAGGAGCCCGATCCGTTGATCGCGTCTGCCGAGGGTGCAGGCGCGCCGGCATTTCGCGGGCTTGCCTATTGCGTGTTCGAGAGCCTGCAACTGGCAGATTTCGGCAACCGCATTCCCTCGCTTTCCTTCGAGGTCATCGCCGATGATGGCGAGGTGTCGCTAGCCGAGATGGTCCCCTCTACTGGCGCAGCCAGCGACATATCGCGCTCGCTGTCTCAGCTCGTGGGCTTTACCGATGAAGGCGGGCCTGTCGCCGCCAATCTCGAAGCGATCGGCGAGGTCTATCCCTTTTCCTGCGACGCCAGTGGCAGTGCCCTCACCATTCGCGCATCGGATGCGGTGCCTGCAAATCCGCCGCTGTTGCCTGAAGCGGTAAGCGATAGCTCAGGTGACAGCTTCGGTGCCGCTTCCGGTCAAAGCCGCCGGAGGCAGGCGGACCAGCGCGAAGTGCCCGATGGCTTGCGTTATTACGACCTGTCGCGCGATTTCCAGGCCGGTCTGCAAAGGGCCGATGGCCGCGCACGGCCAGGTCGCAGCAGGGTGATCGAATTTCCCGGCGCGCTTCAAGCCGCGGATGCGAGGCTGCTGGCCAACAAGGCGGCAGACCGCGCTGCCTGGGAGAGGGAGCAGCTATCCTGGCGGATCGCCGATCTCGATCCCACGCTTGCTCCCGGCGATATCGTCCGCGTGCCCGGAAAGCGCGGGTACTGGCAGATCGAGAGCTGGGAATTGCGCGAAACCGGGGTCGAGCTGGAATTGCGCCGCTTGCCGCATGGACCGTCGCGTGCGCCTGCCGCTGACGCCGGATCGGTGCTGGGCCAACGGGACCTGCTCGCCACACCGACCGTGCTCGACGCATTCGAATTGCCATGGGACGGATCTGGCAGCGGCAGCCAGCGGCAGGTCTTCGTCGCCGCCTCATCGGAAAGCCCGGGATGGGCTGGCGCAGCACTCTATGCCGTCGAGAACGGCGGACTGAACGCCATCGGCAGCAGCGGAAGGCGGCGCGCGACGATGGGCAGCCTTGCGACACCGCTGCCTGCCAGCCAGTCCGTGCTGTTTGACCGGTATGGGAATTTCGAGGTTGAGCTCGCGTCTGCCGATTTCGCTCTCGACAACGCCTCGGAGGCAAGCCTTGCAAGCGGTGCCAACCGCGCGCTGGTCGGCACGGAGATTGTCCAGTTTGCGACTGCAGAGCGGATCGCAGGTGCACGTTGGCACCTCTCGGGCCTCCTGCGTGGACGAGGAGGCAGCGAGTCCGTCGCACTGGAAGGTCATGAAGCGGGCACGCCGTTTGTATTGCTCGACGATGTTCCAGTATCTCTGGATTCCGGCACCATCGGCCTTGCAACACAAATTGCTGCCACCGGACTTGCCGACAGCGAGCCGGTGGTCGCGCCCATCCGCAATGCAGGGGCAACGCTCAAACCGCTTGTGCCGGTCCAACCGCTAGCCGATTGGCAGGCAGGTGGTGGGCTGTTCCTTGCCTGGAAGCGTCGTTCGCGCGGGGCATGGCAATGGCTTGATTCAGTGCAGGTGCCCCTCAACGAAGAGACCGAAAGCTACCGCGTCGGTGTGGGCCCTGCCGATCAACCCGACCAGTTCTGGGATGTCACCGAACCGTGCCTGCAATTCGCCCCCGCTGATTCCGCCAATCTTGCGACAACTCATGCCGGCAAGCCGGTCTGGGTACGGCAGATCGGCAGTTACGGCACGTCCGATCCGCTCCTTCTCCTCACCCTGTAACCCCAAGAGGCAGTCCCCATGTCCGACCCGATCAGTTTCACATCCAAGTCCCCGCGTTTCGGCCTGCCCTTCCTGTTCGCCGGTCAGGCTCAAAAGGAATATTCCGTCAACGAAGCGCATGCCCTTGCCGACATGCTTTTGCATCCGGCGGTGATCGCAGAGCAGGATGCCCCGCCTGCCGCCCCCGCTGATGGGGAATGCTGGCTTGTAGGCCCCAATCCGAGCGGCGACTGGCACGGTCATGCAGGTTCAGTCGCTTCCATGCAGGCAGGCAACTGGCTTTTTGCTTCGCCGAGGAACGGGATGCGCCTGTTTGACGAGTCGACCGGCCAGTACCGCCTATATCGTGATGGCTGGCATGCAGCGTCCGCAATTGCCGAAGCGCAAGGCGGAAGCACTATCGATAGCGAAGCTCGCACGGCCATAGCCGGGCTGATCGCGGCACTCGCGGCGGCAGGTGTCCTGCCGTCCACTTGATCGCGGCGCGCTTTGGTCAGTCCATCTCGAGGCGGGCAAGCGCAGCCGGATATTGGCGAATGGCCACCCATAAAGCGATGAGGCCCGGCACTACTGCCACCAGCGCGAATTGCACGCCGAGCGCCAGGCTCCCGCTTGTCTCCGATATGAGTCCCGCCGCGAAGGGGCCAAACGCCAAGCCAATCAGCGTTGCGCCAAGCAGGAAGATGGCCGTCGCTGTTCCGCGCATCCGTGGCTTTACCAGCGATATGCTTGATGCTGCGCATGCCCCGAGAGCCGATGCCGTGACGACCTGTCCGAGGAAATTGCAGATGAGGAATACAGCGCGGTCCGGTGTGCTGTAGCCAACCAGCAGCAAGGGGATCGATGCCAGCAAGGCGATCGCCGCCACAAGAACCCGCCCTCCATGCAGCTTGGTCGAGAGCCTGTCTGCAAGCCATCCACCCATGATAACGCCAAGGAAGCCGCCTGCCGCGTTCGGGGCGCCGACGAGCCAGCCCAGTTCTGCCTTGGAATAGCCGAAGACGCGTTCGGCATAGGGTGCGGCCCAGTAGGTGATCGAGTAGCCAATGTAGCAGACGCCGGCATAGACGATGACGATCGCAATGAAGGCGGGTGACTTCCACGTCATTGCGAATGTCTCGGGATCGGATGCACGCAAGGCGCTCGCCCAACTGAAAACGGCATAATATCCGATGGCGACAAAGGCGAACTGCTGGGCATTCCCGAATGCCTGTGTCGCCAATGACGCCATGCCGGCCAGCATGAGCGCGAAGCCGAGGTTCGTAACCAGCGCCCGCGGACCGCGGCGGAGTGCGCCGAGCAGGGTGAAGGGTGGAACGATCAGGGACACGTCGTTCAGGAAGTTGCGCCATGCATCCGGGCTGTTGCCAGTGGGCTTTCCTTCGGTCGCACCGCGCACAGGTTCCTTCAGCGTCAGCACCCAGAAAGCCAGCAGGATACCGGGAAGGCCGACGATGATGAAAGCGGCCTGCCATCCCACCAGCCCCAGTGGCCCGCCCCCGGGATAGGCGGCGTTCCAATACTCGACGACCGTCCCGCCGATCAGCAGCGAAAGCCCGCTGCCGACGAACAGGCCAGCGGAATAAATCGACAGCGCGGTGGCTCGCATACGCTTGGGGAACCAGTCGGCGATCAGCGAATAGGCCGTGGGATTGGCGCTTGCCTCGCCCACGCCGACACCGACCCGCGCAACCGTGAGCGTAGCAATGTTCCGGGAGAATCCGGACAGCACGGTCATCACGGACCAGAGCGCCAGGCCGATGCTCAGGAGGCGCAACCTGAACCAGCCATCCGCCAGACGCCCCAAGGGAATTCCGAAGAGGGCGTAGAAGATCGCGAAGGCCGTACCATAGAGAAAACCAAGCTGGGCATCGTCTATGCCAAGGTCTGCCTGGATGTCGTTGGCCAGTATCGACAGGATCTGGCGATCCACGAAGTTGACCAGATATACAAGGAACAGCACGCCAAGTGCGTACCAGCTGTATCCAGGCGCCCTGCTCTCCTCGACCTGTTCTTCCTCCCCCCGTTCCATCACTCGCGATCCGGGAGGGCGTGGTATCGCGTATTGTCGACAAGGCCTGCCTCGGCAAAGCCCTTCTGACGCAAGCGGCAGCTGTCACACAATCCGCAGGCGATGCCTTCGGGCGTCGGATCATAGCAGGACCAGCTCATGGCCGGGTCCAGACCAAGCCGATCCGCTTCCTGCGCGATCCGGACCTTGGCCCAATGCTGCAAGGGCGCATGGATGGTGAAGGGTTTGCCCTGCACGCCATCGCGGGTGGCGAGCCGCGCAGTCTCCTGAAAACTTGCGATAAAATCGGGGCGACAATCCGGATAGCCAGAATAGTCCAGCGCGTTCACGCCGATGAAAATATCATGCGATCCGATCGCTTCCGCCCAAGCCAGCGTAAGCGACAGGAAAACGAGGTTGCGCGCGGGCACATAGGTGACCGGGATTCCGTCTTCCTCCACGCCACCCTTGGGTACGTCGATATCATCAGTCAGTGCCGAGCCACCGAACTGGCTGAGATCAAGCGGCAGAACGACGTGACGTTCAGCCCCCAGTTTCTCAGCGATAACCGTGGCAGATTCGATCTCGCGCCGGTGCCGCTGGTTATAATCGATGGTCAGCGCATTCACGGCAAATCCCAGCTCGCGCGCGATCCCGCCCGCGACCATGGAATCCAGCCCTCCTGACAAGAGCACTACGGCTTTTGGTGTTCCGTTTGCCATGCGCAAGGGGCTAGGCAGGTCGAAGGCTTACGGCAAGTGCTTCGGAGAATTCCGCTCAACACCCGCCGGTGTGACGGGCCTCACCCTGAAGCGAAAACGGCGTTCCGCCTTGGATGCCCTGGCTGCGGACCTGCACCAGGCCATTGCCCTCACGACGGATCGTGGTGCGGCCGTAGCCATCTCCGCGGCAGGTATATTGCACCGTCACTTCGTTGGGGTCATCCTGCACGACATAGCGTGAGCAGCCCGATTGCGTGTGGCGCAGCTGGATCAATTCCCGCCCCGTCCGAACGCAAATGGACATATTTCCACCCTCGCCACGCATGCGAAGATCCCAATTGCCCCGATTGAGGTTGTCGAGCATGGCCAGTTCCGGCGCTTGAGCAGCCGCGGGCACAGCAACGGCAAGAAAAGCCGCAGCGACGGATGCGAACCGCACCTTCCTTCCCTTACTCATGCCTACCTCCATCTGGTTCCATCCCAAGCAGTATACCACGGCCAAGCTGAACGACCAATTGACTTATGCGTGCGACGAAACGAGTTCGTTACATGCTAATCCTGGATCGGGAACTTCTTGGAACAGAAGGCGCAATCCACGACGATGATCCCGTTTTCATCCGCCATTTCCCGCCGCTCTTCCTTGGGAAACCGCGAGAGGACGTCTTCAAAATGTGCCTCCGTGCATCGGCAGCCGCGAACAATAGTGGCCCCCGGCGCCACCCTGATCTCTTCTTCCTCATGATACAGCCGCCAGACGAGCTGTTCCAATGACAAAGACTGTTCGATTATCTCGTCATCCGTGAGGGTCTCGGCGAGGATCGACACATGCTCCCACTCGGGATGGTCGAGCTGGGCATGCAGCCGTTCGCGGCCTTCTTCGCCTTCAGGAAGGTGCTGGATCAGCATGCCGCCGGCAATATTGCCCGAAGCGCCGGACTTGCCTGCCGTGTGGATATAGGTCGGCACCTGCTCGCTCTGCGCGAAATAGCTTTCGACTGCATCGGTCAGGCTGTCACCTTCCAGCGGGACCACGCCCTGGTAACGCTGGCCGGTCTTGGCGATATCAAAGGTGATCGCAAGATAGCCCGTGCCGAACAGGTCACTCAGCACCGGATCAGAGCCGAGTTTGTCGAACTCCGCCGGGTCATGCTCGATATAGCCGCGGATCTCACCATCGCGATAATCGCAGACCAGCAGGCTGATCACGCCGCCTTCGGCTTGAGCCTGCATCGTCAGCTGATCACCTTCCTCCTTCAGCAAGCCCCCCATCAGCGCTGCCAGCACCAGTGCTTCCGACAGCACGTGCTTGATCGCGGGCGGATAGTCGTGCGCGCCAAGCACTTCGTCCAGCACCGGACCGAGCCGCACCATCCGCCCGCGACAATCGCGTTCGGGGATGGTGAAAGTCAGGAGCTGGTCGAAGCCGGTTTGCGGCGTTGCGGGTTCGCGTTCTGCCATCTGGTGAATATGGGACTGGTTGCTTCGGAATTTAACCCGCCGCGTCACCCAGCAGCCCGAAACACCACAAGAGCACCGATTTCTGGGCGTGGATGCGGTTTTCAGCCTCGTCGAAAACGACTGATTGCGGTCCTTCGAACACGTCCTCGCTGACTTCCTCACCCACATGCGCAGGCAGGCAATGAAGGAATTTCGCATCCTCCTTTGCATGGCCCATCAAGGCTGCGTTGACCTGGAATGGCGCCAGTTCGGCGAGCTTCGCCTCGGCGTGCTCCTGTCCCATGGATATCCATGTGTCGGTAACGACAACGTCAGCCCCTCGCGCTGCTTCGGCAGCGTCATGGGTCAGTGAGATCGTCGAGCCCGCAGCACGCGCCGCATCGACATAAAGCGCATCGGGCACATAGCCTTCCGGCGTGCCGATGCGCATGTCGAACTTCAGCAGGCCCGCAGCCTCGACCAGCGAATTCATCACATTGTTGCAATCTCCCAGCCAGGCGAGCTGCAAGCCCGGCAGCGCCTTGCCATGCTCGATGATGGTGAGCAGGTCCGCCACGATCTGGCAGGGGTGCGACTGGTCAGTCAGCCCGTTGATGACCGGCACGCCAGCGTGCTTCGCCATCTCCTCCACCTTTGCGTGATCATCGGTACGCACCATGATCGCATCGGCCATACGCCCGAGCACGCGCGCCGTGTCAGCCACAGTCTCGCCCCGGCCGAGCTGTGAAGTGCCCGAATCGAGGATCAGCGGCGTTCCGCCCAGCTGGCGAATAGCGATATCGAAGCTGACGCGTGTGCGGGTGGAGTTTTTCTCGAACACCATCGCCAAAACGCGGCCTGCCAGCGGAGCATCGCTGTCCGCCTGCCCCTTGGGCCAACCCTTGCGCGCAGCCTTGCGGTCAATCGCATCGTGCAGCATGGCGGCAATCGCATTGCCGCCGGCATCGCCGAGGTCGAGGAAATTGCGGTAAGCCATCAGCTGTCCCCGTCAGGATCGAAGTCCGCCGCACCGGCAGAGAGCTTCTCGAAGAACTCGTCCATCTCCGCATCGCCAATCACCAACGGCGGCAAGAGGCGCAGCGTGCCGTCGCCCGCAGCCACGGTCAGCAACTGGTGGTTGTCGCGCAAGTGGACCATGAACGGGCGCGGTTCGCCCTTCATCTTCAGGCCCAGCATCAGGCCCAGGCCGCGCACTTCCTCGAACAGTTCCGGGTAATTGCCGATGAACTGTTCCAGCCGCGCGCGCAGGCGATCGCCCTTTTCCCGCACCTCGCCCAGAAACTCCTCATTCGCCACGACATCCATGACGGCGGAACCCGCAGCCATGGCCAGCGGATTTCCGCCGTAGGTTGAACCATGCGTGCCGAAGGTCATGCCGCGCGCCGCCTTTTCGGTGGCGAGGCAAGCGCCGAGCGGGAAACCGCCGCCGATGCCCTTGGCCGTGGCGAGGATATCCGGCTCGATGCCGTATTGCTCATAGGCATACATCGTGCCTGTGCGGGCAACGCCGGTCTGCACCTCGTCCAGCACCAGCATCAGATCATGCTCGTCCGCCAGCTGGCGCAGGCCCTTGATGAATTCCTGCGTGCCGACGCGAATCCCGCCCTCGCCCTGGATCGGCTCGACAAGGAAGCCTGCCGTGTTGGGCCCGATCGCAGCCTTCACCGCCTCGAGATCATTGAACTCGACATATTTGAAGCCGGGCAGCAGCGGATTGAAACCCTGGTGCATCTTCACCTGGCTCGACGCACTGATGGTGGCCATCGTCCGGCCATGGAAGGCGTTGTTGAAGGTGATCAGTTCGAATCGATTCGAATCACCCCCCTCACTCTGGTGATAGGCGCGCGCGGTCTTGATCGCCGCCTCGACAGCTTCTGCGCCCGAGTTGGTGAAGAACACCGTGTCGGCAAAGGTGGCATCGACCAGCTGCTGCGCCAGCTTCTCGCCTTGCGGGCTGCCATAGAGGTTGGAGACATGCATCAGCGTCTCGGCCTGCTTCTGGATCGCACCGATCAGGGCGGGGTGCGAATGGCCCAGCAGGTTGACCGCGATGCCGGCAGCAAAATCGAGATAGCGCGTGCCGTCCTCGGAAATGAGGTGGCAGTGCTCGCCCTTCACGGGCCGTACTCCGCACCGGGGGTAAACCGGCATCAGCGGGGTGATAGTCATGGATGAATTCCTTCGAATCGAAAACTGAAACGACAAATGGCGGCCGTGGTGGCCGCCGCATCATGAAAACCATCTATGACGGGTGCGGCGGCCGGTCAAACCCGGCCGCCGTTCCTGGTCAGTGCCGCGCGGGATCAGCCCTGCGCCGGCACCAGGTTGACAGCCGAGTACTTGCCTCGTCGGTCTACTTCGAGATCGAACTCGAAGCGGTCGCCTTCGTTGATGCTGGAAATGCCCGAGCGTTCAACCGCGCTGATGTGGACGAAAGCATCTTCCTTGCCATCGTCGCGCGTGATGAAGCCGAAGCCCTTGATCGCATTGAAGAACTTGACGGTGCCGACAGCCTTTTCGCCAGTCAGCTCGCGCTGCGGAGCGCGCTCTTCCACTTCGATCACATCGCCAACGACCTGCAGGTCGGCAGCGGAAACCTTGCCGCCACGATCCACGAGGTTGAACTGCAATTCCTGGCCTTCGGCGAGCCCCGAAAGACCCGCACGCTCGACCTGGCTGATGTGCACGAAAACATCTTCGCCGCCTTCATCGCGCTGGATGAAGCCGAAGCCTTTCTGTGCGTTGAAGAACTTGACCTTGCCCTGGCCGGTGCCGACCACCTGCGCAGGCATGCCGCCGCCGCGAGGTCCGCCACCGCCGCCACCGCGCGGGCCGCCGAAGCCGCCACCGCCACGGTTGCCGCCGCCACGATCATCGTTGAAACGGCCACCACCGCCTCCTCCGAAACGGTCTCCGCCGCCGCCAAAGCGATCACCACCGCCGAAACGGTCACCACCGCCGCGCCAGTCATTCCCGCCCATCGGCGGAGGACCGCCTTCCTGGAATGGATCGTATGCGTCTTCTCCGAAACCGTCCCGCTTGTCGCGTCCCCGGCCGCGACGACCTTTGTCGTAACCCATGTACTCAATTAACCTTCAATTCCGCCCTGTTTTTGGTCACCAGTCAGCACGGACGAAAAACCTGCCTGATGGAAGCGAAAGACGTGCCCACCACTTCTGGTGCAGCTATATACCCTAGTTAAGCCCGGCTGGCGAACAATTTAAGATTGCAACCATTTGACAACCCCGGACTGTCCCTTTGCGGCACCTGCAGATGGGACAAGTCTTGCGTCAAAGGGTCGGCTGCGTGCAGGAAGTGCGCGGGCAGGAAGTTCGCCGCGGCGCTTTGCGTGCCGGGCCGCGATTGGAGAATGACAAATGAGCGATTTTCGGCAGTTATCCGAAACATTCTGGGCCAGCCCGCAGATCACGCTGGACGATGTGAAGGAAGCTTCAGAGCGCGGCTTCACCCTGGTGGTGAACAATCGCCCCGATGGCGAGAGCGAGGACCAGACAGAAGGAGCTGCGATCGAGGCTGCGGCAAAGGCGGCCGGAATGGCCTACTGCGCCATACCCGTCGACCATACCGGCTTCAGCGAAGTCCAGGTGAGCGCATTGCAGGAAGCACTGGGGCAGAACGAAGGGCCAGTACTGGCATATTGCCGCTCCGGCACGCGCTCTACACTTCTTTGGTCGCTGGTTCAGGCGAGCGAAGGCCGCGATCCCGAAGACATTGCATCAGCTGCCGCAGGCGCGGGCTATGATGTATCGCCGGTCCGGCAGGTCATGGACGCTTTGGCGGCACGCGCCGCAAAATAGGCCGGAGGGATGGGATCGCTCCCGGTCCTTGTTGCGGTCGCGGTGGCCGTGCTTGTCCTGGTATGGCTGGCGAAGCGGTTCGGCTTTTCCGGTGATGTCGTGCCACCTGGTGCAGCTGAGCTGGAGCAGTTGCTTGATGGCCTTCCCGGCGGTTTCGATTGCCGGCAAAGCGTGCGCTGCCAAAACCCTTCAACGGTTGTGGCGGTTGATAGCCTAGGTCGGGTGGCAGTGGTGGCTTCCCACGGCGCCCATCATGTGGCGCAGCTGCTTGGTCGGCAATCCAGCGTGACACAGGACGGTGAGGTTTTCACGATCTGGCATCATGGCCGCTGCTTCCGGTTTGATGCAGGCGCCGAGGCGGCTCGTTGGAGCGCCATCCTGTCTTGCGCAACCGGCGGCGACACATGACCAGCTTCGATCCCCTTCCCTATGCCATCCCGGCATTCGTGCTGCTCATCATGCTGGAGATCGCCTGGGCGCGAGGCAGTGAAAGGCGTCGCATCTACGAGGCGCGCGATACCGCCGTTTCCCTGGCCCTTGGAGTGGGCAGCCTGATTGCGGGCGCTGCAGCTGCGCTGGTGACAGTGCCGCTGCTGGTATCGGCCCACGCCCTCTCTCCCCTTGCGTTCGGCTGGGCGTGGTGGGCCTGGGCGCTGTGCTTCGTGGCAGACGACTTGGCCTATTACTGGCTGCATCGCACAGGGCACCGCGTGCGCTGGTTCTGGGCGGCGCATGTGAACCACCATTCCAGCCAGCACTATAATCTCTCGACTGCGCTCAGGCAGACCTGGACCGGCTTTTTCGCCTTGTCTTTCATCTTCCGCCTGCCGCTGGCCTTCGCCGGATTCGAGCCGGGGATGATCCTGACCTGCGCGGCCTTCAACCTCATCTACCAGTTCTGGATCCATACCGAAGCGATCCGGCGCATGCCGCGCTGGTTCGAGGCGGTGATGAACACACCGTCGCACCACCGCGTGCATCATGCCACCAACGGGCGATATCTGGATCGGAACTACGCCGGGACATTCATCATCTGGGACAAGCTGTTCGGCACTTTCGAGCCTGAGGTGGACGAGGTGCCGATACGCTATGGCATCGTCAGCCAACTGGGCAGCTTCAACCTGATCAAGGCAGCGTTTCACGAGTGGGCCGCCATCGCCCGAGACGTGTGGCACGCACCCTGGCGACACAAGCTATCCTACATGTGGCGCGAGCCGGGCTGGAGCCATGATGCCAGCCGCGAGACATCGGAGATGATCCGGCAACGCGCGGTGACTGCAAGGATCGAAGACACCCCTGCAAGCAAGGACTGACCCGGCCCAGCCCCGGGTGCCAGCGGTTGCTAGCGGGATGTAGGCGCGCCCCGACCAACGCGGTGGCGGTCGCGACAGCCAGCCCAGATCCACGCGCTCGCTCTATCACTCCGGCAAGCCCTCGCATGTGTTGTGCAGATCGGCTGCAATGCCCCGCGCCGCGCCGCAATAGGGCATGAAAAAGGGCCGGAGGTTTCCCCCCGGCCCCTTTCGTTCACCTTGCGGTGGGTTCTGGCTTAGTTGCCCGAACCCGGACCGTAAGTGATTTCCACACGGCGGTTCTGCAGTTCGCGCACACCGTCAGCGGTTTCGACACGCGGCATGCTTTCGCCGAATGCTTCGCTGGAGATGCGTGCAGCAGGGATGCCGCGGTTGGTCAGGTAACCCTGGACTTCCTCGTTACGACGCTCGGACAGGCCGACGTTGTAAGTCACCGAGCCCGAGCGGTCAGCGTGACCGGCCAGCATGATCGCAGCGGTGCCGCAATCGCCATAGGCGGTGATGGCCGAATCCAGAACCGTTGCTGCCTCAGGCGTGATGTCCGACTGATCCCAGTCGAAGAACACGATGTACGGCCCTTCGTTACACACGGCCTGCGGCGGTGCCGGCGGCGGAGGCGGCGGCGGGGGCGGCGGAGGAGGAGGCGGCGGGGGCGGAGGAGGCGGCGGCGGAGGCGGAGGCGGCGGAGCCTGTTCCGCACCAAACTTCACCCGCAGACCAGCGGTGAGCAGAGACTGCTTGTTCTCCACCTCGATCGTGGCAGGCACGAGAGACAGCGGCACAACAGTATCGTCAAACTGCTCGCGATAGGCATATTGCGCGAACATCTCGACACTGTCCGATACGTCGAAGGAAATACCGGCGATGCCCTGCCAGGCAAGGCCGTCATCCTTGACCGAGCCGACAGCGACGCCCGAGGGGACGTAATTGAGCTTGGTCCACTGATAGCCGATACCACCACCGATGTAGGGGCTGACCGGACCATCAGCGTTGAAATCATACAGCAGGTTGAGGAAGGCGCCGTAGTTCTTCACGTCCCCCCGGCCATCGGCGAGAACCGAACCCACGGCAATTCCCGCGGGATCGACTGTGCGCAGCAGCACGGAAGCATCGGCCGGTCCGATATCGGCACCGCCAACAGCGATGCCGTAGTGCTCGTCCACGTCAGCTTCATTGTAGAAGCCTTCGATTTCAGCACGCAGGCCATTATCGAAAGCATAACCGACCACGCCGCCGGCTTGCCAGCCTTCCTGGAACTCGGTCGTCCACTCCAGCTCCGTGCCGGACGGGATGGCACCCCAGACTTCCGTGGTGCCATCGACCACCGCCGGAACGGTGGAATCGAACGCACCCTGGTTTTGGGAGTTCTCGGGAAGCACGAGCCCCCCGCTTACTCCAACATAGGCTTCACCCGCGACGGCACTGGCGGGAAGCATCAGCGCAATGGCCGATGCGCCGAACAACAAACTTCTCATAATAAGGGACCCTCAATTGCTATGGTTGCCTCACACAACTCTAAGCGCAGGAGGGCGATTTGTTCCCGACATGGCCCAAAGACCGTAGGATTTCCGCCAAAAATCGGCCTGTCCGCTCAGCGGCACGGACCAACGATGGCAGCCGGTGTCTACCCCCAACGGATCCGCAGACCCGCTGGGGGCAACGCAGGATGATCAGTACCCGATGGTGAAGCGCGAGCGGCTGTGGTTATGCGCTTCCAGCTCGTCGACCATGGCGATGGCGTAGTCAGCATAGCTGATCTTGCTCTCGCCATTGGACTCTACCACCAGCTCCTCGGTGCCGAGGCGGAAGCTGTCCGGCCCCATACGCGGGCCAACGAAGATCACCATGGCGGGCGAGAAGAAGGTCCAGTCGACCTCCTTTTCCTCGCGCAGGGCATCGAGAAAGTGGATCCCGCCAATCACCATAGGCTTGATCTCTTCGGGGAAGTTGGGGGAATCATAAAGCCGCACACCATCCGCACCCTTGAGGCTGGCTGCGCCGCCCATCACCAGCAGGCGATTGACGCCAGCCTTCTTCACCGCACCGAGCAGCATCTCTGCCGTCACGTCGAAATGCAGCGCGCTGATCACGGCATCAACGCCTGTGATTGCCTCTGCCAGCGCATCGACGTCATGCGCATCGCAGGCCTTGGCGGTGATGCCTGCCTCAGCAGGAATTGCTTCAGGCTTGCGGGCGAGGCCCAGCACGGTGTGGCCGCGCGCAACCAGTTCCTTGGCAATTTCGGAGCCGCCCTTGCCGCTCGCACCCAATACCGCAACATGCATGTCTGTCTCTCCCTTTGAAGCTCCGTTCCGGCGCGGAACCTATGCATTCAACGGGCGCCATGCAAAAGAAAACCCCGCCGAAGCGGGGTCTTCAAAAGATCAGCAATGCTGGCCCAATCAGATTTCGGCGATGACCTTGTCGGCCAGTGCAGCATCTGCCTCGGCATCGTGCTTGTCCGCGATTAGGGCGGCAGCGGCAGCAGTAGAGGCTTCCGCAGCCTTCGCGCGCAGATCGTCAACCGCCTGACGTTCGGCAGCGGCGATCTTGTCCGTCGCCATCTTCTCGCGGCGGGCGATCATGGCAGCAGTGTCCGTCTTGGCCTTGGCGACGATGGCGTCAGCTTCGGAACGGGCGTTCTCGAGCATCGCTTCCGCATCCTGCTCGGCATTGGCGATCTTTGCGGCATATTCTGCCCGCAGCGCCTCCGCCTCCTCGCGAAGCTGCTTGGCTTCATCGAGGTTGGCGCGGATGGCGGCAATCTTGCCATCGAGCCCGCCAAGGATGATCTTGTGCACGCCCTTCCAGATCAGGATGATCAGGAAGACGAGCATCGCCAGGCCGACCCAGCCACCGGGGTTCAGGCCAAGCGCGCTGGGACCGTGAGATGCCTCTTCGGTATGCGCGCCCGTTTCCATGGCGTGCTCCATGGCCGGATCTTCAGTGGTGAAGACCTCGGGGAGTTCCTGAGCGTTAGCCATTGGCCAGAGCCTTCTTCACAGCAGCCGTAGCGGCCGCACGGTCAACATTGATGCCGGCGATGCGCGACACGATATCCTGCGCCGCCTCGCTGGCGACGTTCTGGATCTCGCTTGCCGCTTCAGCAGAGGCGGCAGCGATGCGCGCTTCGGCTTCTGCAGCCTGCGTATCGATCTTCGCCTGCGCGGTTGCCAGCTTCTTCTCGGTCGAGGCGGCAGCCTTGGCCTTGGCCTCGCTCACCAGCGCTTGGGCGGCGGCGCGGTTTTCATTTTCCCGCTTGCGCCAGGCTTCTTCCTGCTCGTCAGCCGCATCGCGGGCGGCCTGGGCGGCTGCCAGGTCATCAGCGATCTGCTTGTCGCGCAGGCCGACCGTATCCATCACCTTGGGCACCATGCCCTTGCCGATGACGAAGAATACGAAACCGAAGATAACCAGCAACCAGAAGATCTGGCTGGAATAGGTTTCGGCCAATTGGGCTATCTGGGGCATGGACGGATTCCGGCTGTCGTCAGGAAATAATCAGGCGATCGGCTGGCCGGACGAGATTTCGCCCGGCCCGCCAATCAGGGTTCGTCAGGCGACGAAGATCAGGATCATCGCCACAACGAAGGCCAGCAGGCCGAGAAGTTCGGCTGCGGCGAATCCGATGAACAGGCGGCCCTGCTGGCCGTCTGCGGCGCCCGGGTTGCGCAGGGCGGATTCAAGGAACGAACCGAACACGTTACCCACACCGATGGCGGCCATGCCGGCACCGATAGCAGCGAGACCCGCACCAACGAGCTTTGCAGCTTCTGCTTCCATTGTACTTTCCTTTCGTGAAACTCTTAATCGAGATTGAGACGGTGTTTAGTGGAGGTTCTCGGCGTCGTTGA
>JAUIJI010000152.1 GCA_030431435.1 Alphaproteobacteria bacterium | reverse complement strand
CGAGCCGGGGATGGCGGAAAGCTGGGAGAGCGAGGACAATTTCTCCGTCTGGACCTTCCATTTGCGTGATGCGCTGTGGAGCAATGGCGATCCCGTTACCGCGCAGGACTTTGCCTATAGCTGGGAGCGCATTCTGTCCCCCACGCTTGGCGCGGAATATGCACCGATGCTCTATGTCATCAGGAATGCCGAGGCCTTCAATTCCGGCGAGATTACCGATTTCGGCGAAGTCGGCGTGGAAGTGCTTGATGACAAGACCTTGCGCGTGACGCTGGAGGGGCCGACGCCGCATTTCCCCTCCATGCTCAAGCATTCCAGCTTCTATCCGGTGAACCCTCGCGTGGTCGAAGAACATGGCGGCATGACCGACAGGCAAAGTGGCTGGTCAACGCTGGAAAACTATGTCGGCAATGGCCCGTTCCAGCTGAAATCATGGGTCACCAACCAGGTGATCGAGGTGGAGCGAAACCCCAATTACTGGGACGCGGAAACAGTGCGGCTGAACGGTATCCGCTTTTATCCGATCGACAACGCCAACACCGAAGAGACCATGTTCCGCAATGACCGGCTGCACATGACCAACACGGTGAACCCGGACAAGATTGCCTATTTCCAGGAAATCCTGCCGGAAAACATGACGATCGACCCCTACCTGGGCACTTATTTCTACCGCATCAATGTGACCCGCGAACCCTTCACCGATGTGCGCGTGCGTCGCGCCCTGGCGCTGTCGCTGGACAAGCAATTGCTGGTTGAACGCGTTACCAAGGGCGGACAGGCGGCAGCCACCGGCCTGGTGCCGCAAGGCATCCCCGGATACGACACTTCCGACGCGGTGCAGTTCGATCCTGACGAAGCAAGGCGCCTGCTGGCCGAAGCCGGCTATCCTGACGGGCAGGGCTTCCCCAACATCGAAATCATGATCAACACCAGTGAAGCGCACCGCAAGATCGCGGAGGCGATCCAGGCGCTGTGGAAGCAGGAACTGAACATCGAGGTCGGTATCTACAACCAGGAATGGAAGGTCTATCTCGATAGCCAGTCCAACCTCGATTACGACGTGTCGCGCGCCGGATGGATCGGCGATTATGTCCATCCCTCGACGTTCATTGACATGTTCACCACCGGCAATGGCAACAATGACACCGGCTGGAGCAATGCTCGCTACGATGCCCTGGTCTCGCGGGCGCGCAATGTTGATACAGAGGAGGAACGCACGGCCATCTTCACCGAAGCCGAGGCGATCCTGCTCGATGAAATGCCCATCATTCCCATTTACTGGTACACGCGCGTCTATCTGAAAGACACGAGAGTGAAGGGCTGGGAAGCGACCTTGCTCGACAAGCACCCTTACAAATATGTCTGGCTGGAGCCAGAAGGCAGCACAGGCGCAGAATAAATGATAAATGAGGATCGTCGCGGCCGAATGACCGAACCATGCTGAAATTCATCGCCATGCGCCTGTTGCAGGGTGTGCTAGTGCTGCTGGGGATTTACGCGGTGACCTTCCTGCTGGTCGCTGCCACCCCGGGCAGTCCGTTCAGTTCCGAACGCGCCATTGCGCCGGAAATCCTTGCGCAGATCGAAGCCTTCTATGGCTATGACAGGCCGCTGGGCGAACGCTTCATCACCTCGCTGGGCAATTTCGTGCAAGGCGAATTCGGGCCCTCGGCGGTTTACGCCAACCGCACGGTGACGCAGATCATCGCGGAGAGCTTCCCCGTGTCGCTGACGCTGGGTTCGATTTCGCTCGGTCTGGCCTTGCTGCTGGGTGTTCCGGCAGGGATTCTGGCGGCGGTGAAGCGCAACACATGGCTCGATTACATCCCCATGTCGGTATCGATGGCGGGCATCTGCCTGCCGACCTTCGTGATGGGCCCGCTGCTCGCGCTGGTCTTCGGCTTGATCCTGCAGTGGCTTCCGGTCGCAGGCTGGTACGGCCCCGAATTCGCAATCCTGCCTGCAACCACGCTGGGCCTCTATTACGCCGCTTATTTCGCTCGCCTCACGCGCGGTGGGATGCTGGAAATGCTCAACCAGGACTGGGTCCGCACGGCGCGCGCCAAGGGCGTGGCGGAAAGCACGATCATCTGGAAGCACTGCCTCAAGGGCGGCTTGATCCCCGCGATCACTTTCCTTGGTCCGGCGCTGGCGGGCATCATTTCCGGCTCCTTCGTGGTCGAGACGATCTTCCAGATTCCCGGCCTCGGCCAGTGGTTCGTCCGTGCCGCGCTCAACCGCGATGATTTCCTCGTGCTGGGGCTGACCGTCCTGTTCGCCGCGATGATCGTCCTGATGAACCTGCTTGTCGATATCGTGCAGGTCGCCCTCAACCCACGGCTGAAATATGACTGATGTGCCAATAGATGCCGCGATCGCGGAAGAGGAGCTCGTCGAAGGCTCCTCGCTGTGGAAGGACGCCTGGGCACGCCTCAGGAAGAACAAGCTGGCTGTGGGCAGCCTGTTCGTCTTTGTCTTCATCTGCCTGTTCTGCTTCGTCGGGCCCTTGCTGTCACCCTATGACGCCACCGCGCAGGACCTTTTTGCCGGTGCCGAAGGCCCGTCTGCCGAACACTGGTTCGGGACGGACACGCTGGGCCGTGACCTGATGGTCCGCGTGATGGAAGGCGGGCGCATCTCGCTGCTGGTCGGCCTCGTCGCCACTGTCGTCGCGCTCGCCATCGGCGTCATCTATGGCGCCACGGCAGGCTATGTCGGCGGCAAGGTTGATGCCTCGATGATGCGCTTCGTGGACCTGCTCTATGCGCTGCCGTTCACGATCTTCGTGATCCTGCTGATGGTCGCATTTGGCCGATCGCTGTGGCTGATGTTTGTCGCCATCGGCTGTGTCGAATGGCTTTCCATGGCGCGTATCGTGCGCTCCGGCGTGCTCAGCCTGAAGAAGCAGGAATTCGTCGAGGCGGCAGTCTCGCTCGGATATTCTCATCGGCGCATCATCGTGCGCCACCTCATTCCAAACGTGCTCGGCCCGGTGATCGTGATCGCCACGCTGACGGTTCCTGCCGTGATGCTGCTGGAAGCCTTCCTCAGCTTCCTCGGCCTGGGCGTGCAGCCGCCCAACGCTTCGTGGGGCGTGCTGATCAACGAAGGGCAGACGAACATGGAAATCTATCCGTGGCTGCTGCTCTTCCCGGCAGGCTTCTTTGCCGTGACGCTGTTCTGCCTCAACTTCATTGGCGACGGGCTGCGCGACGCGCTCGATCCCAAGAGCGCCAAGGATTGACCTGATGCCCCTGCTCGATGTCGATGACCTGACCACCTGGTTTCACACACGCGACGGTGTCGTGCGCGCTGTCGATGGCGTGAGTTTCTCGCTCGATCGCGGCGAGACGCTCGGCATCGTGGGCGAATCCGGTTCGGGCAAGTCTGTCACCTGCTATTCGCTGATGCGCCTGATCCCCGAGCCACCTGGCCGGATCGAGCGCGGGACGGCCATGTATGACGGGCGCGATCTGCTGCAGATGTCGAAACAGGAATTGCGCAAGGTGCGCGGGGACAAGATCAGCATGATCTTCCAGGACCCGATGACCTCGCTCAATCCCTATTTGCGGATTTCCACCCAGCTGATCGAAGCGCTGCAGACGCACCGCGATATCGACAAGAAGGCGGCGCTCAACAAGGCGATCGAGGCGCTGGAGGAAGTGGGCATTCCCGGCGCCAGCAAGCGCGTCTTCAGCTATCCGCACGAATTTTCCGGCGGCATGCGCCAGCGCGTGATGATCGCCATGGCGCTGATCACCGAGCCGGACCTGCTGATCGCTGACGAGCCGACCACTGCGCTCGACGTGACGGTGCAGGCGCAGATCATGGATATCATCAAGCAGCGCCAGAACGATCTTGGCACGGCGGTGATCCTGGTGACGCATGACCTCGGCGTGGTGGCCGGATCGTGCGACAAGGTGCTGGTGATGTATGGCGGGCGCGAAATGGAAAGCGGCTCTGTCGAGCAGATATTCCACCATCCGCGCCACCCCTATACCCGCGCCTTGCAGAAGACGATCCCCTCGCTGCAGGAGAAGGGGCAGGAACTGTTCACCATTCCCGGCTTGCCGCCGGACGTGTCCAAGCCGATCCACGGCTGCGCCTTCCATCCGCGCTGCCCCTATCCCAAGATCGGCCAGCCCGAAGGCGAACGGCCCCCGCTTGAGGAGATCGAGCCGGGCCATTGCTGGTCCGCCTGTGGCTATTGCGACAGCAGCGCGCCCATCGAAACCGTGCTCGCCAAGGCCGATGTCGATGCTGTCGAGACTGTGGAGGGCGACGCATGAACGCGGTGATCGGCAATCCGCAGAAGGACTTCCTCGTCCTCGACAATGTGAAGACCCATTTCGATATGGGTACCACGCTGTTCACGCGCGAAAGCAAGGGCGTGGTCAAGGCGGTCGACGGCGTCTCGCTCACCATCAACAAGGGCGAAATCCTCGGGCTGGTGGGCGAATCCGGCTGCGGCAAGTCGACCTTGAGCCGCACGATCATGCAGCTGCTGCGCCCCACTTCCGGGCATATCTGGCTCAAGGGCCGCGAACTGAGCGCGATTTCGGACAAGGATATCCGGTCCGAGCGGATCAACTTCCAGATGATCTTCCAGGACCCTTACGCCTCGCTCAATCCGCGCATGACCGTGCTCGATACGCTGGGCGAGGCGGTGCGGACGCGCCATCCCGAACTGAAAGGCGAGGCACTGCGAGGCCGGGTGGCAGAGCTTTTGCGCACGGTGGGGATGAATCCCTTCCAGATGAAGCGCTATCCGCACGAATTTTCGGGCGGCCAGAGGCAGCGTGTCGCGATCGCCCGCGCGCTGGCACCGGAACCCGAACTGATCATCGCGGACGAGCCGGTTTCGGCGCTCGACGTCTCGATCCAGTCGCAGATCCTCAACCTTCTCAAGCGGCTGGTGCGCGAGCTTGAGCTGACCATGATCT
>JAUIJI010000027.1 GCA_030431435.1 Alphaproteobacteria bacterium | reverse complement strand
CCTTGTCGGAGGGGAATTTCCACATGCGCGGATTGGCCGCCAGCCGCTCGCGCACCTGCTTGCCCACGGTGCGCAGGCGCGGCTGGTCCTTGAGGAATTCCGGTCTCGTTTTCACTGCCATGACAGGGGATGTAACCGCCTCCAATCGGCTGCTCAAGTATTGAGGAAGGACCTTGTAGGAAAGCGCCTGCGCTCAAGTAGCGAAGCGATAGCGCGACCAGAATCCAAAACCCCCGCCCTCAGGGGAAGGCGGGGGTTCCGGTCGCCGGCCACTCTTCCGGCAACTGGTCGGGTATGGCTTACCAGAAGAAGTCGTAGATCACGTCCACCACTTCGCCGGTATAGGTGTCCACCAGCAGCACGTCGTCATAGTAACGCACCCACCGATAGTCGCCGTAGACAGCCGGAAGGCGATAGCGCCATGGATCGTTGATCCAGTAACGGCTGCCGAAGAACAGGCTGTCGATATAGAAGCCGATGTTCACGCGGCTATAGCTGTAGTTCCGGTAAGGCGCGTAATAGCGGCCGAGGCGGTACACATTGCGGTTGGAGTAGCGGTAGCTGTTCCAGTTGTAGCGGTTGTTGTTGCGCCACCTGCGGTCCCACCGGCGCTGGTCACGGCGCGCCTCGCGGCGGGCATCACGGTAGCCATCGCGATAGGAACCGTTGCGGTCCCGGTCACGATAGGTGCGGTTGCGATCCCGATCGCGATAGTCGCGGTTGCGATCCCGGTTGCGGTAATCACGGCTGCGGTCATTGTCGCGATAGGCGCGGCTGGTTGCATTGCGCACATCCCGGTCACGACGGTTCTCGCGGCGTTCGGCACGGTCAATCGCGCGGCTGTCCGTTGCACCCAGGCGTTCGCCAAGGTTGCGCGGGCGCTGGTTGCGATTGTCGCGGTCGCGGCGCACATCCTGCCTTGCATCGCGGCGGATATTGGCCGCCTGACGCTCTCCGCGACGGTCAATCCGTTCAGCACGACGTTCGCTGCGACGGTCGACCTGTGCAGCAGCGCGCGGGCGATCCTGCTGGCGCAGGTTGGCAGCACGGCGATCACCGCGGTTCTCGACACGATTGGCGCGGCGATCAGCCTGGCGTTCTACCTGACGGGCTTCCTGCCTCGCCGCGCGCATCTGGCCACGGTTGCTGTCATTGTTCGACTGGCGCTGCTGGCGATCCTGCTGGCGGTTGCCGCGATTGTTCTGGCGGGCCTCGCCGCGATTGCCGCGGTTCTGGCCACGATTCTCGCGGTCGCCACCGCGCTGTTCTGCAGCGGAGGTATCGGCATTGGCCGAAGCCTGCGCCGGGATAACGGGTGCGGCCATGGCAATTGCCAGGGCAGCCAATCCGCTGGATTTCAGAAGTCTTTCAAGACGCATGGCAGCATCCTCCTCGTTTGGTTGTCACGCCGCCGAGTGGCTGTGCGGCTTGTCTGATACAGTCTGTTACGCGAGTCGCCCTGTCCGTTAACTGAACCACCTTGTTTGCTTAACGTTCATCTTTGTGGATGGTTTTCTGAACGTGGCGTGCAAAAGTCCGTCTTGCCCTCGGGTCACGCGCGGCGCATCACCGAAGCCATGTTCGAAACGCTCGACCAGATCGCCGAGGATATCCGCAAGAGCCTGACCGAAGCGGCCAGCAACCGCCGTTCGCCCATGCACACCCCCGTTGTCGGCACGGCGGATGCCGACGTGCGGGTGATGGTGCTGCGCGCCTTCGACGCGAAAAGCTGGACCTGCCGCCTGCACACCGATGCCCGCTCGCCCAAATGCGCGGTGATCGGGGAGGGCGCGCCGGTGGGCCTGCTGTTCCATTGTTCCGATACCAAGATCCAGATCCGCGCGAAGGGCACGGGCAGGATCGAGCGGGAGGGACCGGTGGCAGACGCCGCATGGGCCGATGCGACGAACTTCGCCAAGCGCTGCTATCTGGCGCAGGGTGGCCCCGGCACGGTGAGCGAAGAGCCGACCTCCGGCCTGCCAGCCGAAGTGGAGGGCGTGAAGCCGGACGATGAGCAATTGCTGCCAGCGCGCGCCAACTTCGCGGTGCTGCTGGTGGAATTGCACGAGCTCGACTGGCTGTGGCTCGGCCACGAAGGCCACCGCCGCGCGCGATTCGAGGGCGGACCGGGTGATTGGGCGGGCAACTGGGTGGTGCCGTAATCGCGCTCGGCTGGTCGCACGTGCGGCACGCTTGGAACGCATGGAACACGGTAATGGAGAGGAATTTCTGCGCGAGGTGCGGGCGTGGGTTTGTGGGTGCCTTGCGTGGTAATCAGGGGAGGGTTGGGATTTGGTCATGCCGCGATGCTTGAGCAGGGCGACGAATGTAGTACAGCACACCCCTCAATAACCCGTTCGTGCTGAGCTTGTCGAAGCACCGCTCTTGTTTCAAACGGCAAAAACAGAAGAAAAAGCGGCCCTTCGACAAGCTCAGGGCGAACGGAGATCAGGATAGTACGGAACTTGAAGCGATAAGCGTCGCTTGCCTCTGCCCAGTTTTTTGAACCAAGTAGAAACGCCGAGTGTTGTTGCAACTACCGCAGGTTTCTGCGCTGCTGCGTAAACATCAGTTGCCGCTGAATTGCGGAGAAGAGCACAGGACGAAATTCAGGGGCGGACTGCACCATTCAGTCTTAACCAGCTAAACTTAAGTTCTGCCCATAGCCCGCAGCACAGATCGTGGAATATCAGTCCTCTGGCAATCTGATAAAAGCATATCGTAAACCATCTCCCCGTTTACGAACCAACGTCCGCCGTTTGAAAGGTCACGATTAAAGTAACATATTGCGCCGTTGCGCCCTTCGATTGGTGCGACAATCATCCAGTTGTGTTGATCACAGCTATGCTGCTCGCATGCCCAAGAGAGCATTAGCCCATTTACGCCGTCAATCGGCCCTGCTGTACCTTCTCCGCTCAGTATCATGTCTTGCAGGAATCGAATATTAAGTGCTCGCCGCACTGACCCAACCACTTGAGGGTGTTCCAGGAATTTAACACCGTCGACCTCCTCGAAGGGATAGGCCTGAAAGTAGCGAGAAAGATATGGCGAATTCTGGGCAACGGCTGGCCCAGCGAACACTAGACTAGCGGCCAGAAGAAGTGAGCACTTTTGCATAGAGGAGCTGGCTAACAGATAATTTGTCAAAAGTCGCAATTACGATAGAATCCGCCAATCACCGCGTCAGCTTCTTGTACGCCAACCGCGTAGGCCGATCCGCAGCATCACCAAGCCTGCGACGCTTGTCTTCCTCGTATGCCTCGAAGTTGCCCTCGAACCATTCCACATGGCTGTTGCCCTCGAATGCAAGGATATGCGTGGCCAAGCGGTCAAGGAAGAAGCGGTCGTGCGAGATGACCACGGCGCAGCCGGCGAAATTCTCGATTGCGTCTTCCAGTGCGCCCAGCGTTTCCACGTCAAGGTCGTTGGTCGGTTCGTCCAGCAGCAGCACGTTGCCGCCTTGCTTGAGCATCTTGGCCATGTGCACGCGGTTGCGTTCACCGCCTGACAGCTTGCCGACGTTCTTCTGCTGGTCCTGGCCCTTGAAGTTGAACGCGCCGACATAGGCGCGCGTGCTCATGTCGTGGCCGTTGACCTTCATGTAATCGAGCCCGTCGGAGATTTCCTCCCACACATTGTTGCTCGCCGTCAGGTCATCGCGGCTCTGGTCGACATAGCCCAGGTGCACGGTCTCGCCGATCTCGATGGTGCCGCTATCGGGCGTTTCCTGCCCGGTGATCATCTTGAACAGGGTGGACTTACCCGCGCCGTTCGGGCCGATCACGCCCACGATGCCGCCGGGGGGCAGCATGAAGGAGAGGTCCTCGAACAGCAGCTTGTCGCCATAGGCCTTGGAGATTCCCTTGGCCTCGATAACCTTGCCGCCAAGGCGCTCGGGCACCTGGATGACGATCTGTGCCTTGCCGGGCTTGCGGTCGTTTTGCGCTTCCTGCAGCTGCTCGAACTTGCGGATACGCGCCTTGGACTTGGTCTGGCGCGCGCTGGGTGACTGGCGGATCCACTCGAGTTCGCGGCTGAGCGCCTTCTGGCGGCCGCTTTCCTCGCGGCTTTCCTGCTCGAGGCGCTTGGCCTTCTTTTCAAGGTAGGTCGAATAGTTGCCTTCATAAGGATAGTACGAGCCGCGATCGAGCTCGAGGATCCACTCCACCACATTGTCGAGGAAGTAGCGGTCGTGGGTGATCATCAGCACCGCGCCGGCATATTCCTTGAGGTGGTTTTCCAGCCATTCGACGGATTCGGCGTCGAGGTGGTTGGTCGGTTCGTCGAGCAGCAGGATGGAAGGCTTCTGGATCAGCAGGCGGGTGAGGGCCACGCGGCGCTTTTCACCGCCCGAAAGGCTTTCCACGCCCATGTCCGAAGGCGGGCAGCGCAGCGCTTCCATGGCGATTTCGAGCTGGTTGTCGAGCGTCCACCCGTCCACTGCGTCGATCTTGTCCTGCAGCTCGCCCATTTCCGCGCCGAGCGCGTCGAAATCGGCATCAGGCTCGCACATCTCGGCGGAGATGGCGTTGAAGCGTTCGACCATGTCGGCAATGTCGCGCGCGCCGTCCTTGACGTTTTCGAGCACGGTCTTGTTCGGATCGAGCTCCGGCTCCTGCGGCAGGTAACCCACGGTGATGTTCTCGCCCGGCCATGCCTCGCCTGCAAAATCGGTGTCGATCCCGGCCATGATCTTCATCAGCGTGGACTTGCCCGCGCCGTTGGGGCCGACAATGCCGATCTTGGCACCCTGGTAGAACTGGATGTTGATGTCAGAGAGCACCGGCTTCTGCGCGCCGGGGAAGGTCTTCGTCATGCCCTTCATGACATATGCGTATTGGGCGGCCATCTGTGGTCCTTTGCGAGGGGTATTCGTGTGGTTTGGAGTTGATCGCGCAGATAGAGGCGCAAGGCGGCTAGGGCAAGCGGCGAGGGCCTTGCGGGATGCAATTTGTCAGGGCAACAGGATGGCATGAAGACATTTGCCAGCGTCACGACCTTCGCCCTCCTGCTTGCCAGCTGTTCCGCACCCGAAGTGGTTGCGCCGAGCATCGAGAGCCGCACGATCCCTGTGCTGGAGGCGGACGGCATCCCGTTCCGCGATCTCGATCGCGATGGTGCGCTGACGCCCTATGAGGACTGGCGCCTGACGCCTGAAGAGCGCGCGGATGATCTGCTGGCGCGCATGACGCTGGAGGAAAAGGCGGGTGTGATGATCGTCGCCAGCCTGCCGGGCAACGCGCCGATGGGCCAGCCTGCGACGGGTTACGACCTTGAAGCTCTGGCCGCGAACATGGCCAGCACGAAGGCCACGCATTTCATCTCGCGGCTCGCCACGGGAAATCGCGAACTGGCCGAAGCCAACAACGGCGCGCAGGAAGCCGCCGAAGCGCATCGGCTGGGCATCCCCGCCGTGATCATGACCGATCCGCGCCATGGCTACACCGAACTGGCTGGCGCAAGCGTGGAGGGCGGGCAGTTCAGCCAGTGGCCCAATGGCGTGGGCATCGCCGCGCTGCACGATCCCGCCTTTGCCGAAGACTATGCCGCGCTGGTGCGCGATGATCTGCGCGCGGCGGGCTTTGCCATGTTGCTCGGCCCGCAGATCGACCTTGCGACAGAACCGCGCTGGCCGCGCAATTTCGATACCTATGGCGAGGATGCGCAGGTTTCGGCTGATACAGCGGCGGCTTTCGTGCGCGGGCTGCAAGGCTCACCCAATGGCATTGCGCCGGGCGGGGTAGCTGCGGTGATCAAGCACTTTGCAGGTTACAGCGCGTCTACCACCGGTTTCGATGCACATAATTACTATGGCCGCCATTCGCGGCTGAATATCTATGAATGGCAGCAGCATATCCGCCCGTTCACAGGTGCGTTGCGCTCGCAGCCATCGGGCGTGATGCCCGCCTATTCGATCCTTGAGGAATTGCAGCTCTTCGGCGAGGAGCTGGAGCAGGTCGGCGTCGGCTATAACGAACGCATCCTGCAGGGCGTGCTGCGTGACGAGCTTGGCTTTGACGGGGTGATCCTGTCCGACTGGGCGATCACCAATGACTGCAACGAGAAGTGCATCAACGGCGCGCCCGAAGGCGAAGCGCCCAGCTTTGCCGATGTTTCCACCGCATGGGGCGTGCTTGACCTGACGCGCGAGGAACGCTTCGCCAAGGCGCTCAACGCCGGGATGGACCAGTTCGGCGGGGTCGAGGATCCGGCCCCCATCATCGCCGCCGTCGAAGCAGGGCTCGTCGACATGGAGCGTATCGACGATGCCGTGCGCCGCATCCTGATCCAGAGCTTCAAGCTCGGGCTGTTCGAAGACCCGTTTGTCGATGCCGAAGCCGCTGCTGCAGAAATCGGCACGCCGGAAGAAATTGCTCGCGGGCAGGAGGCGATGGCCGCTTCCATGGTGCTGCTCAAGGCAGATGATGCCTTCCCGATCAGCGAGGGCACCCGCGTATTGTTGTTCGGCGTAAGCGAGGAGGCGGCGACCGCTGCCGGCCTGATCCCTGTCACCGATGTTGCGGAAGCGGAGCTCGCCATCCTGCGCACGCGCTCGCCATCCGAAATGCTGCATCCCGGATTTGTCTTTGGCGCGATGCACCAGGAGGGCAGCCTGGCCTTCCCGGAAGATCATCCCGCGCGCGAGTTCATGGATAGCCTGCCTGAAGGCCTGCCGCTGGTGGCGGATATCCAGCTTGACCGTCCCGCCATTCTCACACCGTTCCAGCCGCGTGCCAATGTGCTGATCGCCAGCTTTGGCGCAAGCGATGCCGCTCTGATGGACGTGCTCGAAGGTGCCGTGGTGCCGCGCGGCTACCTGCCGTTCGAACTGCCATCCAGCATGGAGGCAGTGGAAGCGCAGCGCCCTGGTGCGGCGGCGGATAGCGAGAACCCGCTGTATGCGCTGGGCTATCGGTTTGAGGTGGTGGAGTAGGGGGCTACGCGCGCCGCCTCCCGCGCTTGCGCTCGGGAGTTTTGCAGCCGAAGATGTCCCCCGGACATCTTCGTGTCTGCAAAACTGGTCGGGGAGACAGGATTCGAACCTGCGACCCTCTGTTCCCAAAACAGATGCGCTACCAGGCTGCGCCACTCCCCGACCGGGTCTTTCGCGATGGGATGGTGGGCCCGGCAGGACTCGAACCCGCGACCTAGCCGTTATGAGCGGCCAGCTCTAACCAACTGAGCTACAGGCCCCTGATCCCTGGTGGATCACCCTATCGCGGGCGGGGAACTAGCCGTAGCCATACCGCGTGGCAAGCGGGGAAATGTATTACTACCGTATCACCTTCTGCATCACTTCGGAAACGCAGCTGGGCTTCACGCCGCGGGACTGCAGATAGGCGAAGACGCGCCGCCACCAGTCATACAGCGCATCAAGGTCTTCCTCGGTGCGGACATAGGGGGTGTAGCCGGTGTCCAGCGAGGGAGAATGGAACGAGAAGACCAGCAGCGGCAGACCGTCATCCAGGGCCATGTCGATGCCGCGAATGGCCTCTTCCACGGTGATCCCTTCGGGGGTGAGCGGGATGCGCTCAAGCAGGCCCAGCCGCGCCAGCACGCCGCGCAGGGCAGGCATGCGCCACAGGCGCGGGAAGATAAGGTCTCCCTGCCGCCGCAACATGCCCCAGAAGCTGGTGGTCAGCGGCAGTTCGAGCAGCGTCTTCTCGTCGTCCAGCCAATAGGGTGCCAATGGAAACTTGCGATAGTCAGGACCTCCGGCCGCCGAATAATCGAACAGCGGGCGCACCGAGGAATCGATCGCAAGGCCTTGCTCGGCGAGCAATTCGGCGGTGTGGGGGCCAAGGCCATAGCGGCCCGCGCGATAGATCATCGGCGCCACGCCAAAGCGTTCCTCGATCTTGTCACGCAAGGCGGTGAACTTCGCGGCCTCCAGCTCGCGCGGCAGATTGCCGGCAAAGGAATTGTGCTGCGTCACCTCCTCGTCAAAAGGCGGGTTCACCCAAGGATGCAACTGCACGCCGATCTCGGCGCGGCCATCGATCAGGCGGGACTTCAGGATCTCGGGTGCCAGTTTTGAGGTCGCAATGGGCCAGTCCACCAGCCAGATCGGCACGATCCCGCAGTTCTCGCAGAACTGCTGGAAGGCCTCGATCCGCAGCACATGCGCCTGGCCGTGCTCGTCACGAGTAAGCGGGGCGTCCCAGTCGAACTCCTCTTCGGTGTCGACAGTGACGATGAACCGCTGGCCGAAATCGGCGGCGAACTCAGCCATGGCGTGGCCTGGAGGGCGCTGGACAAGACTGCGCAACCGTTCTTCCCCTTGTTGTATCTGCGCCGCCGACTCCCAAGATCAGGCAGCGTCACCGTCCCCTGCAAGGGTGCTATGGGCCTCGGGCGAGTCGGTCAACACCGGCAGGTTAACTACTACCCGGCCCTTATCGACCGTGAATTCGCCAGCCGCGGCGCGGATTTCCGCGCGGGCAAGCTGCAGCGAGAACCCGCTGCCGAACATGCCGGCGGACATTGCCGGCCGCTGTTCTGGCACCGGGGCAGAGAATATGTCCGGATTGTCAGCCAGTGCTGCGGGCAAGCGGCAACGCATGGTGATCGTCTCGCCATCACTGGAGAGTTTCACCTTGAGGACTTCCGATGGGGCCAGCGAGGCTGCAAGGCTGGCAAAGATGCGCCAGCTGGTGCCGAGCAATTCGGTGCGGTCGATGCCGGTCGCGAAACCATCACCTTTAACCACGAGCCGGAAGCCCGAATTGCGCGTTCGAAGCACGCCATCGAGGCGGGATAGCGTTTCCTGCACCACCTCGCGCATGTCGGCGGTGCCTTTCTCCATTTCCATCGCACCCGATTGCAGCTTGGAGAGGCGATCGACTTCGTCGAACCCGGCGAGCAATTTTGCCGCGTCCACCGCAATAGCGGCGGCGTGGGCCCGGTATTCATTGGGCGCAGGGCCGAAGATCTGCTGCTGGATGATCTCGGCAAAGCCCTGGATGGCGTTCACCGGCGTGCGTAATTCGTGCAGCACCTGGCGCATGCGGTCAGCTTCGCTGTCGCCCTGTTCCACATCTGCGGGAGCGTGCACAGGGCGGCGCATGCGCCCGACATGGCCGGTGTAATTGCCGCCCTCGCTGCTGAATTGCGGGGTGGCATCGAGCAGCCACTCGCCCGAGATCGCGCTAGCCGCTGTGATCGTGACGGGTGCGCCGCGCAGGATTTGTCGCTTTTCCAACAGGCGCATTGCCGCAGGATCGAGGCTGGCGAGCGATATGGGACCGGGAAGGCCGGGCCTTATGCCCACCACCAGCGGTGCCACACGATCATCAGCCCAATCGATGCGCCCGGTGCTGTCCATCGCGAAGGCAAAGGCCTCGATACCCGCGTCGTCCTCAGCTTCGATCCCGTCTCCCAACGGCAGGCGCGGGTCTTTGGGGCCATCTCTCTTCGCCTCGCGAAAGGCCTCGATCCGCTGGCGCAGTGCGCGGATGCCGCCTGTGTCTTCGGGTGCGACAGACTCTGGCGTGTCCAGCTCCAGGACGTCATCCGCAGTGATTGCTGTGCCTTCAGGATAGGGCAGCACATTGTCGCGCACGCCCATCCGGGCGAGCAATTCCCGCACGCTTTCCGGCAAGTCACGTCGGTGGCGCAGGAAACCGCGCGCGAGCACCGGCAGCTTGGGGATCAGGATCAGCCAGTCTTCCTCGTCCAGCCGTGCGGTCGCGACCGCAGCAGCGGCTGGCTTGGCATCGCCCTCGGCCAGGAAGGCCAGCAGCCGCCGGTTGCGCAGGCGCAGTCCCGGTTCGCGCAGGATGCGAGAGCGTTCTTCCGAGGGGATGACCTCCGCGAGTTCGTCCAGCCGCCGGTAGCCAAGGAAGGTCAGCAGCCGCTGGTCTCGCCTTTCGATCGCAGGACGCAGGACAAGCGCCTTCTGTTCGGCAGGCGAGAGGCCTTCAACCTGTTCTTCCAGCTGGCGGTATGTCGTGGTCGCGAGGCCCGCGTCTTCATCCGGCGAACTTCCCAGCAGATCGAGCAATTGCCGAAATTGCGTCCGCGCAGCGCGCGGCCCGCCCGCATCTGAGCGCAGCACGGTGGCAAGGCGATCGTCGAACTGCATGGGCTAAAGCCGCGAATCCCCGTAGGCTGGGGGCACAATTGCCCCGATGCTGGCAATAGACGCAGTTGGGCAAGGGGGCATGCGCCCCGCATCGTGCGTTGCAAAGCGGGACAATTACCGGCATACACAACAATGTTGCTGACAGGGCTTGTAATGCGTCTATTTCATTACCCGCCCTGACCTACGACTGACTCATTTACTGCGGAGCCTGGCAATGGCCACACTTGACGAGATTGACCGCAAGCTGCTTGCCGAATTGCAGGCGGAAGGGCGGGTGACGAATGTTGACCTCGCCAAGCGGGTGGGGCTCACTGCGCCGCCGTGCCTGCGCCGTGTCCGCGCGCTGGAAGAAGAAGGGGTGATCCGCGGCTACCACGCTGATCTTGATGCCTCGAAGCTGGGCTTTGCCATTACCGTTTTTGCGATGGTCAGCCTGCGCAGCCAGGCAGAGGAAGATCTGCGTGCCTTCGAAGATCATATCCAGACCCTGCCCGAAGTACGCGAATGCCATATGCTCAATGGCGAGATCGACTTCATCCTGAAGATCGTCAGTCGTGATCTGCAGAGCTTCCAGGAATTCCTCACCAGCAAGCTCACGCCCGCTCCCAATGTGGCCAGCGTTAAGACCTCGCTCACAATCCGGACGGCAAAGTATCAGCCAGGAGTGCCGCTGGATTAGGATTGGCTGGAGTGCTATGCGCCCGCCCGAAGAGAGGATGGAACCATGAAATTCAGGACTTTGTGGGCAATACCCGCGCTCGTTATGCTGGCAGCGCCGGCAGCGATGGCTCACCATTCATTCGCGGTTTTCTTTGACGAGACGAAGGAAGTTTCGGTCGAAGGCAAGGTGGTGGCTTTCCGCTTCACCAATCCCCACGCAACCATCGCGCTGGACGTGACGGAAGCTGACGGCTCGGTCACGCACTGGCGGGCAGAGACCAACGCCCCGGTGATCCTTCAGCGCCGCGGCTGGTCGCGCAGCAGCCTGCGCCCCGGGCAGACGGTGCGCATGGAAGGCTGGCTGAGCCGCGACGGCAAGCCCTATATGCGCCTGCGCCGCGCCTTTGATGCCAATGGCAACCAGATCGGCCAGGCATTCGGCACGGGGGACACCTGATGCGGCGTCTTGCTATCGCGCTGGCACCGGCGCTCGCATTTGTTGCTGCACCCGCCATCGCTGAAGACCATCCGGACCTGTCCGGTTTCTGGGGGCCGGGGCCGATCGATGCCGAACGTCCGCAGGACATGCTCGACAAGTTGCCCGAAGGCACCGTCATGGTGGAAGACACCGGCTTCATCGAATTCCCGCATGGCGATTTTGGCGCGCTGGAGCTCAAGCCCGAGGCGCTGGAAAAGGCGCTGGAATGGCAGGCACAGGACGACATGACCATCGGCCGGGTCTGCCTGCCACCAAGCATCGTCTATGGACTGCAGGGGCCGTTCCCGCTGGAGATCGTCCAGCTCACCGACGTGGTGATCTTCCGCCATGAATATTTCGACCAGGTGCGTCTGGTCTACATGGATGGCCGCGACCATCCGGGTGAGGACTACCCGCATTCCAAGGTGGGCTTTTCCACCGGCTATTGGGACGGGGACGAACTGGTGGTGGAAACCAGCCATATCGCTGCCAGCACCATCACCAACAACGGCCTCGATCATACGGACGACATCGTCACCCTCGAACGCTACCGCCTGTCAGAAGACGGCACGCGCCTGATGGCCACGCAGTGGTTCTCCGACCGCAACGTGCTGGAAAATGATGGCGCGCGCTTCATCGTCTGGCAGAAGGGTGACGACAATGTCTATCCCTATGAATGCGATCCCAGCTTCGCGGTGGAATACCAGGACATGGCGAGCGAGTAGGGCAGTCGCCCCGCTTGCCCGTCAGATCAGGTCAGCCGTCCAGCCGATATAGCCAATGTAGCTTGCCAGCAGCACGCCGCCTTCCAGGCGGTTGAGCCGTGCGCCGCTGTAGGCAAAGATCATCAGCAACACGGTGGCTGCCAGCATCAGCGGCAGGTCCAGCAGCATGATCTTTTCCGGCACGGCGCCAGGTGCGACCATGCCGGTGACACCGCCGATCAGGGCGATGTTGTAGATGTTCGATCCCAGCACATTGCCCAGCGCAATGTCGGACTTGCCGCGCACTGCCGCGATCACCGATGTCGCCAATTCCGGCGCGGAGGTGCCGAAAGCCACGATGGTGAGGCCGATCACGCTTTCGGAAATGCCGTAAGCCGTGGCGATGGAAATGGCTGCATCCACCAGCACCACGCCGCCGCCAACCACAATGGCAAGGCCTGCCACCAGCAGCAGCACGGCCTTGAGCATCGATGCGGAGGGCTCTTCATGCGGGACAAAGGCGGGATCGACGTCTCCGGCGGCCATCGCGCGGTCATAAGCGGCGCCATGCTCCGCATCAGGCGCGAGGGATAGCTGTTCAGACCGGTAAGCGCGCCAGAGATAGGCGAACAGCAACATCAGCAACGCCATGCCGAAGACGCGCTCCAGGCCCAGTGTCAGTCCGGCTGCGAACAGCATGACGGTTGCCAGCAATCCCACGCCGCCATCGCGCCACAGGATGTTGCGCTCCACCATGATCGGCTGGATCAGCGCCACTGCGCCCAGAACCAGCAGCCCGTTGGCCATGTTCGAGCCGACGATATTGCCAATGGCGATGCCGGGGGCACCGATGATGGCGGCCTGAACCGATGTCGCCAGTTCGGGCAGTGAGGTTCCAAGGCCTACGATGACGAGGCCGATGAGCAGCGGCGACATGCCCAGCCGTTCCGACAGGCGCACCGCGCCGCGCACAAGGATATCGCCGCCGACAAGCAGCAAGCCGAAACCGGCTATCAGCAAAAGGAAGTCGACCATGCGGACAGCCTAGCAGATTATGGTGATGGCGTTAATCGGCCTCACGCTTGGCCAGATATTCCTCCAGCCACTTGATCGTGTAGTCGCCTGACAGGATATCGGGTTGCTGGATCAGCTCTTCATGCAACGGGATTGATGTCTTGACGCCTTCGATCACCATCTCGTCCAGGGCGCGCTTCAGGCGCATGATGCAGCCTTCGCGCGTGCGGCCGTACACGATCAGCTTGGCGATCATGGAATCGTAGAACGGCGGGATCGCATAGCCGGCATAGAGCCCGCTATCGACGCGCACATGCATGCCGCCAGCCGGGTGATATGCGGTGATCTTGCCAGGACTGGGGGTGAAATTGAACGGGTCTTCGGCATTGATCCGGCATTCGATCGCGTGGCCGGAGAAGACAAGGTCCTCCTGCTTGACGGACAGTGCCTTGCCATCGGCAATGCGGATCTGTTCGCGAACCAGGTCCATGCCGGTGATCGCTTCGGTCACCGGATGCTCCACTTGCAGGCGGGTGTTCATTTCGATGAAGTAGAACTCTCCATTCTCCCACAGGAACTCGATCGTGCCTGCGCCGCGATAGCCCATGTCAGCCATGGCCTTGGCGACGATGCCGCCCATGCGCTCGCGCTCTTCAGGGGTAATGACGGGCGAGGGCGCTTCCTCGAACACCTTCTGGTGGCGGCGCTGCAGCGAACAGTCGCGCTCCCCAAGATGGATGGCATTGCCATTACCGTCACCAAAGACCTGGAATTCGATGTGGCGCGGATTGCCGAGGTACTTTTCGAGGTACATCGTATCATCGCCGAACGCGGCCTTGGCCTCGTTCATCGCCTGCTTGACGAGTGATTCCATCTTGTCTTCGCTGGGGACCACCTGCATCCCGCGGCCACCGCCACCCGCAGCCGCCTTGGCGAGCACCGGATAGCCGATTTCCTTGGCGATCTTCTTCATCTCGTCAAAGTCGGAAACCGCGCCGTCAGAGCCGGGGACCAGCGGCAGGCCGAGTGCGCCAGCCGTCTTCTTGGCCTGCACCTTGTCACCCATGGTGCGGATGTGTTCGGGCTTGGGGCCGATCCACTTGATGTCATGCGCCTCGACAATGTCGGCGAACTGCGCATTCTCCGACAGGAAGCCGTAACCCGGATGGATGGCATCGGCGCCCGTCACTTCTGCCGCGGAGATGATCGCGGCATGGTTGAGATAACTCTCGGTGGCCGAGGGCGGGCCGATGCACACGGCCTTGTCTGCCAGCCGCACATGCATGGCATCGGCATCGGCGGTCGAATGGACCGCGACCGTTTCTATGCCCATTTCGTGGGCCGCGCGGTGGATACGCAGCGCGATTTCGCCGCGGTTGGCAATCAGGATCCGGTTGATAGCCATCGTACGCCTCAGCCGATTACGACGAGCGGCTGGTCGTATTCGACCGGCTGGCCGTTATCGATCAGCATTTGTTTGATAGTGCCATCGCTGGGCGCGGTGATCGGGTTCATCACCTTCATGGCTTCAACGATCAGCAGCGTGTCCCCGGCCTTCACCGTGTCACCCACTTTCACGAAAGGCTCTGCACCCGGTTCGGGCAACAGATATGCCGTGCCGACCATCGGCGATTTGACCGCGTTCGACAGATCGGCTGCGGGCGCCTCTTCGGCGGCCGGAGCGGGCGCTGCGGCCGGTGCTGGTGCGGGAGCTGCAACTGGTGCTGCAACTGTTGGGGCGGGAGCTGCCGTAGCGCCGCGCGAGACGCGGACCTTGCGATCGCCATCCTCGACCTCGATCTCGGTCAGGCCGGTTTCCGCCAGCATGTCTGCCAATTCGCGTACCAGCTTGGCATCGATGTTCATGGCGCTGCTGCGCCGGGGTGACCCTTTGTTATCGGCCATGCGTTCCTCTTGATGGGTTTGTCGTGTTTGTTGAAGGCGCTAGATGCTACCGCCCTGCAAGGCAAGGGGGTGGGGGCAAGCTACTGATCTGCCTAGATGTTTGCCGCAGCTTCCAGAGCCAGCTCATATCCATAGGTGCCAAGGCCCGCAATCGTCCCCTTGGCAGCCATGGCCACGAAGCTCTTGTGGCGATAGGCTTCGCGCGCATGCGGGTTGGAAATATGCACCTCGATCACGGGCACGGTGATCGACCGGATCGCGTCATAGAGGGCCAGGCTTGTATGCGTCAGCGCACCGGCGTTGAGCAGGATGGCCTTCGCGCCTTCTGCCTGCGCTTCGTGCATCCAGTCACACAAATGCCCTTCATGGTTGGACTGGCGCACATCCACTTCAACGCCAAGCGCCTTCGCCTTGTCTTCAAGCCGGGAGGCGACATCGTCCAGCGTTTCCGACCCGTAAATCTCCGGCTCGCGCGTGCCGAGCAGGTTCAGGTTCGGGCCGTTGAGAACGTAGATTGTGTCTGCCATGTGGTGCGTTTCCCTTGCTTGGCCGCCACATAGCGGGGCAAGGGCACCATGGGCAAGGCGTCGCGGATCGAAACCCTACTTCTCCACGCCCTTGATCTTTCCCCATTGCCGCGCTGCGGTGTAGCCGAGGTAGCCGGTGCCAAAGAGGGCATAGAGCGGTTCCGGCAGCCCGCCGAGGTAATCGTTCATTCCGCGGGCAATGTCTTGCGCGGTTCCGGGATTGAATGCGGCGAGCACGCCCATCGGCAGCGAGAACAGCAGCAGCGTGTACATCACGTAGAGGAAGCTGGGGCGAGCGCGGCTGGTCCAGGGGTCGCGCGAATTGGCTTCGGCGATGATGGCGGAAATCTGCGTCTCGATCAGCTGCATTTCCTGCGAACCTTCCAGCCGCAGCAGCTCCAGCTTGGCCCGCTCGCGCGCTTCCTTGTCCGGGATCACCTTGTCGATGATCGAGGCGATTGGACCGATGAGGGTTTCAAGAATGGCCATGGCTGCGCTCCGGTGAAATGACGATTCGCAGCGGGGTGGACCTGTGGCCTTGCTGTAGGAAAGCACCGATTTTCGCCTGCAGGCTCGAAGATATCAACAATCCGCGAATAAGGGCTTGCGTTTGCCGAAGTCAAAAATATACATTTGCATGAGTCAAAATCATTCGTGATTGACTGCGACATGCCGCCTGTCGCGCACAAAACAGGATAAAATGGCGGTGGGGATGAGGGAGTGATCCATATGATAACGGACAAGATTCTTGGCCGCAGGGCAGCTTTGGCTGCGTCCTGCGCCGTGGCGGCTCTGGCAAGTGCGGCGCCCGCATTTGCGCAGGACGATGGCGAGGAGCGTGCATCGCGGCCCGGCGGCACGATCGTGGTTACGGCAGAGCGCCGCGAGACCAACCTGCAGGAAACCCCGCTCTCGCTGGTGGCTGTTACACCTGAAGCGATCGAGGCGAAGGGCATCGAGGACCTTGAAGACCTCGCCACGTTCACTCCGAACCTCAACATCACCGGCGGTCGCGGCAGCGGCGGGTCCAACCCGCAATTCTCGATCCGCGGCGTGTCGGGCGGTGGCGGGGTCACCGGCGAACGCGGTGTCGGCCTTTATCTCGACGGCATTTACATTCCCCGCACCAACGGTTCGGTGTTGCGCGTGCTGGATATCGAGCGGGTGGAAGTGCTACGCGGCCCGCAGGGTACGCTGTTTGGCCGCAACTCCACCGGCGGCGCGATCCGTTACTTCACCAAGCGTCCCGATCCCGGTGTAACCGAAGGTTATATTCGCGCCACCGTTGCCAATATGGAAAGGCATGACCTGGTCGGCGCGCTGAATGTTCCGTTGGGCGACGATGCGGCGCTGCGCGTGCAGGGTGCCTATCTCAACCAGGGTGGCTGGGTGCAGCGCGGGCCGCAGGACCTCGGCCGTACAACTGATTATATCGGCCGTGCCGACCTGCGTTTCGAGCCGTCTGCCGATCTCACGATTGATCTCGGCTTCATCTATTCCAAGAACAAGAGCAACGGCACGCCGCACGTGTTCGAGGAATTCGACATGCGCCCGGGCATTGGCGAAGGCTTCTGGGAAGGCAACTATGCCGACTGGCTTGGCGATGCGCTTATCGCTGACGGTCAGGAGCGCATTGCAGCTTATAATGACGAGCGCATCGTCATCGATGATTTCACCGCTCCGGGCTTCTGCCTGATCGATGATTTCGACCCCGATTTCGACGATGCCTGCCTGCAGTATGACAATACCGATTACTGGCAGGGCTCGCTCAACCTTTCCTATGATCTGTCCGATACGGTGACTATTTCCAGCATTTCCGGGATTTCCGCCCTCGATAACGAGAGCAATCTGGACTGGCAGTATCTCGGCACCGAGACGCGCATGAACACCATCAAGTCCGACGTGTTCTACCAGGAACTGCAGCTCAACGCCGCCTTGTTCGAGGACGCGCTGGATGTGGTCCTGGGGGCAAGCTACTTCAACGAGAAGGGGACCGCTGACACCTATGTGGTCAACCGCCGCGGTACCAGTGACGTTCCGCGTGGCGGGCCGTTCGCGAATACGCTGCGCCCCAATGGCAATGCCGATGCGGGCCTGTTTACCCGGACCGACACCTTCACCACCCAGAAGTCCGAATCCTTCGGCGTCTTTGCCAGCGGAACCTGGCACATCACCGATCGCCTGAACTTTACCGGTGGTCTGCGCTATGCGCATGACTACAAGGATTATGAAGAGACGGAGTTCGCCCACGAGACCTTTACTCCGGCTCCGGGCACCGATCGCACGACTGTGACCGATGACAACAGCTGGGAGCAGCTCGACTGGCGTGGCACGATCGATTTCCAGATCACCGATGACTGGATGTGGTACGCGACCGTATCAAAGGCCTACAAGGCCGGCTCCTATGGTGGTGTCGAAATCGCCGATAATGCCACGGGCGAATCCCAGAGTGCTGTGCTGCAGCCGGTAGATCCGGAAAAGGTCCGCAACTACGAAACCGGTATGCGTATCGAGGCATTGGACGGCCGCATCCGCTTCAACCCGACAGCCTATTACATGCAGTGGACCAACCGCCAGGCGGCGCGTCAGGTGCAGTGTTCCGGCGAGCCCAGCTGCCCCGAACCGCCAGGCTTCACGATCCAGATCGTCAATTCCGGCGATGTGGACATCTACGGGTTCGAGCTGGATACGCAGGTTTACCTGACTGACGATTTCTGGATCGACGGTTCCGCAGGCTATACCGGCTATGATGTCAAGGATCCGGTTGCCAACAGTGGTCCCAACCTGTTCCCGGGGCCGCCGAAGTTCAGCTTCAACATCGGTGCCACCTATATGGCGGATGTCGGGCCGGGCGAACTGACCTTGAACGCGAACTTCGCGCACACCAGCAGCCAGGCAACCCACCCGACGGATGTTGGCGATTCGGCCTACCAGCTGCCGGCGATTGACCTGGTCAATGCGCGCATCCGGTACCAGCCGAACGACGTGCCGGTCACGGTCAGCCTGTTTGCCAACAACCTGCTGAACAATACCTATGCCAGCTATGCCACGCGCTTCGGCGGCGGATACTGGGATCGCGGCGGGCCGACCCGCATCCAGATCCCGCTGTCTGCTCCGGAACGCTCGGCACTGTTCGTGGTCCGTGGCAAGCCTCGCGAAGTGGGTCTGACACTCCAGTACGACTTCTGATAGCCTGTCACCCGCCCGTGCACCCCCTTCGCACGGGCGGGATGGGGCATTGCCGCAAGGAGCGCGCAAGGCGCTTGTCCTTTCGTTCAGGTTGGCGAAAGCCTATTTGACATAGTCAAAAAGCATAGGGTATTGGGATGATGATGCAGAACAAGAGGATCATGAAAGCGCATTGGCGCAAGGCGCTGGCAGCAACATGCGCTGCCGGCCTGGCACTGGGGCACACGCCAGCCATGGCGCAGGATTCGCCAAGCGAAGAGGAACTCGTCCAGCCGGAAGTCGTGCGCGAGTATGAGCCGCTGAGTGAGGAGCGCCTCTTCAACATGGTGCCGAGCCATCCGGGCTATCTCGGCGCGCTGGCACCGGCCAATCTCAATGCAGAGCGTCCGCCGGCCCCGTTCAATGTCACCGGTACATGGTTCATCGACCTGTCGGAGGGTTTTCTTCACTACCTGTTTGGCCCGCCCTATCCGCAATTCGGCCCGGAAGGGATCGAGGCGCTGATCGATTCAGCCAAGGCACGGGAAAATGGCGAGACTTATCGCGATGTAATTGGCCAGTGTTACCCGCCGGGCATGCCGATGATCATGACGCGCGTTTGGCCGCATGCCTTCATCCAGTTGCCCACCGCGATCTACATGATCTCGGGTTTCAACAATTCGGTGCGGATCATCTATCTGGACGGACGCGAACATTCCGATTCGAACCTGATCGTGCCCAGCTACAATGGCGAAAGCATCGGCCATTGGGAGGGTGATACGCTGGTGGTCACCACCAAGTATTTCGAAGCCGACAATCACTATATCGATTTCGGCATCCCGATGTCCTTCGATACCCAGATCGTCGAGCGTATCCGCCTGCTGGAAGACGGCAAGGTGATGGAAATCGAATACATCATGACCGATCCGGAGCTGTGGGAGGGCGAATGGCGCTCGACCAAGCGCTTTAACCGGCAGGACTATACAGACATCAACGAGAGCAATTGCATTCTCGCCTACAACGCCAACCTGCCGGGCACAGACCTGGGCCGGGAGGAGGCAGAAGAACGCGGCGTGAGCAACGTCGAAGGAGTCAAAGACGATGATTAGGAAAACCGCCCTGGCGCTGGCAGGTGCTGGCGCCATGCTGGCCCTGGCTGCCGGCCCGGCGCAGTCGCACCACAGTTTCGCGATGTTCGACCAGCGCCAGATCATGACGCTGGAAGGCCGTGTGGTTGAGTTCCAATGGACCAATCCGCACGCATTCATCGAGCTGGAAGTGCACCAGGGCAGCCGCACGCGCAATTACAGCATCGAGCTGAACAGCCCGAACAACCTGACCCGCCAGGGGTGGCGGCGCAATTCGCTGCGTCCGGGCGATCAGGTTACACTGCGCATGGCACCCTTGCGCAATGGCGAGCCCGGCGGGCTCTTCCTTGACCTGCGCAAGGCTGATGGCACTGTCCTTGATTCGGGACTCCCCAAGAACGGGGAACCGATCAACGTGCCGCAATTCTGATGTGATCGAAGGAGATCATGCAATGAAACTGGTACACAAGCTGGCGCTCGGCGCCGTGTTGATGGCTCCGCTGGCAATTCCTGCCTCTGCCCATCACAGCTATTCGATGTTCGACATGCAGCGCACCGTGATGCTCGATGCAACCGTGGTGCAGTTCAAGTGGCAGAACCCGCACGCCTTCATCCGTGTGGAAGTGCCTGCCGGCGGCGAGCGCGAGGTGTGGTCGATCGAAATGAACAGCCCCAACAACCTCGCCCATGAAGGCTGGACCCGCACGACCCTGCGACAGGGTGACCGTGTGGAACTTTATGTCCATCCATTGCGCAGTGGTGCGCGTGGCGGCAGTTATGTCGGCGTGCGCAAGGCTGACGGTTCAACGCTTGGAGACGTCAGCGCCGACTAAAGTTGCGCATTGCGGGGAGTGGATCAAGACATGAGGATCAAACATGCGATCATAGCCGGGGTTGCTGCGGCAAGCCTGTTCGGCTTTGGCGCGGCAGCGCAGACGGAACTGGGGGCGGCGATCACTTCGCCAGTCCCAGAAGGGATTACGGCAGAGGACAGCGCCGGTTTCGCAAAGGGTAAATATGCCGAGCTGGACCAGCTTCCGGACTGGGGCGGGATCTGGTTCCTGCAGCGTAGTGGCCGCATACCGCAGCCGCCGTTGAAGGGCGAATATCTCGAGCAATGGGAGCGCTGGCGCGACCAGGTGCAGGCCAATGACGGGGTGGAACTGCGCAGCCGTTCCAACTGCAGTCCGCCGGGCCTGCCGCGCATCATGCAGCTGGCGCAATATCCCTATGAATTCCTGTTTACGCCGGGGCGTGTCACCATCAACCAGGAAGCCTGGATGCAGACGCGCACGATCTGGACCGACGGGCGCGAACATCCCGAAGATCCCGACCCGACCTATCACGGGCATTCGATCGGGCACTGGGAGGGCGACACGCTGGTCGTGGACACGATCGGCATCTCGGACCGCCTCGAAGTGGGCGAAGGCGGCAAGCATTCCAACCAGTTCCGCCTTGTCGAGAGGATCTACCTTTCTCCCGATGACGAGAACGTGCTGGTGAATGACATGGTCATGACCGACCCGCTTGCCTTTTCGGAGCCATACGAGGTTACCGTGAGCTATCGCCGCGACCGTCATGGTGCGCTGATCGAGTTCCAGTGCGCCGAGAATGATCGCAATCCCGTGAACGAGGATGGCGAAACGCTCTATCTCTGAAGTATTTTCAGGCATTTCCTCCCCATGGAATGTGCCGTTCACTGGTGCGCCGGGTCCCGTATCCGGCGCACCATTTTCGATTCCGCCAGCTGCGCCGTTGTAGTCGGCACAGCGGCATACTAATGTGCGGCGCGCGCGTTGCCGCATGGGCAGCGAGCCGGGGGGAGGGTCGATGCAGCCAGTATCTGGCCAGCCAGAACATGCGGAAGGTGGACCGCGCCCGGCGCATGTCTATCCGCCGCCGCGCGAGGGCTGGTATGCAGTCGGCGTCCTGGCGTTGACGACCACCTTTGCCCAGCTGGACCAGGGCATACTCAGCCTCCTGATCCAGCAGATCATCGATGATTTCAGTCTGACAGACACCGAGGCGAGCCTGTTGCTCGGCCCGGCCTTCGCCTTTGTCTACGTTATTGTCGGCGTCCCCTTGTCGCCCCTGATCGATCGCTGGGTGCGCACGCGCATCATCGCCATCGGCGTGACGGTCTGGAGCCTGGCGACGGCGGCCTGCGGGCTGGCGTCGAACTTTGCCCAGCTGTTCACCATGCGCATGCTGGTGGGTGCCGGCGAATCCGTGAACAGTCCGACATCCTATTCGATCGTATCGGACTATTTTCCCCGCAAGACCTTGCCCGTTGCCATTTACGGTCTGCAGATCGGCAATGTTGCGGGCAGTGGCCTTTCACTGCTGCTGGGCGGATCGATGATCACCATCATCGCGATTATCGGCACGCCGAACCTGCCGATCGTGGGCGAATTGCGGCCCTGGCAGGCAGTTCTGATGGCGGTGGGGCTGCCGGGTGTGCTGGTGGCGCTGCTGCTGACCACGGTGAAGGAGCCGGCGCGGCAGGTCTTCCGTCAACAGGAGGTCTCGCGCGTGCCGGTGGTGGGGGCGGTCCGCTATATGTGGCTGCATCTTGCGGTGTTCGGCCCCCTGTTCCTTGGCCTGACGCTGGGCGCGCTGGACAGCGGCGCGAGGGCATGGGGAGCGCCGTTCTTCGAGCGCACCTATGGCTGGGGGCCGGCGACGTACGGCATGGTTGCCGGAAGCATCTCGATTTTCGCCATGCTGCTGGGATTGTGGATCGGCAGTCGCTGGATCGCGAGGCTGCAGGCACGGGGCCATCTTGATGCGCCATTCCGCATCATCGTCTTCGCGCGCGCAATGAACATCCCCTTCTACATCGCCATGCCGCTGATGCCCACGCCTGAACTGTCGATGGCCTGTTATGCCGTTACCTTCGTCTTGCTGGGCATGAACGGGCCGATGCTCAACGCCGTCATGCTGATTGTTACGCCAAGCGCGCTGCGGGGACAGGTGATGGCGCTTTACCTGTTCATTTTCACGTTGGTTGGCCAGGGGTTGGGGCCGGTGATCACAGGGCTGACGACGGACCACATCTTCAGCTCGCCGGATGACCTGCGCTGGTCGATCCTTCTCCTTCATATTGTTTTCCTGCCTGCCGCCCTGGCAGTAACCTTGCTGGGCTGGCGACCCTATCGGCGGGAAATCGAGCGGCTGCAGGCCGATGAAGCGCAATAGCATGGGCGTGACACCGGTGCTCGGCCGGCCTCTGGCCTTTCGTCTCCCAGGCGTTACAAACGAAATGGATATTGTCGGATGACCAGCTTTTTGACAAACACAAAAAAAGACTCGCACAACGGCATTGATCTGGAATGACTATGGGAAAGCAGGCGGTGGAAGAGATGGCGGAAGACGCACCGAAAACAGGTGCCCACTCGCGGTCAGGGCCGCTTGAGCCCCTGGTGAGCATGCGCATGGTGGTGCTGTTCAACCTGATGCGGCGCAGCACGATATTGACGCAGCGTCGCCTGTTCAGCCTTTCCGAGATCGAATGGCGGATCATGACGAAGATGGGCGGTGACAAGCCGCTCTCGCTCAACGAGCTGGCCGATGCGCTGGTGCAGGATCGCGGGCAATTGAGCCGTGCGGTAAAGGGGATGGCAGAGCGCAACCTGCTGTCGCGCACGCGCAAGCCGGGTGGGCCGGAAATCGAGATTTCGCTGGCCCCTGAAGGGCGCAAGGTCTGGGCGAAGATGGTCGAACGGGCGCAGGAACGCGACAGGATCCTGACCGAGGGCCTTGATCCGGATGATATCGCGGCGATGCGGCGCGTGGTCGAGGCCATGATCGTGCGCGCTGACAAGCTGATGGAAGATGCTCTGGCCGAGGCAACAAATTAAGCAATATCGCAACGGCTGCAGGGGCCCGGCAGGTTGCTGCACGGTGGGCTGCGGATGTTTGGGCAAGTTTGGGGAATGAGGTAGGGATGCTGGGAAATCGTGTCGATCGTTACAGCAGCGGGGCCATCCTGCTGCATTGGCTGATTGCACTGGCGTTGGCAGCGGTGATCGCCATCGGCTTCACCATGCCCAAGGATGCGAGCGGTTTCCAGCTGTTCCAGCTGCACAAGAGCATCGGCATCACCATCCTCGTATTGACGGTGGTGCGGATCGTCTGGCGGCTGACCCACAAGAGACCGGACAAGGTGGAACGCGGGCTGACAGGCTTCCTCGCTTCCGCGGTGCATGTGCTGTTTTACGCATTCATGCTGCTTGCACCGCTTACAGGCTGGGCGGTCGTTTCCAGTTCGGAGCTGGACATTCCCACACTGCTTTATGGTGTCGTGCCCTGGCCGCATTTGCCCGTACCGCAATCGCTCAACCACACGCTGGAAGAAGCCCATGAATTGCTCGCCTTCCTCGGGCTGGCGCTGTTCGTGCTGCATGTCGCGGGAGCCTTGCGCCACCATTTCCTGCGGGGTGACAATTTTATCGGGCGTATGTCGCCCGGTGCATCCGGCGCCACCGGTCTCCTTCTGGGGGCAGGCGTTGTTGCGCTTGGCGGCGGGCTGTTTTTCTGGCTGGGCGCTGCCTACCCCAAGACGGATGCACCTGCTGCTGAGGAAACGGTCGCGCCAACCGACGAAGCTACCGATGCGGCCGTCACGGAGGAAGCTGCAGGCGATGAGGAAGGCTCCGAAGAAGAGGTAACCGGGGACGACGCGCCAGCGGAAGCGAGCGAAGACGAAACGGCACCGGAAGAGGAGGCCGCAGAGCCCGATCCCGAACCCACCGTCGCGGCCGGTCCTCCGCCCTCCTGGACAATCCAGCCCGGCGGCTCGCTGCGTTTCAGCGTCGACAACTCAGGCACTGCCATGAACGGCAGCTTCGGCCAGTGGAGCGGCAATATCGCGATGGATCCCGACAATCCCTCCACCGCGCAGATTTCGATCAATATCCAGCTGGCCAGCGCCACCATGAATGATGCCACGCAGAACGAGATGCTGCGCGGAGCCGAATTCCTCGCCGCCAGCGCCAATCCAACGGCGACGTGGCGCTCGAGCTCGGTCACGAGCCAGGGTGGCGGGCGCTATCGTGCAGAAGGCACACTGTCACTGAAAGGCGTAAGCCGCTCGCAACCGATCACCTTTACCCTGTCCGGGAATGGCAACAGCCGCTCGGTATCCGGGCAGGCGACGATCGACCGCAATGCCTTCAGCGTGGGGACAGGTCCCAACGCCTCGGGGCTGGCCGGGAATGTGACGCTGAATTTCGCCTTTGACGCCACGCGTTAGGTGGGCGAGCGTTCCTGCAATTTAAGGGAAATCTCCACTGGTCGGGACGACTGGATTCGAACCAGCGACCCCTACACCCCCAGTATAGTGCGCTACCAGACTGCGCCACGTCCCGATACCAGTAGAGGGGTGCGCCTATAGGCATGGCATTCGATCATGGCAAGCGCATCTGTGGCGGGAATGTAATTCGCCTCGATTGCTCTCCTGTTGCATTGCTGCTACGCGCAGCGCCGACTTGCCGGGAGAGGGCTTGAACATCGCCTGTTCGCCGCCATCTACCGGCCTTCGTGAACCCTATTCGTGATGGGCAAAGACTATGCTTGATTATCTCGCCGCCGGTGGTGCCTCCGCAGGGGGAGGCCTGATCGGCTTTATCCCGATTATCGGTATGGTGCTGATCTTCTGGTTCCTGATCATCCGTCCGCAGATGAAGCAACAGAAGGCGCATCGCGAAAAGGTTTCTGCTGTGAAGCGCAACGACAAGGTCGTTACCTCCAGCGGCATCGTCGGCAAGGTCACCAAGGTTGATGACGAATATGCCGAGGTGGAAATTGCCCAAGGCGTGAAGGTGCAGGTGGTCAAGTCCATGCTTGGTGACGTGCTGCAGCCCGGCGGCAAGCCCGCCAACGACTGATAAGCTAAGGCGCGCCGTCACATGCTCGATTTTCCCACCTGGAAGAAGAATTTCCTCTGGGCGATAGTTCTCATCGCTGCGTTTGCGGCGCTGCCCTCGATTGCCAATGTCGCCAATGTAAAGTGGCCGGAAGCGCTTCCCAGCCAGACCGTTAACCTCGGTCTCGACCTTGCCGGCGGCAGCCATATCCTGCTCGAGGCTGACCAGAGCCAGGTGGCCCAGCAGCGGCTGGAAAACATGGAGGAATCGGTTCGCCAGGCGCTGGACGATGCGGAAATCGGTTTCGGCGACGTCTCGACTTCGGACGGTCGCCTTTCGGTCACTCTTGATGATCCCAGCCAGCTTGATGCCGCGCGCGAGGTGATCACGCCGTATATGAACGGCACTTCGATCATCAGCGAATGGAACCTTGAATTCCTCGACGGCAACCGCATGGTGCTGACACAGACCGAGGCTGGGCTGGAAAACGCGGTTACCACCGCGATGGACAGCGCCACCGATGTTGTTCGCCGCCGTATCGACTCGCTCGGCACACGCGAACCGACCATCATCCGCCAGGGTGATGATCGCATTGTTGTTCAGGTTCCTGGCCTGTCTGATCCCGAGGAGTTGAAGGACCTGCTGGGCCAGACTGCCCAGCTGGAATTCAAGCTGCTGGACACCCAGGCATCGCCCACGCAGATCGAATCCGGCATTGCCCGCCCCGGCAGCGAGCTGGTTCCCGGCGCACCCGGCGGCGACTATGCCGGCCAGGTAATCGCCGTGAAGCGGCTCGGCGGCGTTCGCGGGGATTCGTTGACGGATGCTACCCAGACCTTCGACCCGCAAACCAACGAGCCCGCCGTTTCGATCACCTTCGACAGCGATGGCACGCAGCGGTTCGCGCGCCTCACCACCGAGAACGTCAACCAGCAGTTCGCCATCATCCTTGACGGTGAAGTGCTTTCCGCACCCGTCATTCGCGAGCCGATCCTTTCCGGCACCTCCCAGATTTCGGGCGGATTCACCGTGCGCGAGGCTACGCAGCTGGCGATTTCGCTCGGCTCCGGCGCGCTGCCGGTCGACCTGACCGTGATCGAGGAACGCACCGTTGGGCCGGACCTTGGCGCTGCTTCGATCAAGAGCGGCACCATCGCCATGGGCGTCGGTTCGATGCTGGTGATCCTGCTGATGATCGCCGCCTATGGCCGTTTCGGCATCTATGCCACGGCGGCGCTGGTGATCAACGTGCTGATGATCCTTGGCATCATGGCGGCGCTCAGCACCACGTTGACGCTGCCGGGTATTGCCGGTTTCGTGCTGACGATCGGCGCAGCGGTGGATGCCAACGTGCTGATCAACGAGCGTATCCGTGAAGAGCGCAAGAAGGGCCGCCGCGTCGTGACCGCCGTGGAGAACGGCTATCGCGAGGCGAGCCGCGCGATTTACGATGCGAACGTCACCAACTTCATTGCCGGTGTGCTGCTGTTCCTGTTCGGCTCCGGCCCGGTGCGCGGCTTTGCCGTGGTGCTGATCATCGGCCTGTTCACCAGCGTTTTCACCGCCGTGGTGCTCACCCGCATGTGGGTGGCCGGCTGGCTGCGCAAGGCGCGGCCGACAGACCTGAATTTGTAGAGGCGAGGGCAAGCAAATGCGACTTCTGAAACTCGTCCCTGACGATACCAACATCCAGTTCCTGAAATGGCGCATGCCGTTCTATGTGGTCAGCGTGCTGCTGATCATCGCCAGCTGGGCGGTGGTCTTCACCAATGGACTGAACTACGGTGTCGATTTTGCCGGCGGGCAGGAAATCCGCGCCACCTTCACCCAGGAGGAGGAGGCTCCCGTCGAGGAATTGCGCGATACGGTGGGCGCACTTGGCTATGGCGATCCCGTGGTCCAGCGCTTTGGCGCGCCAAACGAGGTTTCGATCCGCGTCAAACTGCCTGACGAGGTCGTGGGCGATCCCGGCGCGGCCGAGGAAATCAGTCGCCAGATCATCGGGGCGATCGAAACAGGCCATCCCGATGTCCGCATTGACGGCGTGGATACCGTTTCCGGCAAGGTTTCGGGCGAATTCCGCACCACGGCGCTGGAGGCCCTGATCTTCGCGATGATCGCCATCTCGATCTACATCTGGGTCCGTTTCGAATGGCAGTTCGGCGTCGGCGCGCTGTTCGCGCTGTTCCATGACGTGTCGCTGACGATGGGCATGTTCGCGCTGTTCCAGATGGAATTCAGCCTCCAGATCATCGCCGCGATCCTGGCCATCATCGGCTATTCGCTGAACGACACGATCGTCGTCTATGACCGCATCCGCGAGAACCTGAAGAAGTATCGCAAGATGCCGATTCCGGAACTGCTGGACCTTTCGGTGAACGAAACGCTGGCCCGCACCGTCATGACATCGCTGACCCTGCTTGTGGCGCTGTTGCCCTTGCTGCTGTTCGGTCCGGCCAGCCTGTTCGGCCTGACCGCCGCGATCACGCTGGGCATCTTCGTGGGTACCTACAGCTCGGTCTATATGGCCGCGCCGATCCTGATCTGGCTTGGCGTGTCCTCGAACAGCTTCGTGCCGCAGGAATCGGTTACGGACGTTCAGGAAAAGAAGGCCCGCGGCGAGGCCTGAGGCAGATATCCCCTCCCGCAAGCGGGAGGGGAAAGTGGGTTAGACCACCAACCCCTCGTAATACCCTGCCAGCGCCGCTGCATTGTTCGCCCAGCTGAAGTGCGCCACGCACGCGGCGACTTCCTCGGGCACATATCCTGCTGAAACCACTTCGCGCACACCGGCGGCCACGGCATCGGCATTGCGCTGGACAATGCGGCCTGCGGTGTCAGTCGTGACGAGTTCCTTCGCGCCCCCCGCATTGGTGATGACCAGCGGCGTGCCGCA
>JAUIJI010000026.1 GCA_030431435.1 Alphaproteobacteria bacterium | reverse complement strand
AGGCGCACCAGTTCGCACGATTTGTAGGCAGCGATCCCGCCGCCCACGACCAGGAGTATGCGTGGCCCGTCCATTCTCTCTTTCCGGTCCTCCGGAGGATCAGTTCCCGGCTGGGAGCCTAGCCCCGGAGCAATTCCAAGGCCAGCACTGCAGCAATATGGTTAAGATTGGCTTGTTGTCAGCCCCGCACGCTAGCGTCCTCGAGCCGAATTCCACAGCGATTTCAGTGCACGGGGCACGAAGACCAGCCCCATGAACCAGCATGGCGTGATCACCAGCGCCCAGTAGAAATTGTTGTCCCTTCCGGCGAGCATGAAGAGCAGGCCGTATCCGGCGAACAGCAGCAGGCCGAACAGGCCCGCATCGCTTTTCCAACCTGCCCAGCCAAGCAAAGGCAGCAATGCGATGGGCGCGGCGACCATGCCGGGCAGCAGGTAGAGCGTGCTGGAGAGCACGATGTTGGATGTCCAGCCGCCCAGTCCGCGCAACACCAGCCATGGCGGCGATGCCGGATCGGCTGGCGAGATGATCTCGCCGACAATCGTAAGGTGTACGGCCAGCCCGATGAGGAAGGCCAGCACCAGTACACCCCACGCCAGAGTTTCGCGCCAGTCGCGCCGCAGCAGGGCTATCGCCCCCATCAGAGATACAAATGGCAGCGCATGTTCGCGGATTGCCAGCGCGGCGGCAGCGGCGAGCCAGGCAAGCATCCATTTGCCGGGGCGGTGTAAGCCGAAGGACAATGCCAGCAGCAATCCGGCCCACACCTCGTGCAGTACAAGGTATTGCGCCTTCAGCCCGATCGCCCCGCCGATCACCAGCAGCAGCAGGGCGATGGTGCGATGTTCCTCGCCGCCCGGCTCGTCTCCCAGCCGGCGATACCATGCAAGGATGGTGAGCAGGCCGATGATCCCCGCCAGCACCGCCATGCCGAAATGTCCCAGCGCGGCGGTCATGTAAGCCAGCGTGGGCAAGCGCACCGCAAGGCCCGGACGCACGGGGAAATCGCGCGCGCGTTGTTCTTCCACGGCAACCTGGTGATAAGGCTCACCCGCTGCGACGCGGGCAGCGATGGCCGAATAAAGCTCAAGGTCTTCCTCGCCCGAAGCAGCCGCGGCATAGCCGGCAGGCGCGGTGACTGGCGGCTGTGCGGCAGAGATGGCGTCCTGCTCGCTCTTGATCAGGTCGCTGCGGTCAGTCCAGATCGCGGCGAGCAAGAGCAGTACGGTGAAGGCCAGCACCAGCATGGCTGCCAGCGGGGCCCAATGGCCGAACCGGTCCCACGCCGGCGAGCGCCCCCTCAGCCCAGCCATCCGGCGGCCAAGCCTCCCCACATGGCGGCGGCGCCAGCAGCAGCGGCCAGCACATATCCGATCCAGCCGCGCCCCTTGCGCTTGCGGCGATCCCAGATCAGCTCCACCTCCGGCAATGGCGGCGGCTCTGGCGCACCGCCCTTCGGCGGGAACTGGTCCTCAAGCCGCCGCACCAGTGCCGGAATGCGCAGCAGCGTATCGGTGTCTTCCTTGATCCGGTCGGCAATCGCTGCCTCCGGGCCAAGCTCGTCACGGATCCAGCTCTTCACATAGGGGCCGGAGATGTCCCACATGTTGATTTCGGGATGCAACTGGGTGGCGATCCCTTCCACCATCACCATTGTCTTCTGCAACAGCAACAGGTGCGGCTGGGTCTGCATGTCGAAATCGCGGGTGATGGCAAAGAGGCCGTCGAGCATCTGGCCCACCGAAAGCTCGCTCACCGGCTTGCCGCGCATCGGCTCGCCCACCGCGCGCAGTGCCGTCGCGAATTCGCCCACCGAGTGATAGCTCGGCACATATTGGGCTTCGAAGTGAATTTCGGCCACGCGTTTGTAGTTGCCCGTGGTCAGGCCATAGAGGATTTCCGCCAGCCATTGTCGCGCGCGCCTGTCGATCCGGCCCATGATGCCGAAATCGATGGCGACAATCGATCCATCGGGCCGCACGAAGAGGTTGCCCTGGTGCATGTCGGCATGGAAATAGCCGGCGCTGATCGCCTGCGTCAGGAAGGCGAGCACCAGCCGCTTGGCGAGGTCAGGCAAGTCATGCCCGGCCGCCTTCAGCGCCTCGACATTGCTGATCTTCACCCCGTCGATCCACTCGATGGTCATCACCCGGCCATTGGTGCGATCCCAGTCGATATCGGGGATGTGGTAATCATGGATGCCGCGCATGGCTTCGGCCAGTTCTGACGCTGATGCCGCCTCTCGCCGCAGGTCCAGCTCGCGATTGGTCCAGCGCTTGAAATTGGCAATGGTCAGAGCCGGGCGCAGGCGCTGCGCCTCACCGCCCATCTCTTCCAGATGCGCCGCTGCCCATTCATAGGTGTCGATATCGCGCGCAAAGCGTTCGCGAATGCCGGGACGCAGCACCTTGATCGCCACGGTGCGCCCGTCGACGGTCACCCCCTTGTGGACCTGCGCGATGGACGCGGCGCCCACCGGCTCCGGGTCGATATGCGAATAGAGCGCGGATACCGGCACGCCGAAGGTCGCCTCGATCTGCGCTTCGATCTGGGAATAGGGAACCGGCGGCAGGCTGTCCTGCAGGCTGAGGAGATTATGCGCGGCTTCCTCGCCCACAAGGTCAGGCCGCGTCGCCAGCGTCTGGCCCAGCTTGATCGCGGCGGGACCGATTTCCTGGAAAGCGCTGGCATAGTCCGGCACCCTCGGCTGCAAGGTTCCGAAACGGGCGATCCGTGCCAGCCTGCGAACAGGCGCGGGCGTGTTGGGATCGCCTTCGATCCCGCGCAACGCACCATGGCGCGCCAGTGTGCGGCCCCATTTCAGCAGCCGCCAGATATGCGTCGATGGACGGGTCAACGAAGCTTACACCTTCCATCCCGAATGGATGTTCACCGCGCCGCCAAGGATCGTTTCAACGCGCGTGTTCTGGAAACCGGCAGCCTTGATCTTCGCTTCGAACTCGGCAGGCTTCGGGAAACGGCGGATGCTTTCGGCCAGATAGCGGTAGCTGTCCTCGTCATCGGCAATCAGCTTGCCGATCCTGGGCATGAGCTTGTGCGAATAGGCATCATAGATGTCCTTGAAGCCCGGCCAGTCCGTCGTGCTGAATTCCATGCAATAGAAGCGCCCGCCATATTTCAGCACGCGGTGTGCTTCGGCCAGCGCCTTGTCGATATGGGTTACGTTCCGGATGCCGAACACGATGGTGTAGGCATCGAACTGCCTGTCCATGTAATCGAGTTGCTCGGCATTTTGGCACGACCAGGTGAGGCCGGTGATGCCGCGATCCATCGCGCGCTCGATCCCCACGTCGAGCATGTCCTGGTTGATATCGGCAACGACGACTTCGGCGCCCTTGTCCGCCATGCGGAAGGCGATGTCGCCAGTGCCGCCTGCCATGTCGAGGATCGCTTCGCCCGGCTGCGGTTTCACCCGCTTGACAAAGCGGTCCTTCCACAAGCGGTGCATACCGCCCGACATGGCATCGTTCATGATGTCATATTTGGCGGCAACACTGGAAAAGACCGCGCCCACGCGGCGGGTCTTCTCTTCCGGGGCGACGTCTTCGTAACCGAAGGAGACTTCTTCATTCATGGCGCGGGGCTTAGCCGCTGACGGCGAGCCGTTCCAGTGAAAGAGTCACTCCGCAGATTCAGGCGGCGCGAAGACGTGAGGGCCAAGGTGGGCAAGGAAATCGAGCTTGCCGATATCGACGCCTGCTGCCCGCAGGATCGCGTAGAGCATGCTGGCGTGGAAATAGACATTGGGCAGCACGAAACCGTTGAGATAGGTCAGCCCGTCAAAGCGCATGCCGCCACCGTTGGGGAACTTCAGTTCGATCTGTTTCGACAGTCCTGCTTCGACAGCTTCCGGATCAAGGCTTTCGAGGAAGGAGATGGTTTTGTCGCACCGATCCTTCAGTTCGGCGAAGCTGGCTTCGGTATCGGGCATGGACGGTGCCTCGACACCGGCAAGGCGGGCACCGCAGCCCTTGGCGCTGTCGGAAACCAGCTGCACCTGCTTGGCCAGCGGATACATATCCGGCGCCAGCCGGGCTTCGATCAGTTCGGCCTCGTCCTTCTGGGCTGCGGCCTTGTCGAGCCAGGCTTTCATGTTGGTCAGTACGGTGATGAACACGGGCACGCTGGCATTGTAAGCGGTGATGGACATGTGATCCTCGTCTCCTGTTTCGGGCGGAACGCTAGGGCCGGGCCATGCCATAGACAAGCGCGATTGCGCGCCTTACCAGCCCTGCCATGCCGGAGCTTCCCGAAGTCGAAACCACCGTGCGCGGATTGGCGCGTTTCCTTGATGGCCAGCGCATAACCGCTGTCCGCCAGAACCGGCCCGACATGCGCTTTCCCTTTCCCGAAGGTCTGGTGCAATCGCTCACCGGGGCAACTGTCACGTCGCTGGGCAGGCGCGCGAAATATGGCCTGATCCACACGGACCGGGACACGACACTTGTCTTCCACCTGGGCATGAGCGGACGCTGGCGGATCGATCCGGAGGCGGACGAGAAGCACGACCATCTCGTGCTCGAGACATCCGCGAACCGCTTCGCGCTGAATGACCCGCGCCGCTTCGGCTATGTCGACCTTGTCGATACCACCTTGCTCGATACCTGGCCCGCCTTTGCCGTGATGGGGCCGGAACCGCTTGGCGAAGCCCTGACAGTGGAACACCTGCGCGCAGCCCTGAAAGGCCGCAAGCAGGCGATCAAGCTACTGCTGCTTGACCAGCGGATCGTGGCAGGACTTGGCAATATCTATGTGTGCGAGGCGCTGTTTCGCGCCGGGATCCATCCGCGCAAGGCCGGCGGACTGGTCTACCGCCCGGCCCTCGCACGGCTGGTTCCCGCCATTCGTGAGGTGCTGGCGCAATCGATCGAGGATGGCGGATCGAGCTTGCGCGACTATGCCCGCCCGGATGGGGAGCTTGGCTATTTCGCCACGCGCTTCGATGTGTATGGTCGCGAGGGCGAGGATTGCCATCGCTGCGATGATGGTGCGATCCGCCGCATCGTGCAGGGCGGACGCAGCACCTGGTACTGCCCTTCCTGCCAGGGGTAGAGTTGCCAGCATCACGGGCACAACAATCGGTTGACGATTCGGCAGTGCCCGCCTATGTGGCGCGCTTTCCGGCGCTCCGACGCCGTTTTTCGATATTTAGACAAGGACAGGGCAGCCGCAACTGACCGCGGTGCCGAGACAAGGACGAACATGGCCAATACGCTGCAAGCCAAGAAGCGCATCCGTCGCAACAACAAGCGCGCCGAGATCAATGGCGCGCGCATGAGCCGCATCCGCACCCAGGTGAAGAAGGTCGAAGTGGCCTGTTCCGCTGGTGACAAGGCTGCCGCCGAAGCTGCGCTGAAGGTTGCCCAGCCCGAGCTGGCCAAGGGCGTTGCCAAGGGCGTCCTCCACAAGAACACCGCGGCTCGCAAGATGAGCCGACTGAGCAAGCGAGTCGCTGCTCTCTGATTCGCGTACCGGATTGCTTCCGGGCAGAACGAAATCGGAACGGGGCCGGGGCATTTGCCACCGGCCCTTTTCGCATCTGCAGCACATGAATGCATTGCGGTGCAGCAAGTGACGGAAATCCTGCGATTCGCATTAGTGTAATATATGAATGCAGCAATTTCAGTCACTTAAACGCAACTCCGCCACATAGCGCGAGTCAACCCTGTTTATTTTTTCGGATTCATGACTCTTGGTCTTGCGGCTCTCGCCTGAGCCTTCATAAACAGGATCAGCGGTTGCGGCTGAGTCCGCCGCGCCGCTCAATTAAATGACCATTGCACGGGGTTACCCGGAGTGTCGCATGCGCGATCTTCGGGCAGGGGAATTGTGTGCCCGGTGCAAGGGTGTGGGGAAACAGCTGGGCAGGCCATTCGGGATGAAGGACGAGACGGGGATGATACGAGTGGGACCGCATGCCGGGAAACAGGATCCGGCCAAGCGCGATGAGGCAAGAGAGAAAATGGAAGAACAGGAAGCCCTCGATCTGGCAGCGGATTGGTCTGACATCAGCCAGGGGCTTCGCAAGGATCTGGGCCACCAGCTCTTCACCCAGTGGATCCGGCCGATCCAGGTCGGCGGGTTCGACAAGGAAACCGGCACGCTGGAACTGTTCCTGCCAACCGAGTTTTCCGCCAACTGGGTGAATGACCGTTTCCATGACCGGTTGTCGCTGGCGTGGAAGATCGCTCGCGGCGAAGTGCGCCACGTCTCGATCAAGGTCCATCCCGGCCGCCGCAAACTGGCTGACCTCGACCTGCGCGGTGACGACGGCTTCGGCCACCGCGCGGCCAATGATGCAACGCTGGCGATGGAATCGATCGGCGATGATGGCTTCACCTCCTCCGTTGGCCTCGACCCGTCGCTGACCTTTGCTGCCTTCGTCACCGGCACCACCAATGTGCTCGCCAAGAACGCGGCAGAGCGCATGGCCAAGGCGGAAAAGCCGCAGTTCAGCCCGCTCTACCTCAAGGCCGCAACCGGACAGGGCAAGACGCACCTGCTGCACGCGATCGGCCATTCCTACCTGCAGGCGCATCCGCGCGCGCGCATCTTCTATTGCAGCGCCGAGCGCTTCATGGTCGAGTTCGTCCAGGCGCTGAAATCGAACCAGATGATCGAATTCAAGGCGCGCCTTCGCGGTTTCGACCTGCTGCTGGTGGACGATATCCAGTTCATCATCGGCAAGGCGTCGGCGCAGGAAGAGCTGCTCTACACGATCGATGCACTGTTGGCCGAAGGCAAGCGGCTGGTCTTTGCCGCAGACCGCGCGCCGCAAGCGCTGGACGGTGTCGAACCGCGCCTGCTTTCGCGCCTGTCGATGGGTCTGGTCGCGGATATCCAGCCCGCCGATATCGAGCTGCGCCGCTCGATTCTCGAATCGCGTCTGACCAAGTTCGCCCCGCTCGACGTGCCGGACGATGTGATCGATTTCCTCGCCCGCACCATCAACCGCAATGTGCGCGAGCTGGTCGGCGGTCTCAACAAGCTGGTCGCCTATGCCCAGCTCACGGGACAGGAAGTGTCGCTGCAGCTGGCAGAAGAACAGCTGACCGATATCCTCTCGGCCAACCGTCGCCGGATCACGATTGACGAGATCCAGCGCACCGTCTGCCAGTTCTACCGCATCGACCGCAGCGAGATGAGCAGCAAGCGCCGCGCCCGCGCCGTGGTCCGCCCGCGGCAGGTGGCGATGTATCTTGCCAAGGTGCTCACCCCGCGCAGCTATCCGGAGATCGGCCGCAAGTTCGGTGGCCGTGATCATTCCACCGTGATCCACGCGGTGCGCCTGATCGAAGACCTCAGGAAGCGCGATGCCGATATGGACGGCGACGTCCGCAGCCTGCTGCGCCAGCTGGAAAACTGAGGAGTTAAGCCCACCCCCAACCCCTCCCGCAAGCGGGAGGGGAGCGAGACTTGCCAGCTTGCTGGCTAGTCGCAGCGGGGTGGGCATCCCCTGCACATCAACGGCTTCTCCGCCAACCTGTCCACAGATGCCCGTCCGGGGTTTTCCCGGCGCGGTGCACAGGCTTGTCCGCAATCTTTCCACAAGGATGCGCACAGGGTCATCCAACTTGCTTGTGGAACACATGGAACACTGTCCTGAGGGCGAAAATCCGGCCTGATGCGGGCAGCGCCGCAACCGCACAAATCCGCCCTTTTCCACATCTTGCGAAGCCATGCTGCGGGCATCGGCCTGTCCACACCTTGTAGGAAAGCGCGTCCCCCGCTTTACGCAGGCCGCAATCCGTCTAGGGATGCACAGATGGATGAGACTTCCGCCCACAGCCCTGCGCCCATGGACGTGCAGCGGCTCGAACGCTTTGCGCGCCACATCGTGCTGCCCGAAGTGGGCGGCGCGGGGCAGGCAGCGCTGGCAGGCTCGCATGTGCTGCTGGTGGGCCTTGGCGGGATCGGCGCACCGGCGCTGCAATATCTCGCGGCGGCTGGCATCGGCAGGCTGACGCTGGTCGACGATGACGATGTCGACCTGACCAATCTCCAACGCCAGACGATCTACACCACCCGCGACATCGGCCACGGCAAGGCGGTCGCCGCGCGCCGCTGGGTGAGCAATTTCGACAACGCCCTCGACGTGACCATTTCAGACACGCGGATCACGCCCGAGACCGCCGCGCGCATCGTGGAAGGCGTGGACCTGGTGCTCGACGGCACAGACAATTTCGCCACCCGCCTTGCCGTGTCGGATGCCTGCGTGGCTGAACGCGTGCCGCTCCTGTCTGCCGCCGTGGGCCGTTTTCAGGGGCAGGTCGGCGCCTTCGCGGGGCACCTCGTCTCTTCGCCCTGCTATCGCTGCTATGTCGGCGACGCCTTCGATACCGATGATTGCGACACCTGCGCCGAAGACGGGATGCTGGGCGCGATGAGCGGCTGGACCGCCAGCTTCGCCGCATTGCAGGCCATCCGCATCCTCATCGCTGCAACCGGCGGAATGGGCGATCCGCAATGGGGCAAGCTGCACCTGATGGACGGGCTGAAACCCGGCATGCGCACGCTGACCATCGCCAAGGATCCGGGGTGTGGGGCTTGTGGGCATATCGGCTAGCGACCTGATCGCGGATGTTAGCCTTCGGCCGTCACCGATGCTTGAACGTCCAACTCCGCCCTTTGGATGAGCTGCCATTAAAGAGGATGACGAGATCGTCGAGGTCACCGTTTGGCCAGACAACCAGTTCACGATCGTTGATGACGTTTACCTGCACGGCATCACCAGTGTCTGGCGCGTTCCAGATGAGTGTCAGCTTGTCTTGCGTCTCTAATTCGAAGCACTCCGGCCATGGCTCAACAGACACATAGATTGGGCCGTCCTTGTCGTTTTCGAAGGTCTGTTGAGTGCGCGCCATTTCCCGATATTATCCGCTCGAGCCGAAGATGCCAATGTCCGCTTTCCACCGACCAGCGGACACTCAACCGGCCCGACTACCCCAACACCTCCCCAACCCAAGCTGGCACCAGTTCACTCGCCTTGCCCAGCCGCGTTTCGTGGAACATACGGCTGCCGAGGCTCTCCTCCAGGTTGAGTTCGAGGCAATGTGCGCCGTTTTCTCGCGCATGCTGAACGAAGCCTGCTGCGGGATAGACCGCGCCTGAAGTGCCGATGGAAACGAACAGGTCCGCGCGCGACAACGCGTGGAATATCTCGTTCATCCGGTATGGCATTTCGCCGAACCACACGATGTCAGGCCGCATGCTCACTTGCCCGCAGGAAGGGCATGGCGGGCCATCGAGCAAGGTGCCTTCCCAGCGGTGACGCGTATCGCAGGCCGTGCACCACACGCTCAGCGCCTCGCCATGCATATGCAGCACACGGTTTGCCCCGCCGCGTTCGTGCAAATCGTCGATATTCTGGGTGACGATCAGCAGCTCGCCTGCAAATTCGCGGTCTAGCCGCCCCAGCGCCTCATGCGCGGGATTGGGCTGCGCTGCCATTACGCCGCTGCGCCGCTCATCATAGAAGCGTTGCACAAGGCCCGGATCGCGCGCGAAACCTTCAGGCGTGGCGACTTCCTCTACCGGGTGGTCTTCCCACAGCCCGTCTTCGGCGCGGAAGGTCCTGAGGCCACTTTCGGCGCTTATCCCCGCGCCGGTAAGGATCACGATGTTTTTCATGGGCACGATTTCCAATTCCGTTCGCCCTGAGCTTGTCGAAGGGCCGTCCTTACTTCTAGACCGGAGAGGGATAAAAGACAGGGCTTCGACAAGCTCAGCCCGAACGGAGGTTACGTTGGCACGGATCGGAATTATCGGCAGCGCGGGGCGCATGGGGCAAGCGCTGGAGCAGGCCATCGCAGGCGCAGGCCACGATTGCGCTGGCGGCGTAGACAAGGGCGGCGATGTCGAAAAGCTGGCAGACGCGAGCGATGCGCTGGTCGATTTCTCCGCCCCCGTGGCGCTGGCCGGAAACCTGCGCGCTGCCATCGGTGCAGGCATCCCGATCCTGATCGGAACAACCGGGCTGGACGAGACGCATTTCGAAGCCATCGACAACGCCGCGCGCGCGGTGCCGGTGCTGCAGACGGGCAATACCTCGCTCGGCGTCACCCTGCTCGCGCATCTGGTGGAAGAGGCGGCATCGAAGCTGGGGCCGGACTGGGATATCGAGATTGTCGAGATGCACCACCGCATGAAGGTGGATGCGCCATCAGGCACCGCGCTGCTCCTGGGGCAAGCTGCAGCGAAGGGCCGCAACGTCTCGCTGGTCAATAACATGGAAAGCGGCCGCCACGGCCACACCGGCAAGAGGCAGGAGGGCGCGATCGGCTTCGCGGCTCTGCGCGGCGGCACGGTGGCGGGCGAACACTCGGTCTATTTCGCGGGCGAACAGGAGCGGATCACCCTCACCCACCTTGCAGAAAACCGCATGATCTTCGCCAATGGTGCGGTGAAAGGCGCGACATGGCTGATCGGACGTGAACCGGGCCGCTATGCGATGACGGATGTGCTGGGGTTGTGACAGGCTAGCTCCGCCGTGTCTTCCGCCTTCATCTGGGCCATTGTCCTTGCTGCGATTGCGGGTGCCAGTGCGTTTCTGGGGGCCTGTCTCGGCTATCTCGACGAACATCGCGGCAGCGTGCTCAGCTCCGCGTGGAGGCACGGCATCACCGCGTTCGGTGGCGGAGCGCTGATCGGCGCTGTCGGCATGACGCTGGTTCCGCACGGGCTGGAGAGCCAGCCGGTCTGGCTGGCAACCGCCAGCTTCCTGGGCGGCGGGCTTGTGGCGCTGGCCGTCGACAAATGGCTGCAACGCTCGGGCACTCCCGCCAGCCAGCTGGTGGCGCTGAACCTCGATTTCCTGCCCGAGGCGATGGTGGTGGGCGCAGTCATCACCGAGCAATATTCGATGGCGCTTTTCCTCGCGATCCTGATGGCCGCGCAGAACCTGCCCGAGGGCTTCAACGCCTATCGCGAGGTGCGCAGGAGCCACGGCGGCTTCCTCAAGCGGCACATCCTGCTGCTGATGGCCACCTCGATCCTCATCGGCCCGCTCGCCGCCGCGATCGGCTTCGCTGCCTTTTCGCTCGACAGCCTTGCGCTGGGCACGCTGATGACGTTCTTCGCAGGCGGGATCGTCTATCTGGTGTTCGAGGATATCGCGCCCGAAGCGCACCAGCGCGGCAGGTGGGGCCCCCCAATGGGCGCAGTGGCAGGTTTCGCTGTTGCCGTGACGGGTGCAGGTATTACGGGTTGAGGCGATGACCAAGGATCAGATCTTCGAATTCTTCCGCCGCCTTGCAGAGGACAATCCCGATCCGCAGACCGAGCTGGAATTTGGCAATGCCTACCAGCTCGTCGTCGCCGTGGCGCTGTCCGCGCAGGCGACGGACGTGGGCGTGAACAAGGCCACGCGCAGCCTGTTCGAGAAGGTGAAAACGCCGCAACAGATGCTCGATCTGGGCGAGGACGGGCTGAAAGAGCACATCAAGACCATCGGCTTGTTCAATTCCAAGGCGAAGAACGTGATTCTCCTCAGCCAGCTGCTGGTCGATGAATATGGCGGCGAGGTGCCGGATACGCGCGAGGACCTTGTCCGCCTGCCCGGCGTGGGCCGGAAAACCGCCAATGTCGTGCTCAATTGCTGGTTCGGGCAGGAGACCTTCGCGGTCGACACGCATATCTTCCGCGTGGGCAACCGCACCGGCCTCGCCAAGGGCAAGACGCCGGACGATGTCGAAGCCAAGCTGGAAAAGCGCGTGCCCGCCCCCTTTCGGCTGGGCGCGCATCACTGGCTGATCCTGCACGGGCGATACGTCTGCAAGGCCCGCACGCCCGAATGCTGGCGCTGCCCGGTGGTCGATCTGTGCAGCTTCAGGAAGAAGGTGCTGGAAAAACCGAAGGGACGGTGAGCATGGAATATCGACCTTCCCGAACGCCGAGAATAATCCTGGGTTCGGTTTTGGCAGGCTTTGTGGTCTGGCTGCTCTTTGTTCCCCCGTGGGGTGTTATCAAGAAAGCCATCTTCGAGCAGGCGTTTGACCATTGCTCCACCAAGCATGGCTTTGGGGAAATCGAATGGACCAATGTCCCGGCTTTCGACGCTGCCATCTACGAAATCACAATCGATACGCCTGCCGAAGTGGCAATGCTGGATTGCCTGACCGCGCGGGCTTCGCTCGCAATTAAGACCAGCAGGGACGAAACCCGGAAATCTCCGGTCGAGGGAGGAGGTGTCCTGCGCACCATCGAGTCTGGCTCGCAATTCGCCCCGCCCCAAATCCATTTCCAAGCCGAGTATACGCAGTTCACACTGCAAGAGTGACGCCGGATCTGGCGCTAAACGTCGTCCGCGCTGACCAGCTCGGCCCGATCAAGATCGCCCGTCATCGCCGCAACGGTCGTGGCGATGGTCGAATCCGACACCACATTGGTCGTTGTGCGCATCATGTCCATGATCCGGTCTGCGCCAGCGACAAAGGCGATCGTCTCAAGCGGCACGCCCACGCTGCCCATCACCAGCGTCATCATGATGAGGCCGGTTCCGGGAATGCCTGCCGCGCCGATGGAGCCGAGCGTCGCGGTGACAGCGATCAGGATGTAGTCGCCAAACACGAGATCGATCCCGAAGATCTGCGCGCCGAACAGCGTGGCAAGGCCGAGGTACATCGCCGTGCCGTCCATGTTGATCGTCGCGCCGAGCGAGGCGGTGAAACTGGAGACCGAACGGCCCACGCCCACGTTGCGTTCAAGGCAGCGCAGCGTCACCGGCAGCGTCGCGCTGGAACTGGCGGTGGAATAGGAAACTGCAATCGCGTCAATGATGCCGCGGAAGAACGCCACCACAGGCACTCTCGCCACCAGCTTGAGCAGGCCGACATAGACGATCCCGATGAGCAGGAAGCAGCCGACATAATTGAGCACCACCATCTGGCCCAGCGCCAGCAGCGCATCGACACCAAGGGTTCCGGCCACCCATGCGATAAGCGCGAAGACGCCGAAGGGGGTGAGTTCCATCACGATGGCGGTGACCTTCTGCATCACGATGGAACCGCTGTCGAAGACCTTCGCGACCGGATCGCCTTCGGACTTGGCCATCAATATGCCGATGCCGATCAGCAGCGAGAACACGATCAGCGGCAGAACCGCGCCATCGGCCATCACCTGCACCGGGCTTGCCGGAACGGTCGCCACGATCATGTCTGTCCAGCCGGTGAAATTGCTTTGCGGCACATCGCCTGTCTGGATCGCGGAGGTATCGAGCGAGGCCCCCGGCTGGAAGAAGGTGCCCAGCCCCAGCCCGAGCCACACGGCAATCTGCCCTGTTATCAGGAACAGGATGATCGCCCTGCCGCCAACCTTGCCCAGTTTCCTCAGGTCCCCGATGGAGGCAACGCCGGACACCAGGCTGAAGAAGATCAGCGGCACCACCAGCATCTTGATCGAGGCGATGAAGAAATCGCCGATCCACTTGATGCTCTCGGCATCAGGCCCCCATGCAAGACCGGTGATGATGCCCAGCGCCAGCGCAGCGACCACGCGTTGCCACAGCGGAATGGCGAACCAGAATTTCAACATGCGGAAATGATCCCCTTGTCAGAAGGGCAGGCTCGCAACGCGCAGGGCTTTGGTCAAGCGCCTAATGCGGCGCGGGTTATGCGGGCATAGATGCGGGTTAAGGTGTCGAGGTCCTGCACCGCCACCGCCTCATCCGTCTTGTGCATGGTGGCGTTGACCAGTCCGAACTCGATCACCGGCGCCACCGCCTTCAGGAAGCGCGCGTCCGACGTGCCGCCGCTGGTGCTCGCCTCGGGCACAACGCCCGTTTCGGCCTCCACCGCCTCGGCGATCATCTGCGAAAATTCGCCCGGCGGGGTGAGGAACGGCTCGCCCGAGATGATCGGCAGGGCCCGTCCGCCGTGCTTTTCCGCAATCGCGCTGACCCGTTCGGAAAGTTCTGCGCCGGTGTGCAAATCGTTGAAGCGGATCGAGATACGCGCCTTGGCCTTGCCGGGGATCACGTTGTGCGCGCGGTTGGGCACGTCGATCTCGGTAATCTCGAGATTGGATGGCTGGAACCAGTCAGTCCCGTCATCGAGCACCAGCGCATCGAGTTCGGCCAGCATGGCGACCAGCTTGGGCATGGGATTGTCTGCAAGATGAGGATAGGCGACGTGGCCCTGCACGCCCTCCACTTCCAGCCAGATGTTGACCGAACCGCGGCGGCCGATCTTCATCATATCGCCCAGTCGGTTCACGCTGGTTGGTTCACCTACGAGGATCAGGTCCGGCTTCTCGCCGCGCTCCTTCATCAGGTCGATCAGCGCGCGCGTGCCGTGAAGCGCGGGGCCTTCTTCGTCACCAGTGATGATCAGGCTCACCGTGCCAGCCTCTGCCGGAATGTCGGCAAGCGCGGCGATGAAGCAGGCGACCGCCCCCTTCATGTCCACAGCGCCGCGACCATAGAGCAGTTCGCCGCGAACTTCAGGCGCGAAGGCTTCCGATGCCCAGCCCAGTCCGGGCGGCACCACATCCACGTGACCGGCAAAGGCGAAATGGTTTGCGCCTTCCGGCCCGCGCCGGATGGCAAACAGGTTCTCGACCGCCTCCTCGTCACTGCCCGGCTCTCCCTCGCCGCGCGTGAAGCGCGTGATTTCGAAACCGAGCGGTCCGAGCATCGCTTCAAGGCAATCGAACACGTCCCCGCGTGCCGGTGTCACGCTTTCGCAGGCGATCAGCCGCGTGGCGAGGTCAAGCGCGCTGCTCACTTGGCAGTGCCCGGTTCATAGGCGGAAATGGTCCATTCCTCGGCGTTGGCCGCCTCGATCCATTCCTGCATCCAGGCATGTTCCCAGACCGCTTCCATATAGGCCTGCGCGAAACCCGGCACGCCGATGCGATAGGTCAGGAAACGGCTGACCACGGGGGCACAAAAAACGTCCGCCGCGCTGAAGGTCCCGAACAGGAACGGACCGCCCTTGCCAAAACGCGCGCGCGCTTCCGCCCACAGGCCCAGGATGCGCACAATGTCATGGCGGCATTCATCCGACAATTCCACCTGCGTGCTGGCGCGGATGTTCATCGGGCATTCGCGGCGCAAGGCGAGGTAGGAACTGTGCATTTCAGCGACCATTGACCGGGCCATGGCGCGCGCCTCGTCATCCTTGGGCCAGAAGCGTTCGCGGCCCACCTTGTCTGCCAGGTATTCCATGATGGCGAGGCTGTCCCACACCACCACTTCGTCATCCCAAAGCACCGGGACCTTGCCTGCCGATGGCTGGAAATCGCCGGCCTTGCGTCGCTGCGCTTCCCAGTCCTCGCCATATAGGGGGACGGTCAATTCCTCGAAGGAAAGGCCCGACTGCTTCATCGCCAGCCAGCCGCGCAGCGACCAGCTGGAATAGTTCTTGTTCCCGATAATCAGCTTCATGCGAAGGTCCCTGCTTCCCTCATTCGGGCCCCTACCCGTTCAGGCAGGGGGTGTCGAGGCTGAACGGCCCGCTGCCATGTTCCAGAACAGGGTTAAATGGTTTTTCACGAAGTCGGCGCTGTCAGGGGTTTGTTTACCATCTTGAGGCTAGAAAAAGCGTAGCTGGGCCGCAAAAGGCCGCAGAAAAGGGTAAACAAGGTCGGCTTCATGGCGACGAACAGGGAACGCAAGAGCGCTTCGCAGCGTATCCGGCAGGCCGCTTTGGCAGGCCTGATCGCGCTCGTCATCGCGTTCCTCAGCGTCTTCGAATTCGTCGACCAGCTGACCTGGTTGACCCAGTCGCGAATGGCCAGTTTCAAGGCTTCGGGCGAAATCGTCTATGTCGGGGCACGGGACGATCTCACCGATCCAGCCTTTCCCCAGCGGCGCAAACAACTGGCCGAGACTCTCGACCTGCTGCAAGCCAGCGGGGCCGAACGCGTTTATGTCGACATGGTGTTCGATCGGCCGTCCGATGCCGAGGCGGATAGCGAGCTCAATGCCGCGCTGCGCGCATTCAACGGGGATGCCTTCCTCGTGCGCAAGATGGAAACAAACCTCAATGGCGAGGTCGAGCCATCGAACAGCGTGCCAGCAGTATCCAACGGGGTAGCGGGCGTTGGCAGCCTGCGCTGGCGGAATTATCTGGGCTACACCTGGGCCATGCCGTTCTCGATCTCCTACCGCGACGAGGAGATAGCCAACCTACCCACGGCAATTGCGGGGATCGACCCTTCGGCCGATTACCTGATTTCAGGCAGCTATGCCTTTGATTTGCTGCCCAATCCCACGCACAACCTTTCGGGCGCGCAATTCCCGATCAACTATGCCCTCGATCTGTCGACTGTCCCGACATACCAGTTCCGCGACACGCTGGCATCTCCCGGGCCGATGGGAACGCGTCAGGTTCCGGAGGTCGATGTCAGTGGCAAGGTGGTGGTGATCGGCAATTCGAACCGTTCGGTCGCGGATTCGCCCAACATCCCCGGTCACACCGATGTCCCGTCCTCGATGGTTGCCATCTTCGCAGCGGAAACGCTGCTGGCCGGGCACACCCAAATGATCAACGGCTTTGTGGTGTTGATCGCCACACTGCTCACGCTGTGCCTGATAGGGCAGATTGCCGGTTCCAGACTACGGCACACACTCTACGGGGTGATACCACTTGCCCTGGCGACGGCGATCTATGTCACTGCGCAACTGGGCATGAAGATCATGGTAGCCGATGCGTGCGTGTTGCTGGTTACATACGGCATCCTGCGCGCCAGGGCGAACCTGAAGAACAGCCTTCGCCTGGTCGATCCCGACACAGGTCTTCCGGCCTTTGCCGCGCTTGAAGCCGACAAGGTCGCGTCCGAAACGGTGCCCGCGATCATCGTCGCAAAGATCCATCGCTTCGAGGAAGTGCGCAAGACCCTGCCGGCGGAGCTTCACAGCGAGTATCTGCTGCGCATCATCGGACGGCTCAAGGCAGCGCGGCAGGATGTCAGGATCTATGTCGGGCCGGGCCACCTCATCGCCTGGACCTTTCCCGAAAAGGAGCCGGCGCTTATCCGCGAACATCTGGAGGGGCTGCGCGCACTGTTCTCTTCTCCGCTGCTGGTCGGCGACAACCAGGTCGATGTGGGCATCACCTTTGGCGTGGACATCACGCCCAGCCCCAGCGTGACCAAGCGTCTTGCGGCTGCGGTAGAAGCCGCTGAACGCACGACCGAGACCTATGAGCCGATCGAGATCGCCGAAATGGCGAATGACGAGGACCTCATCTGGAACATCTCGCTGCAGGCGCGCATCGATGCTGCGCTTGCCAACGGCGAAATCTACCTGATCTACCAGCCCAAGATTCTGGTGCAGTCGGGCGAACTGGTCGGGGTGGAAGCGCTGGTTCGCTGGCGCGACCCGGTGAAGGGATTGATCCCGCCTGACCATTTCATCCGCCAGTGCGAGAATGCCGGCCGCATGAGCCATCTGACCCGCCATGTGCTGACAGAGGCCTGCAAGGCCGGGATCGCGTTCGAGGATCGCGGCCTGAACTTGCCGATCGCTGTGAATATCTCGGCCACGCTGGTGCATGAACGCGACATCATTACGATGGTGCGCGAAGTGCTTGCCGAAACTCACTTCGATCCGCGCCGCCTGACGCTGGAGATCACCGAGACCTATCGCATTTCCAACTTCGAACGGGCGAGCCAGATACTGGCAGACCTGGCGGCGCTTGGACCGAAGATATCGATGGACGATTTCGGCGTTGGCGCGGCCAGCCTCGAAGCGCTTCAGCGTCTGCCCTTCAGCGAACTGAAGATCGATCGCACATTCATCGCCGAGATCAAGGACGACCCCAAGTCCGCGGGAATCGTCCGCAATGTCCTGCAACTGGGCAAGGACTTGCGAATCATCGTTGTCGCCGAAGGCGTGGAAGATGACGCCACTTTGCAGATCCTGCGGGAATCGGAATGCCTCGTCGCACAGGGATTCGGGATCTCGCGCCCTGTTTCCTTCGAGGAAATATTGAAATTCAAGCCAAAAACCGCAATCGGGATGGCAAAAAACGTGGTTTAGGCTTTACAAACAAAGGTGGTTAACCCATATTAACCTTGTCCAAGCAAGGAGAAACAAGATGGGTAGAAGCATCTGGGATTGGCTTATCGGCGGTCGCGCCGGTTAATCCAACACAACGAATTAACGAAAAAGGGCACCTTCAGGTGCCCTTTTTTTGTGCCTGTACCGGATGTGGTCCAGCCTTGCCATTGGCGCTGGAGCGCATTGTCAGCCGCGCACATCCTGCAGCAGGGCGGCACGCAATTCGTCCAACCCCATTCCCTTTTCCGAGGATGTCTGGTGGATCACCGGATAGGCCGCCGGGTGCTTGCGGGCTTCGGCCGCGACCTTTTCGGTAACGGCAGCCAGCTCGCTGGCCTTGATCTTGTCGGCCTTGGTCAGGACGATGCGATAACCCACGGCCGCCTCGTCCAGCATCTTCATCATTTCCCGGTCGGTTTCCTTGAGGCCGTGCCGGCTGTCGACCAGCACCAGCGTGCGCTTCAGCGGCACCCTCCCGCGCAGGTAGGTGCGCACAAGCTTGCGCCAGTTTTCGACCACTTTCACCGGCGCCTTGGCAAAGCCATAGCCGGGCATATCGACAAAACGGAACTGCGTGGGATCGCCCACTTCGAAGAAGTTGAGTTCCTGCGTGCGTCCCGGCGTCACCGAAGTGCGCGCGATCGCCTTGCGCCCGGTCAGCGCATTGATAAGCGAGCTCTTGCCGACATTGGATCGCCCTGCAAAGGCGACTTCCGGATAATCCGGATCAGGCAGGAACTTCAGCTGCGGTGCGGACAGCAGGAAATCCACCCGGCCCGAAAACAGGCGGCGTGCCTCCTGGGCCAGGTCTTCCTCTTCGGGAGTCATGCTGCGCGTCCCGTCAGCCCTTTCCCGCCTCGGCCTCGCGGGCCTTTTCGGCAGCTTCCTTCTCCGCCATCGCCTTCAACTGCGGATGCTTGGAATAGAGATACTTCTGCTGTGCCAGCGTGAGGATGTTGGACGTGATCCAGTACAGCAGCAGGCCTGCGGCAAAGGGTGCCATCACGAACATCAGCACCCACGGCATGATCATGAAGATCTGCTGCTGCATCGGGTCCATCGCCGCCGGGTTCAGTTTGAACTGCAGCCACATGGTGAGGCCCAGCAGCACGGCCAGCGGACCGATCGCGAGAAAGCTGACTGGCGTAAAATCGAGCAAGCCGAACAGGTTGAGGAAATGCAGCGGGTCAGGCGCGGAGAGATCCTTCAGCCACAGATAGAACGGCTCGTGCCGCATTTCGATGGCAAGGCGCAGCACCTTGTAGAGCGCGAAGAAGATCGGGATCTGCAGGAAGATCGGCAGGCAGCCGGCCAGCGGATTGATCTTCTCTTCCTTGTAGAGCTTCGCCATCTCCTGCTGCAGCTGGCTCTTGTCGTCCTTGTAGCGTTCCTGCAGCGCCTTCATCTTGGGCTGCACGGCCCGCATCTGCGCCATGGAGGCGAACTGCTTTTGCGCGATGGGGAACATCAGCAGGCGGATGATCACCGTCAGGCAGATGATGGCGAGGCCGAAATTGCCGACCAGGTCGAACAGGAAGATCAGCACCTGCCACATCGGCCAGGCGATCCAGCGGAACCAGCCCCAGTCGATCGCGAGACCGAACTTGGGAATGCCGGCCTGCTCGTACTGGTCCATCACCGCGCTTTCCTTCGCGCCGGCGAAGAGGCGGGTGGTGTGTTCGAGCGTCTGCCCCGAGGCTACCGTGCTGGCATCATAGGCAAGGCGCGCCGCATAGCGATCCGCGCCCGCAGTGACGAAGGATGCCGTTGCACCGGCAGGGTTTGCTGGGATCAGCGCGGACATCCAGTAGATATCGGTAAAACCGACCCACCCGACCGTGCCGGGCATGTTGAGCACGCGCCCGCCGCCCTGCGTCAGCTGGCCTTCATCATTGATATCCTCATAGTCCCAGCCGAAATCGACTGCGTCATCAATGGCGGCGATGGGGCCGGAGTGGACGTTGAAATTGCTCGGGTCTGCGGTAAGCGCGGTGCGGTTGATCAGGCCATAGGGGCGTAGCGCGATAGAGCCATCGGCGGTGTTGGTCACGCCATGCTCCACGGTGAGCATGTAGTGCTCGTCAATTGCGAAGGTCTGGGTAAATATCTGTCCCTCGCCATTGTCCCAGCTGAGCGTGACGGGATTGTCCTGCGTCAGCGTCTCGCCGTCCGCTGTCCAAACCGTATCGCTGCCGGGCAGGGCGATGCCGTTTCCTTCCCAGCCGAAACGGGCGAAATGCTGCAGCGGCGTGCCGAGCGGTGCCATGAACTGAACGGGGCCGGAATCCTGCTCCACGCTCTCGCGGTGCTTCTTGAATTCGATATCGTCGACGCGCGCGCCTACGAGGTTGATCGATCCCTCGATCTCCGGTGCATCGATCGTCACGCGCTGCTCACTGGCCAGTTCTTCGGCAAGGTCGAGCTCGATTTCGACTTCGAGCGGCGCATCGGCACTGGTCATCGGTGTGCCATCGGCGTTGGCGACAGCTTCCACCGGCGTATCTGTCGGGGCGGGAAAGAAGCGCGACATGACGAAATCCCAGCCCACGACAAGGGCAAGGCTCAGCACGACGGCGAGAATGAGGTTACGCTGGTTGTTCACGATGCTTTCCCGTCCGGTCAATCTGTATCCCGCACCGTATCCGGAACGGGATCATATCCGTGTCCCCCCCAAGGGTGGCAGCGCAATAGCCGCTTCATTGCCAGCCATCCACCCTTGATTGCACCATGTTTGCCAAGGGCATCGATGGCATACTGGCTGCAACTCGGCTGGAACCGGCAGGAGGGGGGCAGAATGCGGCTTGGCCCGAGCTGCCAGAAGCGCGCGATAAGAATGAGCACATGCTTCATTTGCGCGCTCCATCCGGCTTGCGGCGCCGGGGCCGCGGGCGGTCGCCCCTGCCTTCGCTGGCTGCCTTGAGCGCGTGGGACAGTTCCAGCCGCATGCGGTGAAAATCGCGGGTAATCCCGCCGTCCCTGCCGATGAGTACGTGATCGTGATCCGCCAGCCCTTCGTCAGGCAAGGCATCTCGCAGAAGCTCGCGAAAACGCCGCTTCATGCGGTTGCGCACCACTGCATTGCCGACCTTCTTCGTCACCGTAATGCCGAATCGCTTGCCCTGCCCCTGATTCGGGCGGGTGAGCAACACGAAGCCGGGCCGCGCGTTGCGCAGCCCCTTGTTGGCGAGCAGGAAATCCGCCCGCTTCGTGAGCACGGAGATGGTCATTGCCGGGATAGATAGTGCCTCGCGCACCCAGTCGCCAGCCGCACACGCAAAAACGGGCTGCGAAAGCAGCCCGCAAGGCCGACCGGCCGTCGCGCCTTTTGGCGCGGAAGCCAAGCGCGCGGATGCGCGCGCCCGGCGTTTGAGGGTCTAACAGATTATGCGCAGAGGTTCTTGCGGCCGCGCTTGCGACGGGCGCGAAGGACCTTGCGGCCACCCACGGTTGCCTTGCGGGCGAAGAAGCCGTGACGGCGGGCACGCACGAGGTTGCTCGGCTGGAAAGTGCGCTTCATGGTTCGTATCCTCGAATTCGAAATAAATAGGGCCGCCAACGGGGGCGGCCACCTGTTGGGCGCGCAGTTAGTTTAACCCGGGGCCCAAGTCAAGATAGGCGAGGCGGGGTTCGCCCCCGGCCGTATCCGCATATTGCGCAGGTGCGGCTGGCGTAGCGATCCAGCCGCGCATCTCCTCACCACTCAGCCAAAGGGCCGATTCGAACGGCACCGAATTGGTCATGGCATAGAAGCGTGCGGCCTCTTCCGCTTCCATACCCATTTCGCGGTAATAATCGAGATATTTGCGATGTTCGGGCGAATCGGGCGCATAGTCCCACGCCCCCATCCCGCGATCGTCGAGCCATGCGTGAACCGCGAATTCCGCACCTTCGGCGATCTCGCGCGTTTCGCCTGCAAGGAACAGCTCGACCGCGCCGGATCGCACCGAGCCGCCTTCCGGCACCACCGAAGCAATGCCGCGGGCGCGAATCATGCGCCCCAGCCTCAGGTTCGCCCGGTCATCATGCGTGCCGGGGCATTCGATGAACTCGATCACTTCGATGCCGGGATGGTTGGCCATCATCAGGTCGAATTCTGCAGGCGTATGGCTGTTGGTAATGCCGACCAGCGCGGCACGGCGATCATCCAGCACGCGGAACGGACCGTAGGAGGCGATCGCCTGCTGCTCGGCCTCGGCCAGTTGCGGCGAAACGAAACGGCTGGCGGAGGTTTCCACCCATTCCTCGGTCACAACCTCATAGACATAGGTCTGCGCGGCTGAAGGCGCAGCAATTCCCATGGCGAGGGTGGAAGCAAGGATGGTGGCGATACGCATGGGCGCCACCCTCGCGCGCGAGGCCCTGCCTGTTTCTCAACAAACTCGGTTTCCGATGAATTTACCATGCCGAATCTCGACAGGAACAAAAGCGGCGCTATCACTTGTGAATCAACGGTTTGCCAAAGGCGAACCGCAAGCGCGACTGCGCGCCCGCAGCGGGGGCAGCTTGCTGCCCGCATAGCGAGGATAGCCAAGGGGCCGGATGGCCCCGCCCGGCGATTGAGGGAGAAGACGTGGTCGCGTTAGTTCAGACTGTAGCTTATCTCGGGCTCGATGCGCGGCCTGTCGAAGTGCAGTGCCAGGTGGCGGCGGGCATGCCGCGCTTCGCCATCGTCGGCCTTCCCGACAAGGCCGTGGGGGAAAGCCGCGAGCGGGTGCAAAGCGCGCTCGCCAGCATGGGCCTTGCCCTGCCGCCCAAGCGGATCACCATCAACCTTTCCCCGGCAGACCTGCCCAAGGAAGGCTCGCATTACGATCTGCCGATCGCGCTGGCGCTGCTGGCAGCGATGGGCGTGACCGATGCCGAACAGCTTGCCGATTTCGTGGCGGTGGGAGAACTGGCGCTGGATGGCCGCATCGTGCCCTCGCCCGGCGTGCTGCTCGCCGCGCTCCATGCCAGCGAGGAGGAAAAAGGCCTCATCTGTCCCGCCGTTCAGGGGAGCGAGGCGCGCTGGGCTTCGGATGTCCCCGTGCTCGCCGCGCCTGATCTTGTTAGCCTGCTCAACCACCTGAAAGGCACCAGCCGCCTGCCTGATCCCGAACCGGGCGAAGTGGCCGAAGACGCGCACGGACCTGACCTGAAGCAGGTCAAGGGGCAGGAAACCGCCAAGCGCGCGCTGGAGATAGCTGCGGCCGGTGGCCACAACCTGCTGATGATCGGCCCTCCCGGCGCGGGCAAGAGCCTGCTCGCCAGTTGCCTGCCCGGCATATTGCCGCCGCTGTCCCCGTCAGAGGCGCTGGAGGCGAGCATGGTGGCATCGGTTGCCGGAACGCTGGAGGGTGGGAAGATCAGCCGCACCCGCCCGTTCCGCGCGCCTCACCATTCGGCCAGCATGGCAGCGCTGACAGGCGGCGGCTTGCGCGTCAAACCGGGCGAGGTCAGCCTGGCGCACCTCGGCGTGCTGTTTCTCGACGAGCTACCCGAATTCCAGCGGGCGGTGCTGGATTCATTGCGACAGCCGCTGGAGACAGGAAAGGTCGATGTCGCCCGCGCCAATGCGCATGTCGCTTATCCGGCGCGGGTACAGCTGGTGGCAGCGATGAACCCGTGCCGCTGCGGCCACCTTGGCGATGCTGCCCTCGCCTGCAGCCGCGCCCCGCGCTGTGCCGCCGATTACCAGTCCAAGGTATCGGGCCCGATGCTCGACCGGATCGATCTGCATGTCGAAGTCGATCCCGTTTCGGCAGCAGACCTTGCACTACCCCCGCCAGCAGAGGGCAGCGCCGAAGTATCCGCCCGCGTAGCGGAAGCGCGCGCGCTGCAGACTGCGCGCGGTATCCGCTCGAATGCGGAGCTTGAGGGCGACAAGCTTGAACTATACGCCACGCCGGATGATGCCGGACGGCAATTGCTGATGCAGGCGGCAGAAGCGATGCGGCTGTCTGCCCGCAGCTATACCCGCATATTGCGCGTGGCACGGACCATTGCGGATCTGGGCGGCAGTACCGATGTAGGGCGCATCCATGTCGCAGAAGCCCTCAGCTACAGAAGGCAGGCCCCACGCGCCTGACCATACCGTTTCCGTTCCGCGAACGGGGCGGCCCCGTGCCTTGCCTGCCAATGTCCATATTCCGGGCGCGATACTGCTTGCGCTGTGCTGGGCAGCATGGGGCTGGCACTTGATGACCACGGGCGGCGACATGCGCGAATGGGGCGTTTCCGCTGCCGCGCTGGCTGAAGGCCGCTGGGATACGATTGTCCTGCACATGTTTGCCCATGCCGGGCTCTTCCACATCGGCATGAACTCGCTGGTGCTGTTCTCCTTCGGCGGGCCAGTGGTCTGGGCCATGGGAGGGCGGCTGGGCGGCGCTGTGCGGTTCCTTGCCTTCTATTTCCTCGCCGGGCTTGCCGGGGCCGCGCTCTACGTAGCGCTCAACCCTGACGGCAATATCCCCGCAGTAGGGGCATCGGGCGCGATTTCGGGCATGATCGGCTTCATCTCGCGCCTCGGAACGCAAGGCCGGGTGCTCCCGTTTGCGAGCGGCATGATGTGGGCCCGCGTGTGGGATTTCATCAAGGCGAACCTGATCCTGATCGCCATCTTCGCCATTCCCTTCTTCCTCGGCGGCACGGGCATCCTGATTGCGTGGGAGGGCCATCTTGGCGGCTTCCTGTTTGGGCTGTTTGCAGCCGGGCTGTTCGCTCGCGGAATTCGTGGCTGAGCTGAATTGCCTGTCTGGCAAAGTTCAGGCTAGGCGCGCGACATGACCGCGATTTTCCTGCTCGCCCTGGCCCTTGCGATGGATGCATTCGCCGTGGCCATCGCGCGCGGTGCGGGCGGCGAACATCACCTGCGCCGAGCGCTCGACACCGGGCTTACCTTCGGCCTGGCACAGGGGATCATGCCGCTCATCGGCTGGGGAGCGGGAACGCTGTTCATGCGCTGGATCGAGGCGGTCGATCACTGGATTGCCTTCGGCCTGCTGACCTTCCTTGGCTTGCGGATGTTGTGGGCCTCTTTCTCCGATGCCGAGGAAGTTGATGAAGCCGGGGTCACCGGTTCCCGGTCCTACTGGCTGGTGCTGCTCGCCGCCGCCATCGCCACCAGCATCGATGCTGCCGCCGCCGGTTTGACGCTGGACCTGTTCGATACGCCGGTGTGGCTGTCCTGCCTGGTCATCGGCGTGGTGACTGCAGCCCTTTGCGTTCCGGCTTACTGGTTTGCCGCGCGTATCGGATCGCGCATCGGCCATTGGGCGGAAGGACTGGGCGGTGTTGTGCTGGTTGGCCTTGGCGCGAAAATCCTGCTCGAACACCTTGGCTGACGTGGGGCTGACGCAGGCGCCTAGCAGCAGTCGTCCTGATCAGTACTGCCTCGCGCCTGCCACGCCAGATCGTGCCAGCCAAGCTCGCGCCCGTCAGCCGCGCGGATGGCGATGGGGGCAATCGGCTCCCCCTTCTCGGCATCGATCAGCACAAGGTCGGAAACGCCAGAACTGCCGTATTTCTCGCCCCACTGGCGCAGCGCCAGCATGGCCGGCAGCAGGTCATGACCCTTGGGCGTCAGGCGATATTCGATCTTGCGCCGGTCCGCTGCGCACGGCGTGCGCTCCATCACGCCATGTTCGACAAGGCGCGACAGGCGGTTGGACAGGATATTGCGGGCGATCCCCAACTCGCTCGAAAACTCCTCGAAATGGACCAGGCCGTTGAAGGCCGCGCGCAGGATCAGGAAGGACCAGCGTTCCCCCATCACTTCCAGCGCGGAGGGCAGGCCACAGCCTGCCAGATCCTTCAGCGGTTCTCGTAATTTGCCCATCAGAAATACCAGTCCTTGCGGCTTTCCTACAGCCATTCGCGGCAAAGCCAAAAAGTTTCGAAGATAAGGGTTGCATATCGCAACCTGTAATTATAGGTAGCGATTCGAAACCAGTTGTTCAATGCAACCTGAATGAGGACCCGTCATGCCCCGCTCCCGCCTCCTGCTACCGATTGCAGCCTTTGCCTCTGTCGCCACCGCCGGATTCGGCATGGCCGCTGCGCCTGCCGCGGCTCAGGCTCCCGCCACCTATTTCCAGGCGCAGCTTGCCGCCCCGGCCAGCGATGCCCGCGTGATTGCGGGCGGTGTTGTGTGGCGCTGCACCGGCACCACCTGCACCGCGCCGGAAAGCGGCAAGCGCCCGCTGCGTGTATGCCGTGAACTGTCTCGCGAAGTGGGCGAAATCAGCAGCTTCGCCATCAATGGCGAAGCGCTGGAGGCAGATCGCCTCGCCCGCTGCAACGGCTAAGACTGTTTCACCAGCCCCACACTCCATCCAATGGTGAAAATCCTGGGCTCCGGCATGCGTGCCGGGGCCCGTTTTTCATGCTCTGGGCAGGAGGCCATGCTCGGCCAGTGTATCTTCCAATGCATCGGCGCCGGTGAAGACATGGCCGTGCCAGCCACGCGCCGTGGCAGCGGCGATATTCTCCGCCTTGTCATCCACGAACAGAAGCTGCTGCGCGGGCAGACCGAACCGGCCTTCGGCAATCTCGTAAATCCGCGGATCGGGCTTGGCGACCTTCTCGTGGCCGGACACCACGATATCGCGAAAGCGGTCAAATACCGGCCAGTCGGCGCGGAAGTCTGCCCAGAAGTCACCGCCGAAATTGGACAGGCCGAACAGCGGCACCCCGGCCTGGTCGAGCCTTTCGATCAGCGCATGCGTGCCGGGCACGGCGCCGGGAATGGTATCGGCAAAGCGCGTTGCATAGGCATCGATCAGCGCTGCATGGTCGGGAAACTCGCGCTTTCGCTCGGGCACCATCTCCGACAGCGGGCGTCCTTCGTCCTGCTGGTGGTGCCATGCTTCCGAGACGACGTTGGCGAGAAACCAGTCCAGTTCCTCCGCATCATCGATCAACTTGGCAAACAGGTGCCGCAGGTCCCACTGGATGATGACCCTGCCAATATCGAAAACAACTGCTGCGGGTTTGCGCATTTCAGACATGCAAAAAGCCCCCGTGGTGGCGGGGGCTTTTCAAAAGACCAGCGCCGCGCACCATGGGCGGCACGGCCGGCTGCATCAGCCCTGGCGGGCCTTGAAGCGGCGGTTGGTCTTGTTGATCACATAGGTGCGACCGCGGCGGCGAATGACGCGGCAATCGCGATGGCGGTTCTTCAGCGACTTGAGGCTGTTTCGGATCTTCATGACTGCTTTCCTGAAAAATAATCGGCACCGGAGGCGATACCCCGATGCCGGAATTTCGAAGGCGCAGTTATGGGCCTGCGCCCGATAAGTCAAGCGTAAGCGGGCTATTGAGCGCGCAATTCGGCCAGTTTCTGTTCCCACGCAAGGGCATGGGCGACAATTTCATCGAGATCGGCGTGTTTCGGCACCCATGGCAGCGTGCTCTTGATGCGCGAGGGGTCGGAAATCAGCGAATCGGGATCGCCTGCGCGGCGCGGACCCATGATGCGGGTGATCTGCCCGCCCGTCACCCGGTCTACCGCATCAAGCACTTCGAGCACCGAGAAACCCCGGCCATAGCCGCAATTCATCGTCATCGAACGTGCAGGATCCGCCACCAGCGCATCCAGAGCCAGCACATGCGCTGCAGCCAGATCGCTGACGTGAATGTAATCGCGCACCCCGGTGCCATCGGGCGTATCGTAATCGGTGCCGTACACGCTGACAAAGTCGCGCTTGCCCAGCGCGGCTTCGACCGCGACCTTGATCAGATGCGTCGCGCCCGCCGTCGATTGGCCGCTGCGCGCCTGTGAGTCCGCTCCGGCAACGTTGAAATAGCGCAGCGCGCAATAGTTGATAGGGTGCGCTTGGGACACATCCTCCAGCATGATCTCGGTCATCAGCTTCGACATGCCATAGGGGTTGATCGGCTTTTGCGGGCAACTTTCGCTGATCGGGCTGACTTCGGGCATGCCATAGGTCGCGGCGGTCGAGGAAAAGATGAAGTGCGGCACGCCGCACCGCACCGCGCTTTCAATCAGACCACGGCTGTTGACGGTATTGTTCTTATAATATTTGAGCGGGTTTTCGACCGACTCGGGCACGACAATGGAACCGGCAAAGTGCATGATCGCGCGGATATCATGATCCCGCAGCGTCTGTTCGACGGTGGCCTGGTCGGCGATATCGGCTTCCACCAGCGGCACATCTTCGGGGATGGCGAAACGGAACCCGGTGGACAGATTGTCGATCACGACGACAGGCCATCCCGCATCCCGCAGCGTCAGGACGGCATGACTGCCGATATAACCTGCGCCGCCTGTCACCATGATAGCCGGTTTTGTCGTCATAGCCCTCTATCCCCAGATTGACACGGGCCGGGGATAGATAGGCTCTGCCCGCTTGGCAACGTGGATTAATGGTTAAGCGGCGGCTTTTGTCGCGGATGCGTAAAAGCTCTCGCCCTTGGCTGCCATATCGCGCAATTGTTGCGTTGGTGCGAAGCGTTCGCCATGCACTTGCGCCAGACGATCGAGCGTTTCGACCACCTTGGCGATGCCCACTGTATCCATGCAACTGAACGGCCCGCCGGTATAGGGCGCGAAACCCCAGCCGAAGATCGCGCCGATGCCGCCGTCCTCGGGCGCAGTGAGCACGCCTTCCTCATAGCAGCGGGCGCACTCAATGAGCTGGCGGTAGAGCAAGCGCTCGCGCACATCCTCTGGGGAAGGCTGGTTCGCCGCGCGCGGGGTGCAGGACGTTCCGGAAGAGGTTCCGATCCCGTCCAACGCGGTCTTTCGGATCGGCAGCATCACCAAGACGTTCACCGCCGCGGCGATCCTCCAGAACGTG
>JAUIJI010000025.1 GCA_030431435.1 Alphaproteobacteria bacterium | reverse complement strand
CTTCATGGTCGGGGGCGCGGCCGACCTGCTCGAGGCGTGTCGGCCGGTGCTCCGGGTGTCCGGGGAGAAGATCTTCCACATCGGCCCGAAGCCGGGGGACGGACAGCTCGCGAAGCTGATCGCCAACCTGATCGGGATCGTGACGATGGAGGTCGTGCGGGAGGGCGTGGGCGTGGGGGGAGGCGAGCCACCGCCACCGCCGCCGCTTCCGGTCGGGTCAATGCCGTTTTCAATGGCCAGCCTCAAACCCTCGGCACGTGCACGAAGGAAGCGTTCCTCTTGTTCCAGACGCTCAAGTTCGCGCCGGTCTGTCTCGGCGCGGTTGGCCACCCTGCCGAATGCCTCGCCCGAAGCCGTCTGCGAAAGAAAGGGGTTGTTAGCGCGGCGGTTGCCCTCGGCCTCTGCCCCGGCATTCGCATTGCGCCGGTCGATGATAGCCTGCTGTTGCCGCAGGTTCTCTTGCAGGCTGTCGTAAATGCCCAGATCGGTCATGGCTCGGTGCAAATCGCGAGACAGGCCACGCGCCTGCCGCGCTGCCTCGCTCATGGATTCGGCAAGGCCATCAACCTTTTCGGCATTGGTGTCTGCTGCCAGGCCCATCGAATCGGTTGCAACGCCAGCATCACGCAGGCGCGCCTCAAGATCTCGCGCGGCGCGTTCGGAGCTCTCGACCCGTCGGTTGAGGTCAGCCATACGTTGGTCGGCGGATTGCGCATTGGTGGCAACGAACGCAAGCCCCGCACCGACCGCGAGAATGGCCACGCCCACAGGACCGCCGAATGCAGTAAGCAGCGCGGCTCCGGCAGAGCGGGCGGCAAGGGCGGTCCCGGCCATGCTGGTGGTGGCGATGGACAAATGCGCTATCAGCGCCTGCGTTGCCCCGCTTGCCGCCACCGCGCCCGCGACATAGCGCACGCCCATTGCCGTGGCGATAATGGCCAGTGCCGGGATGATCGTGTCGAGATTGTCGGCAAGGGCCTTAAGCGCGGTGCCTAGAGCAGCGGACACGCCGTTGGCCTTGTCCGCCGCGCCGAAATAGACCGTCAGCGCGCTGCTCAACGCCTCGAACCCGCCAGACAGAGTGAGCGTGGCTTTCTCGGCATCCTCAAGCGTCTGCACACCGCCACGCAGCACACCTTCAAAGAATTGCTGCGATGTGATCTGGCCATCGGCAACGGCAGCACGAAGGCGCGAGACGCTGCCGCCATAGCCGTCAATGCCGCGAGCAGCGGCTTGGGCAAGCGGCAGAGCGCCTTCGAGAATGCTGTTGAACTCCTCGGCCCTCACCACGCCGGAGCCGAGCGCCTGTCCAAGCTGCAAGAGAGCGCCCTGCGCCTCCTGCGCACTGGTGCCTGTCACCTTGAGTGACGCGGCGATAATCTCGTTGAGTTGGATGATCTGCTCAGTGGAAGCGCCGAGTTCATTCTGCGCCAGCGATGCTTTGAGGAACACGCCCGAAAGGCCCTCAACGCTCGCACCGTAACGCTGCGAGATATCGAGCAGGTTCTCTTGGACCTTGGCCAGCTCCTCACCTTCAAGGCCCGCAACCCGCAAGTTGTTCTGCAGGCGGGTGAAGCTGTCGGACAAGCCAATGAGCGCGCGCGCCGAAAAGGCCCCGGCGAACACCGTGGCGAGACTGCGCAACTGGCCGGAGATTGCCCCGCTGGACCTTGAGAACTGCGTCTCGAGCGCCTTTACTCGGCGCTCCTGCAGGCCGAGCTGCTGATCGACAGTTCGGGCCGTCCGGCGGACGTCGGCCACGTACTTGTCAACCTCTGCCTTGTACTCGAAAATCACCGGATCGATTTCTGGCATTCTATGTCCTCCTGGCGGCAAGCGCCGCACGCATCACGGCTCACTTGGCGGGCCTGAATTTCCTTCTTGCTTCGCGGATCTTCTCGCTGAAAATTCGCCTTGCTTTCGGCATGACCTTGTCGCGCGCCGGGCGCATGAACGGGCGAGCCGGATGGGTGCTGCTCCCGAATTCATGGACAGCCGAATAGGGAGCGTGCGACGTCACACGTGCAACGAGGCGTTGCGGCTGCGAGACCTCGATATTGGCTCTGAGAACGCCGCTATCATTGTTCGGCGGTGTTCCGGGCTTCGATGGCAAGTGCTGCTTGCCAGATACGGAACCCGCAGTAATCGAGCGTTCCGCTTCTGCCCTCATGGTATCCGCAGCCTCGAAGGTGGCTCGACCTGCAGCGTCGAGGAACTCGCGGCTTGCCATGAAGCGTAGGCGGCTGAGTACGGTATCGCGCGGACCTCGGGCCATTACAGTGCCACCTTTTTGCCGACAACATCGGGCCAGTGATGGATATCCCGAAACTCAATTCCGTTGGAGTGGATGCGGGTGGCCTGAAAGGTACCGCCGACGCGATAGATACCGCGATCATCCGTCACCGCTCGCTGATACTTCGCCAGAATTGCTGCATCGGTGGATGGATTGAACGAATGACCTGGCCATCGGTCTGGCGACATCGGCGGCGAGAACAACGTTTTGAACGCACGAAGAGTGCGCGGCTGCGAGCCGCACGCCATCGCCGCATTACTGCCAATGATCGCGCATTTCGCCCGGCTGTCGCGTCGATCCCAAAAGGCGAGCGTGAGACGGAAACCTTTCGGCACAGGATTGTCGATCAATGCTCCGTGCACCACCGCCTCCCGGTCACGATGATCAAGCAAGTCGACAAGAGACGCGATATTCGCGAGGGCCTGTGTCTGATTGGGCTGAGTGGCCAGCCATGTGCAAACGTCGCGCGACGAACCCTCAGCCAGACGGCCAGATTGACCTATGGCGAGGTTAAGTCGCTCGTCGGCAGTGACTTTCAACCCCTTGCCGATCACGTGTCCGGCATTGTCATATTGCGCCGTGTCCGACAGCAACCATGCGCCGTCTGCGCGGGCGAAAGCGTTCATCGCCGTCATCTTACATCTGCCTGCATTGCAGTGACACCAACCGCAGTCTTGCGCGGCGTGCGCGGGTCAACATTGGCGCGCAGCCGGTCGATGTTGGATTCGCTTACCTCCGCCCCGCGCTTGCCCTTGGCGAGCAGGCTGGCACCAACAGATAGGCCCGCTGCGATCAGGCTGGCACCTACAGCTGTAACGCCGATCCCAATGCCGCCCAGGCCAACCGCAAGCAGCGACGTGCCGCCGGTCGGTATCGCGGCTGCAATAGCGGCAACCGTCGCGACGATCTTGACGACCTTACCCATTACAGTGCCCTCGCGAGATCATAGGTGTATCCGCTGCCCTGGAGTTCGCTGAGAGCCCAGACCAGGGCGTCAGCGCGATCGGGAGAGCCTTCACCGACATAACCGCCCGGAGTCATTGCGCAGAGCTGGTCTTCAAGCTCATGGAATTCGCCGACGTGCGAGACCTTGCCCTGTTCGTACAAGGCAGCGACCGGTTCGGCGCGAGCGATCTTGCCGCGCGAAGCGGTCACCAGCTTGACGGGCAAATCCTTGTTGGCCGTCCGCATCACGCTCTCGACCATGGCGCCGCCAAAGTTGCGTTCGGCCACTACGCGATCGGCATTCCACCGCTCGTAAGCCTGTGCCACGCGCCTTGCCCAGCCATCGGGGCTCAGGTTGCAGCTGGCGTCTTCGAGGAGGTAATAGCGCCCATCAATGGCCTTGCCCGCCACAATGATGCCGATATCGTCACCACCGCCGCCGCCAGCCGTGCCAGAAGGGTCGACGGCAACGACAATGCGCTGCAAGTCGGGTGCGCCGCGGACGCGGTGCTCGTCGATCTCTGCGGCGGTCCAGAGCGCGCCCTGCACGTCTTCCAGCAGCTCGGCAAACAACTCCTGCCTACCCAGCCGGGTACCTTCAAAGCGCTCGCGGAGCCGGTTGATCGTGCCCTCGGGCAAGTTGGCCGCATTGTCGAACGTCGAGCCTCGCGTCACCATGGCGCCGGGCGTCTTGATGATCGCGCGAATGAGCGGCGTAGGCTTGGGCGTAGTGGTCGCCACCACTTGCGGATTGTCGCCCAGTCGCATTCCGAAAAGCAACTGATCCCAAGTGTCGGGCTCGGGCCACGCCGCCACTTCGTCGCACCATGCGCGATGATGCTGGGGGCCGCGAAGTCGCTCCGGCTCGGATGCCGAATAGGTCTTGAACCTGCTCCCGTTCCAAAGGACGAGCTCGCCGAGTGAGCGGTTGTATGTCTCGACGCATTCCTTGGGCAACACTGCAATCAGGCCGCTCTCGCCTTCCAGGCAGGTATCGCGGGCGTCCTGGGCTGTTGGCGCCACCACGGCGATGCGCGAGCCGGGATTATTGCTCGCGTAGGCCGCAACGTCCTCAGCGCCCGTCCTCGTCTTGCCCCAGCCTCTCCCCGCCAGCGCCAGCCATATGGGCCAATCGCCCGGCGGGGTGATCTGGTCCGGACGGGCTTGGGATATCCACCGTGCTTGTGCTGATAGCGCGGCCTGCTGCGCTGGCGCGAGCCTCTTCCAGTTGCCGGGCGAAGGTGTCGAAGGCGTCGTGGTCTCCAACATTCACCTGCACTCCCAAGAGAGGCTTGTCGCGGAAGGCATTCGACAGCTTGCCCAGATACCAGCGCTCGGCATCGAAGGCCAACCGACCGGCAATCGGGTCGGTTGCGGCCTTGGCATCTTCCACCGCCTTCTCTGCGCGGAAATGGAAGCCGACCTCGCGTGCACGGTAGATCCGTTCAGCGAGAACATCATCTCCCTCAAGCCAGCGATAAACCGTGCTGCGCCCCGGCATCCCGTCCTCTTGGCAAATGAGGGCGAGCGATTTGCCCTCTTCGAGCTGCTCGCAAATGCGGTCGACTGTTTCGGGCGGGTATTGCGCGGCCATGTTCTATCCTCGGAGTTGGTTGCGGGGACGTGGAGTGAACACGCCCCCGCTGCCCCGGCTCGATGCAGGCAGGCAGCGCCCATTACCGGGGAGGCTTCACGGGGCAGGGGACCGAAAGGAAGTTCCTTAACCTGCCCCGTGTCCTTGGCCAGGTGATCGGTGGCCAGGAAATGGTTCATCGCGCGGTCTCGATTCGTTCGACCGAGATCTGCGGCTTCTTGGCGAGATCTTCCGCCATCTCGTGCGAAATCTCTCCCTCCCAAGGAGCGGTGAAATTCACATCATCGGCGGAAGCGAACGGATTGTGCCGTGATTGGAAATGGAGACAGATGCCGCTGCGATTGGTGATCCGGTAAGTTCCAAACCGCGCGTCCTCGCGAGCCTTGGCCTCCTTTTCAGCCTTGTTGCCAGCAGCTCGCAGGCCAGCGTAGTCGACCATCGCCGGGGAAAATTCCCTCGGCCAGCAGCGGCCATGGCCACTCCAGTTCGGGATCCTCATTCTCGCAAAGCGATCAACTGGCGACGGGCCAATTGACCAATTGCCCGGCACGTCGCGAGCCTCGGCCTCGGCATCGCGCTCATGAAGTCCGGAACGCCGCATGCGCTCGGCGTTGGCTGCAACAGCCGCCAACAATTCGCACAGACGCTCCATGGCAGGCGGCGCGAAATCGCGAAGCTGAGCGGCGATCTCGTCTCTTTCGGCCAAAGCAGCTGCGCGCTCAACTTCGGCTGCTTTGCGGGTGTCGGATTCCCGTTTGCGAGTGAGCTTCTCTTCGAGATCCTCAATTGCCGACGCGAGGGCGGCGGCATTGCGGGAATGCCGGGCGGCATTTTCGGCTGCAGTGTCGCGATCGGCCTCGGATAGCGCGAAGTCGACGCTCTCGGCGCTGGCTTGGGCATGGGCCTCGACAAGGCGACCTTGCTCACCCCGGGCTTCGTCAATCAACTGCTCAAGGTTTGTAATGGTGACGCGATCAGTCGATCGCGCGCTGGCGATGCGCTCGTGCAGGGGCTTCGCCATGATCAGCCACCGTACTGTGCTGCGCGGGCAATATCGCGCATGGTCGAGGCGTCGGCAGTCATGGCAGACCCGGTGCCATCAGACCCAGCGTCGCCAATCATGACGTGATTTGCGCCAGTGTACTGCAGTTGCTGGGCAGTATCACGCATGGCGCGCTGAGAGGAAATCGCGTCCAGCTTCCGGCTGTCGGTAAGAAAAACCGAACCTGGCTTGGCATCGCACATCAGCGGATCAAAGCTGATGTATTCGCCATTTCCCAATGGGCCGCTCATGCGGCGACCACGGCGCTTTTCTTCGTCGGTCAGGGGGGTAAGAAAATTCATTCCACTTTCTCCGTTGGATGCTCCCGGCCTGTCGGCGAGGAGGCTGGCGGAATTGCTCAGCTGCGGAGAGATTGGCAGGATTGCGGGATTGCGTTACCGCCGTCAGTGAGAACATGGAGGATTGAATGGAAAAGAGCGTCGAAATTGCTTTACACGCGATCATCGCGAACGTGGCAAACCACGTGGAATCAGAGAGTTTCCTATCTTCGCTTGCTCGAACATTTGAGAACAACGCGAAGGAGCAGGCTGCGGCAGGGCATCCGGTAGACGCTGAAGAGCTGGCGCGATTAGAGCAACTCGTGAAAAACATGATCCGCAGCCGCCACGGCTAGCCGTGTAGCTCCTTCAAGGAGCTCCGCTTGTTAGGCCGGGCAAACCCGCCACTGCGGCGATACCGTCGCGCCCTCAGTTCGTCTCCGCCACATTCCTCGATCCAGCGCCGAATGCAGCGCCAGTTTGTCCGGTAATGCTCTTCGATAGCCTTGTCCTGGCCGAGCACGAGATAGACTTCGACAAAGTCAGCCGGGCATGGCCGGAGCGGCTTAATCAGGCCGGTATCGTGTGGACGTCCATCTGATCGGCAAGCGGCTGGCATGGCCGCAATTGTTGCGGCGGCATGGGTGTCCGGTTACCGCCGTCATGGACAACAGGAGGTAATATGTTTGAAGCTCGAACGACTGAAGAACTGGTGCGCATCGCCATTGCTGGTGGCGGGTTCGATCTTAACGCAAGCGCGCGAACGACAGACGAGTTGGTCCGCATTGCCATCGCCGCAAAGAACAATCGGGCCCGAATTGGCTTCCGAGGCCTCGGCGCTCGGACGACCGACGAGATTGTGAGGATTGCCATTGCGGGTGGCGGCGCGGTGAAGTTCCTGGACGCCTTGGAGTGATCGCTGCGCCTTGAAGATTGCTATCTGATTGCTATTTCGAGCCCTCGTTGCTAGCCGGTTGCAAAAATCCCACTTTCACAAGCTTTCCTATGCGGGGTCTGCTAACTCAAGATTAGCGGACCGGCACAATCCCCAGACTTGTTCTCAATTCGTTCTGGAAGCCGGTTTCAGACTTGCGAACGCGAAGGCATACACCGGGAATGTCCAGCATTCGCATCCACGATCTCTCTGATCTCGCCCGCCACGATTATCAGTTGCGCGTCGAGTGCCGCCAATGCATGCATCGGTCGCTCATCGATCCGCTGCCACTTATGCTTCGCTGCAGCCGTCGCGGTTGGCCGCGCGACCTTGATGGGATCGCCAAGCACTTCCGCTGTTCCGAATGTGGCGGACGTGAAGTGATATGCGGCCCAGGCTGATCCTCGCGCGCGTGTGCGTTAGCTGTCCCGTCTGGCTAGTGGCGGTGGTCCAGCGCCGCGCGCGAAGTGGCTGCATTGAGCCGGGCTGGGCGGAAAACGAGAGCACGCTCTCCGCACCTGCTTCACTCTCCCCAATCATACCGCACCCCTATAGGGTGGTGGTGGTGCGGGTGAATGATCTCCGCACCACCCGCACCCACCGCACCGCACCTAAATCCAGTGCGGGTCACGCTGGTTTTCCGACGACCAGGAAGGGACGTACGTCGCCTTTTGCATCGGGTCGACGTTCGATAGTGAAGCATCCGTTTTCCCGCCATTCGCGTAGCAAGCTGGCTGCTCGCCGCCGGTCGGCTTTCTTGCTGAGGTCAAGACCGAGAACCTCTGCTACAGCGTGACCGGCCCAGTTGTTGGCTTGCTGGTTTTCGCGATATTCGCCGTCTGCAATGATTGCTTGAACGCGGCGGAGGTGATCGACCGAGACGCCGTCAAATGCATCAGGTGGCGACCAAGGCTCGGCTACGCCTATGCTGTCGCCTCCACCCGGACCGTTGCCGAGCGATACCGACGCGAGATGATACCAGTCCGCTTTTCCTGGCGCTGGAGCACGGTTGGGCTTCGCGCCTGCGTCTGCCGAGAAATACTGCCTGTGCTCGGCGTTCGGTACGCCAAATTTCTCGGCTTCATCGGTGCTCATGCGATTGAGAGCTTCGACCATTCGCGCGCCGTCGACGAGGGCCTTGGCCCCGCGCGCTGAATCCGCGTCGATTGTGCCGGTGAGTTGTTTCCGGGTATGGTGCACGAGTAAAATCGATGTGGCAGTGCGATTGGCGATGCGCCCCCATTCCTTCACAATCGCATCAATCGAAGGGTTGTCATTTTCGTCGCAAGCGTGGCTTGAGATGAATGGATCAACTACGAGGACGTCGATTGCCCGCTGCTCCAGTTCGGTGGCCAAAGCATCGGCGACCGGTCGAATGATCGTGGTTTTTTCCTGCGCACTGGCGAGACAAAGCCCCGCGCCGTCGAGAGCCGTATCCACGAAAAGGCGGTCCGCAATATCGGCCGGGCCTAGCCCCCAGTGGATCGCGGCTCCCATGATCGAGCGGTCAAGCTCCTCACGAGAATCCTCGAGATTCCAGATCCAGACGCGCTTAGGCCCCTCCCATACCGAATGTCCAAGAAACGGCCTGCCGGTGGCCAGCGAAAGGGCTCGGCCTGCAACCAAAGCGCTTTTGCCGGTGGCGCCGGGTGCGATCAGGAGGCTGACGGTGCCCCGCAACAAGTGCCTGCCGTAAATCCACGGTCGTTGCGGAATAGTGGTAGGATCCCGCCACAGGAATGGGGTGGCGGTAATTCTCGCTTCGGCCCGATCATTCTTTGTCGCGAGACGTCGCAGTTCCTCTGCGCCCCCATCCCAGTCGAGGATATCGCCGCCATCCGGCAGGCCAGGTAGGTCAATGACATGCGCAACACCCTCGGCGGCCTCAATGGCTTTGTGCGCCTTTTCGGCCTGAGCCTGCCCCGCCTCGTCATTGTCCGGCAGAATGAAGACAGTCCGCCCGCGAACGTAGCTACTCCAGTCGTAGCTTTTCCAATCCTTGTGCGACGTGGCGAGGAAGCCCCATTCAGCCAGCCTATCCGCCTTCGCTTCGCCCTCTGCCATGAAAATCGGCATGGAGTGCGGCGCGGAGACGAGATCGGGGAGGCGGTAGGGAACGCGCTCATCGCCTTGGCCCTTGATCCAGCTTCCGTTCGGTCCGGGCCGGTCAAAGCGAAACGTCTTGGTACGCCCCTCATCGCCGGGCTCGATCCGGTGCTTGCGGTGGAGTAGCACGCCGTCGGCGTCGACATAATCAAACGTGGCCACGATTGATTGCCCCGGCGCGAGGTGCACGTTGTGCGCAGTCGCGGGCGGAGCAGACGTTGAGCAGGTGAAATGCTCGATCTTCGGCGGCTCAGAGCCGCAGAGATACTCGGCAGCATCCTGTAGAGCACGAAGCCCGCGCGCCTCCTGCACGAAGTCGAGCACGTCGCCGGTTTTCTGGCATCCGAAACAATGCCACCGCTTCTCGTCGGCGTAGATCGTGAAGCTGGGCGTGCTCTCGGAATGAAACGGGCAAAGCCCCTTCCACTCGTTTCCGACACGCTTGAGTTTCACGCCCTCGCGGGCGGCGACCTGGCGGAGGCTGTGTGCCTGCTTGATGGCGTCGAGGTCGAGACGTGAGGGTGGACTGCTCGCGTGCAGGTTCGTGACAGCTACCATGTCGTCACTCCCTGATCATACTGGTGTTCGAAAGTAGGTAGGCGCTGGCATAGCCCGCGAAACCTGAGCTCGCGCTTCAACGCATCGACCGAGCGAAACCAAGCGGTCTGAAACTCGTCGGTCCAGAGATCGCCGGGATAATATGCGCGGCAATCGCCCCAGAGGAGTTCAATGACGTGCGCGCGTCGCGGAGCAACGGGAAATGGCAAGACGGTCATTGCCCCGGCCCTCCGATGTACTCGCAATCGGGCGTCTCCACTGCGATTTGCAGGGCAACTGCGGCGGCGTGCCACCAAGTCGCGCAATGGACGAGATCATACCAATCTTCAGAGTATGGGCGCCGAAACGCAGCATATCCGACGAGCCGATCATTCTCGCCGAGGTACGGCATCCAACCTGCCTCGAAGCGTGGCGGCGGACCATCGAGAGGGAATGTCTGCAGTGAGGGAGAAGGCATCATCGGACTACCTCCCAGCAACGCCCTGCGCGGCGCACAACGCAAGCCACTGGCCAACCAGGCAAGGCCCAAGGGAAGGCCCATAGCGCGACGCTGAGGCGCTGCCGCGCGGCTGGAGTGGCTTGCAGTTTTGCCCGTTTTTGGTTATCAAGTCGGAGATCGCCGCCGTCTTGGAGATCAGAGCCGCCCCGCCCCGGGCGGCTTTTTCGTTCGAGCGAGGTCATGCTGCGACCTCGCTGGTGGAACCGATAACGCGGCTCTCAAGCCAATCGTCGAGGTCGACTTTCCTATAGCGAACGGCTCCGCCGAGCTTGGCGAAGCGTGGGCCTCCTCCGGTAAGACGGTAGCGATCGAGGGTTGCTTTCCCAAGGCGGACGTATTTTGCCGCCTCTTCGGTTTTCATGACTTCCAGTGTCAATGTCGCCTCCTTTTATCTGGCGACACTCCAGCTAAGTCAGAAAAAATCGTGCTCCTAAATCGAGCGAACGGTTTTCTTACGATTTCTCGCGCGGTCTGCCCCGGCGTGTTTTTTTGATTTCCCTCCACTCCTTTCGAAATTCTGCCTGCTTCGTGCCGTCGAAACGGGGATGCTGACGGTATTGTTTATGCGCTTCATCTGCCGTCATGAGCGGCATTTCTGCAATCCACTGCTGCCGCTCATGATCTGTGAAGGGTGAGAAGCCAGCATCGCGCTCTGCTTTCGCTGGAGCGCCAAGTGCTAACTTCAGATCGTCCATGTTGATCTGAATGCCCAGCCATGCATAGCCGTCCATGATCTTGGCATCGCCAGTGTCGACCCATTCAGTCGGCAGGCTTTCGAGATCGCGCCAATGGCCGTCGAACATCATCACATTGCGCTTCGGCTGCCCCTCGGATCGATCGACCTCGAGCGCAATTCGCGAACCTACCTCCATTTTCTTAGCAAGAGCGATGACGAGCGAGATAGCTTCGGAGCGAGAAGTTGCTTTCAGCCTTACTGCCTCGTCAATCGCGGTTGGGAAATCCAACCATTCTTCATCTGTCACGTCCGCTCTCCGTAGCGGCTCCGAAAAGGTGAGGCGGGGAAGCGCGCCGGAGTGTCGCGCTTGTCGGCTGGCCAGCCTATCCCCGCCGAGCGTGGAATAATTTTGGGCTACTACGCTACCATCAGAGTATCGATATCGATCTGCATCTGAGCGACGTAATGGTCGCTCCAAGCCGCATTTCCCGTGTGATTCAGCTTCCAACGCAGAGCAGCAAGATCCGGCGCGGGGATCTGCATTAATTCGGTCTGTATCTCGCAAATTGCATCGACCATCTTTTCAAGTCTGTCGCGGATGCAGTCAGGAACTTTGTACTCCGGCGATTGATCGAAGAGCTCCTTGCGCTTCTCAAAATAGCCCGGAGTTCCGTTCCTTCCGGCCCCCGGCGGAATAAGCCCGTTTCGAGCCTCGTGAACATCTTGCAGGTCCATTAGCGGATCAACAGCGGCCTTATATTCAGCGTAAACTGCCTCCGCCATGTCGAGGCGACCCATAGCTGCCTCCCATTGGGCGCCACGGGATTGGATGTTATCGGTCTGTTCAGCCATATTCACGACTCCTTGATAGTCGGTTGTGGTTAGGGCCAGCCGAGGGATTGCACTCCCTAAGCTGGCCTGTTTTTATCGGCTCACGCCGACTTCTTTCGCGTGCCTAAAGACACGACATTGTTCTCATCAGTCGATGTGACAATCGAAGCGACATGCCGTGCCCATGCGTCCAGCGCAGCTCGCTTCTCGTCTTTCCAGTCATGCTGCTGGTAAACGCCTGCTACGCCAGACTTCGCCCCGCTCACGTGGTTAAGAACAGCCTCAGTCACTTCGAAGCGAATACCGAGACGCTGCAGGCCGGTGGCTAAGGTGCGGCGCAAGTCATGAACGCGCCAGCCGTCCAAAGCCTCTCCCTCGCGGCGTTTCGCAATTGCCGCATCGAGCCGATTTTTGGCCTTCGTGATACCGCTGATCGCGGATCGGCCATTGGTCGAGAGAACGAAGCCACTCGTCGGCCACTTAGGGGCATCATCGCCCTCAATGTCCGCCAGATGGTCCAGCAGGCTGATAACGGCATGGGAGAGCGGCACGATATGCGCGGCCTTGTTCTTTGCGCGCTCGGGCGGGATCGTCCACGTCGCGCTATCGCGGTCCAGCTCATGCCATGCAACGCCCGCAACCTCGCTGCGCCGCTGGCCTGTCAAAATCAGCAACTGGAAGAACGGCCCGAACGGCGCCTCCATAGCGCTGGCCGCAAGATAGGTATCTGCCAATTCGTTGTCTGTCAGGACGCGGCTGCGGGCAAGGGGAGGGGAGGGGCGTTCCATCGCAGATAGAGGGTTGGCTTCGATCATTCCTCGCTTTGCTGCCCAGCCGAACAGAACAGAAGCGTAGGCGAATACGGCCCTGCGCATACCCTTTTGCCGTGCCGGAATGGCGTCAATGATAGGCTGCAACTCTGCACGACCGATATGCGGGAGGGGTTTGCCGTTGAGAGCTGGCTCCAAGTGTTTGTCGATTACCAACTTGGCCTGCCGGACGCTAGAAGGGCGGCGCCCCTTCTCGTGCTCGTACTGGTCGAGCCAGCGGCCTGCCACCAGGTTGAACGCCAATTCATTCTCGAGACGCTCTTTCTCCGCCGCCGCGCGCTTCGCCTTGGCCTCGGCGGCATGTTGATCCTTCTCGGCTTCGCGAGGATCGACGCCATTGGCCACCATTCCTGCCAGCTGCTCTGCGCGCCTTCTCGCCTGATCTGGCGTGACCGCGCCGTGCTTGCCGATGGTATATCGTTTGGCGGGGGTGCGATCCGCCTTTCCCGGCGGCGCGAGCCGATACTGGTACACATAAACTTTGCGTCCAGCAGGCGTCACCTTGAGGCCAAAGCCGGAAAGCGAAGTATCCCAAATAAACACGTCCCTCTCTCCAGCCTGGACGGCATCGACTGTTCGCTTGGTGATGTTCGCCTTTGGCATTGCGCTGGCTCCGATTGCCTATTTAGCAATCAACTAGTAATCAGCAGCAATCAAATTGGCAACAACAATCAACAATGGCCTACAACGTTAGACGAATAAGGCATTAGGAAAAATCGGATTTTGAGGCATCTTTCGGGTCGCGAACTGCTAACTTTTAATCAGTAGGTCGCTGGTTCGAACCCAGCAGGGCTCACCATTTTCTTACCTCGATCATTGGGTGGCTCTGCGCCGTTATTGCGGTCTTTCGCCAAGATTGATTTTGCATTTCCACGCGATCAACGCCTATTGAATGGTCGAGGAAGTTACTCTGATGGGGGAGAGGCAAATGCAGGATTTGAAGGCACTTCGCCGCGCGTTGGGAATGGGTGTGGCATGCGCCGCGCTCGCACTGGCTGGCTGCGCGGGCGAACCCGCTGCAGAGACCGCCGGCGAAGAGGCTCCAAGCCTGCTCAACACCGGCGAGCGGCAGGTCTTCTTTGGCGATCTTCACCTGCACACATCCTATTCGCTCGATGCTGCGGCGGCCAAGACCAATACCACGCCCGACGATGCCTATATGTACGCCAAGGGCGAGCAGATCGACTACCTCGGCCGCATGATCCAGCGCAATGCGCCGCTCGATTTCCTCGCCGTGACCGACCACGCGGAATATCTGGGCAATGTCCGTGCGGCCATGGCCGGAGAGATGGCGCCGCCGATCGACGACGAGGAGGAATGGAGGCGCCTGATCGCGCATGAGGGCGGCGACACGATGATGGAACTGTTCGGCATTGCCGTGGCGGGGCTGCGCGGCGCGGATACGCCCGGCCTGACCAACCCCAATCGCACCTACCAGGCCTGGCAGGACATCATCGCTTCGGCAGAGCGCCACAATGATCCGGGCAATTTTACCGCCTTCGTGGCCTTCGAATATTCACCCACCTACGGCAATTCCGGTTCAGCCGGTCACATGCACCGCAACGTCATTTTCAAGGGGCCGACGTATCCCGCCATGCCATTCGGCGCGACCGACAGCCTGCATCACGAAGCGCTGTGGGCCTATGCCGAAGATAATCGCGCCAACGGCATCGACAGCGTGATGATTCCGCACAACACCAACCTGTCCGGCGGTCAGGCCTACAGCTTCCTTGATACTTATGGCGAGCCGATGAGCGCGGATTATGCCGCGCGCCGCAAGGCGAACGAGCCGCTGGTGGAGATCAGCCAGATCAAGGGCACCAGCGAGACCCGCCCCGAACTTTCGCCGGATGACGAGTTCGCCGATTTCGAACTGCTGCCTGCAAGTGGCGATCTTGCCGGGGGCTATGTCCGTTCCGGGCTTGCAAGGGGCATGGAGATTGCCGAGACCCTGGGCGTGAACCCCTATGAACAGGGGTTTGTCGGTGCGTCGGACTACCATTCCGGTGCCTCTTCCACCGAGGAAGACAATTACCCCGGCGCGCTGGGCCTGTCGGACGACCATGCTCGCGCAGCCTGGATCCTGCAGGATATCTCGCCCGTGCTGGGCAGCCCGCTGGCCAATCTGTCAGCCGCCGGACTCACCGGTGTCTGGGCGGAGGAGAATACCCGCGAATCCATATTCGCCGCGTTCCAGCGCCGCGAGACTTTCGCCACGTCCGGCCCGCGCATGCGGGTGCGGCTGTTTGCCGGCTGGGGCGATCCTTCGGGATTTGCCGATGCGCCTGACTGGGCCACGCAGGCCTACCAGTGGGGTGTGCCGATGGGTGGCAACCTCGCCCAGCCAACGGCGGGTGCCGGCGGTCCCAATTTCCTTGTCCAGGCCGCAAAGGATCCGGCGTCCGGCCATCTCGACAGGATCCAGATCATCAAGGTCTGGCGCGATGGCGGGCAAAGCTATGAACGTATCTATGACGTCGCCTGGAGCGGAGAGCGCACGCCGGGTGAAGACGGCAAGCTGCCCCCCGTGGGCAACACAGTCGATGCCGACGCCGCCACATGGGAGAACAGCATTGGTGCGCCGGAACTTTTCGCCAGCTGGACCGACCCTGATTTCGACGCCTCGCAACGCGCTTTCTACTACGCCCGCGTAATCGAGATCCCCACGCCGCGCTGGGCGACCTACCTTTCGGTCGCCAGCGGTATCCCGTTGACCGACAACACCGTGCCTTGGCTGCAGGAACGCGCCTGGACCTCGCCGGTCTATTACACTCCAGCAGGACAATCCTGATAATGAACATGCGCTTCCTTCTTGCCTCCGTCGCGGCTTTCTCACTTGCAGCCTGCCAGCAAGCGGGCGAGTCTCCTGCGGCAACCGCGCAGGATACAGCCGTTGCATCTGCGCCTGCCGCAGAACCGCTTCCCGAAGGGGACCGCGTGCTGCTGTGGGGTGATACCCATGTCCATTCGCGCAATTCGGTGGATGCCTTTGCCACCGGCCTTGCCAGTGCGGATATCGACAGCGCCTATCGCTTCGCGCGCGGCATACCGGTGGTCTTCCCCAAGACCGGCCAGCGCGTGCAGATCGATCGTCCGCTCGATTTCCTCGTCATGTCCGACCATGCGGAAAACCTTGGCATCTCGCCGCGCATCGAGGCTGGCGATCCGGGCGTAGTGGACACGGTGCTGGGCGCGCGCTTTGCCCGCATCCTCGCGGAACAGGGCGGCGAAGCCTTCACCACCGCGATGATGGGTTTTGACCAGGCAGAGAAGGATCGGGCAGGCTATTTCGCCGAGTTCCTGACTGACGAGAACCGCCAGGTCAGCTGGGATTCGCAAGTCGCCGCAGCAGAGCGGCACAATATCCCCGGCACCTTCACCGCGATGATCGGCTGGGAGTGGTCATCCACCCCCAACACCCGCAACCTGCACCGCATCGTGATGACCGATGTTGATGGCGATGTGGCGCGCCAGTTCCTGCCTTTCAGCTATTACCAGTCCGACCGGCCCGAGGACCTGTGGAGCTTCTTCGAGGAAACCCACGCAAGGACCGGCGCGGATTTCGTGGCGATGCCGCACAATTCCAACCTGTCTGACGGGCTGATGTTCGGGCTTCAGGATTCGGACGGCAATCCCTTCACCGCTGCTTATGCCGATCGTCGCAGCCATTGGGAGCCGGTGGTCGAGGTAAGCCAGTACAAGGGCACGTCGGAGACCCATCCTGTGCTTTCGCCCAATGACGAGTTCGCCAATTTCGAATTGCGCAACATGCTGCTTTCCGGCCAGCCCACCGAGGCCAAGCAAGGCTCCTATGTCCGCACTGCCTACCTTCTCGGGCTTGCGGAAGAGGCACGCATCGGGCGCAATCCCTTCCAGTTCGGCCAGATCGGTGCGAGCGATTCGCACACCGGGTTCTCCTCGGTGCGGGAGGACAATTTCCTCGGCAAGATGGCAGAGGATTTCCTCCCGGCTGAGCGCGTTGGTCCTGATGTGATCAGGGCCAACTTCCCCAATGCGCAGATGAGTGCCGGCGGGCTCGCAGGGGTCTGGGCTGATCGGAATGATCGCAACTCGATCTTCGCCGCTTTTCGCCGCAAGGAAGTTTACGCAACCACCGGCCCGCGCATGCGCGTGCGGGTGTTCGCTGGCTATGGCTTTGCTGCCGATGACGTGACGCGGGGTGATTTTGCAGACCGTGGCTATCGCATGGGCGTGCCCATGGGCGGAACGCTGGCACCGTCTGACGGTCGCGCTCCGCGCCTGATGATCCAGGCTGCGATGGACCCGGAGGCTGCCAATCTGGACCGGGTGCAGGTGGTCAAGGGCTGGCTCGCCGCCGACGGGACCATGAAGGAAAAGGTGTTCAACGTGGCGTGGAGCGGCAACCGCAGGCTGCGCGCGGATGGCAGCCTGCCTGCGGTCGGCAATACGGTGGACCTGTCCACTGCGCGCTACTCCAATTCGATCGGTGCGCCCGAGCTGACGACGGTGTGGACCGATCCCGAGTTCGATCCGGCAGAGCGTGCGTTCTATTATGTGCGGGTCTTGCAGATTCCCACGCCGCGCCAGCATGTGTTCGATGCGCTGGCCATGGGGATCGCGCTTGACACTTTCGACATGCCGCCAACGATCCAGGAACGCGCCTGGTCTTCGCCGGTGTGGTATCGCCCGTGACGCTCAAGGGTTGGCTGAAAGAGCCGCTGGTCCATTTCCTCGCCCTTGGTGCCGCGCTGTTTGTTCTCGCCAGCTGGATCTGGCCTGCGCCAGAAGTCGGCCGCGTGATCACCATCGGCGAAGCACAGTTGATCGATCATTTGCAGCGCCGCGCCCAGCTCTATGACGAGGAGGGCTTTCGCGAATTGCTGGCCGGGATGAGCGAGGAAGAGCGCGCCCAGCTGGTCCGCGATGCCGCCGTAACCGAGGCGCTTTACCGGGAAGGTCAGGAACTCGGCCTTGCCGAGGCGGATCCCATGGTGAAACAGCGCATCGTGCAGCAGATGCGGATGTTGCTGACCGAGGAACAGGCGGCCGATGTCGAACTGACGGCGGATGACGTGCGCGCCTATTACGATGCCAACCAGGCACGTTATGCCGAAGGGGCGCGGGTCAGTTTTTCCCATGCCTTCTTCTCGCGTGACAGGCGCGGCGCGGGAGGCGAGGCAGCCGCGCGTGCCGCACTGGCCCAAATGCGCGAGGGTGCAAGCTTCAACGAGGCCGGACGCTTTGGCGACCGTTTCCTTTACCAGCTCAACTACGCCGATGCCTCCGTACGCGAGATTGCCGGCCAGTTCGGAGAGGATTTCGCGGCGGCGCTGTTCGCGCTCGAGCCGGGGCAGGCGTGGCAGGGCCCCATCGAAAGCGAATACGGATGGCACGTTGTCGGCCTCACCGAAAAGCTCGAACCGCGGGTTCCCCCGTTTGACGAGATTGCCGGGCGGGTGGCGCAGGATGCGGTAACGGATGCCCGCGCCAATGCCGCGCGCGATGCGGTGGAAAGCCTGCTGGAGAACTACGAGATCCGTGACGACGCGGGGAGCGCGCGCTGATGCGCTGGCTGGTCGCCTGCATTTCCCTGTTGCTGACGGCCTTGGCCGTACCCGCACAGGCTGATGACAATCGTCCGCTTACCATCACGCTGACCGGACAGGGCGATGGCCTTTACGAAGTAAGGTGGAAGGTGCCCGCCAATATCGAGGCTGCATTCCTGCCCGACCTCGAATTCCCGGAAAGCTGTGTGGCGGGAGAGCAGATACGGCAGTGGTCGGATGCCCTCGGCCACTGGCGCCAGCGGGACTGGACCTGTGCGCAAGGGCTTGCAGGCAAGAATATCGTCATCGACTATCCCATTGCCAATCCCGGGCTTGCCACCATCGCGCGGCTGCATGTTGGCGATGCGCCCGTCGAAACGCTGCTGCTCCAGCCCGGCGATCACCTGCTGCACGTCCCCGCACCCGAAGAAGCAGGCGAAAGCAGCACCTTCAGCGAGTTCATGAAGCTGGGCTTTGAACATATCTGGGAGGGTATCGACCACCTGCTGTTCGTGACCGGCCTCATCATCATAGCAGGCACGTGGCGGCGGATACTCGTGACCGTTACCGGCTTTACCGTGGCCCACTCGATCACATTGGCCCTTTCCGCGCTGGACATGGTCAGCCTCAATATCCGCGCTGTCGAGGCGGTGATCGCGCTGTCGATCGTGTTCCTTGCGGTGGAGATTGCCCGCGGGCGCAAGGACAGCCTGACATGGCGCAGGCCCGTGGCGGTATCGGTCAGCTTCGGCCTGCTGCACGGTTTCGGCTTTGCCAGCGTGCTGCGCGAAATCGGCCTGCCCGACGAAGGGCTGCTGACTGCGCTTTTTGCCTTCAACATCGGGATCGAGATCGGCCAGGTGATCTTTGCCGCCATCCTGTTCGGTGCATGGCAGATCGCCCGCCGTATCCAGCCGGTTGCTGCGCAGTCGGCACCCTTGCAGAAGCTCGCCGCTTACGGCCTCGGCATTACCGCCAGCTACTGGCTGATCGAACGGGTCACGTCCGCCTGAGGCTGGGGCCTGGATCCGGGACCTAGTTGTCTATCCCGTAATGGTCCGCCAGTTGTTGCGGCGTCCAGCCGAAGCTTGATGCATTGGGATCGGTGAGCATGTCGGCATTCCACGCCGCATGCGCGGATTTGAGCTCGGCAAACTTGTCCGGCATCCTGTCCTTCAGGTTCCCGCGCTCCAGCGGGTCGGCCACGATGTCGAACAGATATTCGTCATCGTTGATCTTCAGGTATTTGTACTGCCCGTGGCGCGCGGCCTTCTGGTCCTTGTTCCAGAACCGCCAGAACAGCGTGCGGTCCGGCGTTTCCTCTCCGCGCAGCACGGGGGCAAGGTCCATCCCGTCAGGCGGGTAGTCGGGATGCGGAGCGCCGCCTGCTGCCGCCACGAATGTGGGCAGGAAATCCATCGACAATGCTGGCGTGTCGCTGGTCGAACCCGGCTCGGTCAGGCCCGGCCATTTGACGATGAAGGGCACACGGATGCCGCCCTCCAGAAGTTCGGTCTTGATGCCGGTAAAGGGCCAGTTCTTGCTGAATCGCTCGCCGCCATTGTCCGATGTGAAGACCACGACCGTATCTTCTTCCATGCCCAGCGATGCGAGGTGGTCGAGCACGCGGCCTATGTTGCTGTCGAGGCTGCGGACCATATTGGCATAGGTTTCCATGTCGCCGCCGTCGTAATGCAATATGCCGGAGCCTTCGCCCGGTTGCTGGGCCGCGATGCGCGCACTTTCCGCGCGGCCCTTCTCGTCATTGGCCTGCCATGGCCAGTGGGCGGCGGTGAAATGCAGGCTCAGCAGCCACGGCTTGTCAGCTTCGGCAGCGCGTGCATCGAGAAACTCGATCGAGCGATTGGCCAGCAGGTCGGTGTAATAGCCGACCTCCTCGATTTGCACGTCACCGTCCCACAGGTCCGGATTGCCGAAAACCTCGTGCGTGAAATAGTCGACCCCGCCGCCGCGATTGCCCCAGAACTCGTCATACCCGCTCTTCAGCGGGCCGTAATCGGGCAGGCTGCCGAGATGCCACTTGCCGACAAGGCCGGTGTGATAGCCCTGCTGCTGGAGGAGGGAAGGCAGCGTAGGGTGCTCTGGCTTAAGGCCATAGCCGGGGCGGCCAATCGGTTCCTCCAGTCCGGCAGGAATGCGATACTGGTATCGCCCGGTGATCAGCCCCACGCGGGTGGCGGAACAGACCGCGGAATTGGCATAGCCATGCATGAACTGCATGCCGCCTGCGGCCAGCGCATCCAGGACAGGCGTTTCATATTCCTGCCGGCCATAGCAGGACAGGTCGGCATAGCCGAGGTCGTCCGCCATGATGAACAGGAAGTTCGGCTTGGCAGGCGGGGTGCGGCCCCCGCTCTCCTGCCGCGCGCAACCCGGCAATGTGACCGCCAGCGCGGCCGTTCCCAGCGCACCGCCGATGGCCCCGCGCCGCGTCATTCGAAAGCCTCTTGCGGCCATTCGTCCTGTCTCCCGTCTCTCTCTGCGAGGGACTATAATGCGAAATCGCGCGCTGGCCATTACGCAAGAAAATTACACCCAGCGTGTTGAAAACGCGCAAACCTAACAGCCTCTGTCACAGCTGAAACACTGCTTGTCAGCGGTAGTACGGTGCGAAGTCCCCTATTCCTCGCAATGACCGACCTGCGACTTGGGGGATAAGTGACAATGAACCGCCTGCAATGGCACAACCGCATCATCCTGGCGCTTGCCGCCGGAGTGGCCGCGCAGATTTCCACGCCCGCAGCTGCGCAGCAGCGCAGTGCCGAAGAGGCCGAGGCTGCCTGGGCTGCGCTCGCCCCGCAAGAAGCGCAGCGCGCCGGCGATCCCGAATATGACTATGCGCTGGCCATCGCCGCGATCGACAGCGGGCGTTACGGCGACGCGATCATAGCTTTGCAGCGGGTGCTTTCGGTGCAGCCGGACAATGCCGCTGCGCGTGCAGAGCTGGCCCGCGCCTATGCGCTGGCGGGCGATATCGACACCGCGCGGCAGGAATTCGCCACCGTGGTGGATGATCCCAGCCTGCCCGATCCGGTGCGCCAGCGTTTCACCGGCTTCGTGCGCCAGTTCGACCGGCAGATTTCCGGCGGCGGCAGCGACCTGTCGGGCTATGTCGATGCGCGTGTGGGCCATGACAGCAATATCAACGCTGCGACTGACCTGACGCAGCTCACCATCCCGCTGTTCTCCTTCCTCGGCCCCGGCCAGCTTGGCCCCGGTGCCCGTGCGCAGGATGACGAATATTACGAGATTTCCAGCGGCATATCCGGCGTCACGGCCATTTCCCGGCAGGACCGTTTGTTCGGTTCCGTGCTGGGCAGCTGGCGCGACAATTTCGACACCAGCGCTTTCGATACCGCCAGCCTCACCGGCACGGCGGGTTACGCCCACAGCTTCGCCAATCGCGATGTGATCTCGATCTCCGCGCAGGCGCAGCGTTTCTGGCTCGATGACAATGGCTATCGCGACAGCATCGGCGCGGTGGCGCAGTTCACCAAGGTGCTGCCGCGTGGCCGTGCAGTGACCGCATCAGCACAATACAGCCGCCTCGATTTCGACGGGCAGCCCAACCTCGATGCCGATCGCTATGCCTTCGCTGTCGGTTATGTCACCCGTAACCTGTCCGCCACCGTGTCCACGGGCAAGGAGGAAACGGTGCGCGCCGCAGGCGACGCCTTCTCCCACTGGTTCGGAAACGTCTCGCTCGGCGGTGAATATCCCGTCAGCGAACGCATCGCGGTACAGGGCGGGATCGCTTTCGACATCCGCCGCTATGACAGCCCCGATGCCCTGTTCATGGGGGAACGCGCAGACGAGCGGATCGACGCCCAGCTCGGCCTGAAATTCGCGCTGACCGACAGCATCTTCTTCCAGCCGCGCGCTACCTACACGCGAAACTGGAGCAACATCGCCCTTTACGATTACGACCGATACACCCTGTCCGCGGGTGTCCGGTTCGAATTCTGATTTCCTGACGCGACCCGGGGAGCCTAGACCCATGATCCGTACCACCACCATCCGTCCCGCTGCCATTTCAAAGGCGTTGCTGCTTTCGGCATCCGCCATCGCCATGGCCAGCGTTCCCGCGCAGGCAGCCGAGGTGCTGTTTTCCAGCAATGGCGTGACCGAGGTTTCGACCGGCAGCCGCACTGTCTCCGGTTCCGGCGTGCTGCAGGTCCGCCTCGACAGCGGGGCAACGCTCTCCTTCGTCGAAGGCGCGGAGTTCACCCTGAACGATGATGGCTCCGTCACCCTGCACAAGGGCAGCGTCACCGTCGCCGGGGCAGGCGATACCGAAACGCGGGTGATCATGCCGGAAGACGTGGAGGGTCGCGTGGGCGGAACCGGCAATGCCGCCACCTTCACGGTGGAGGAGACCGGCGCATCGAATGGTCACACGCTGACCGGTCGCGCGAAAATCATGCGCGGTCGCCGTGATCGCGATTTCAGCGAAGGCCAGATGTGGGCCAGCGCGGGTCGCTCGGGTCTGCGCCGGGTGATCTCCGTGGGCGGTCAGAAGACGCCCGATGCCCAGCCCGAAGTGCTGGATGTTGCCGAAGGCGGTCCCGCAGCGGCGGCTGAAAACGGCCTGCCCGTCTCGCTCGGCGATGCGCTGGCGGCGGCAGGAGCCTCGTCAGACATTCTCGCAATTGCCCGCCGCGTGGATGCGGCCAATGGCAACCCCTCGCTGGAGGCCTATCCCACCGGAGACCTTGCCGCGCTGGTGGCGCTCGCCGCCAATCTCGAAGGCGCCTATGGCGGTCGCCCGTTCCCGGCCGCGCAGGCGGATATCATCCGTACCTACCTCGGCTATCTTGCCAATGGTGGATCGGGCGAGGAGTTCCTTACCGCCTATGCCGGTTTCCTGACCCAGTACCTCGATCTTGTGCGGGCAGGGGGGCTGCCGTCGCAGTTTGGCGGCGCATCGCAGGCGGATATCAACGCGTTCATCGCCTATCAGGCGAACCTTGGTGCGCTGGGCAATCTGGGTGCGCAGAACCGTGCGCTGGCGGAGGCCTATCTCGAATTCATAGCGGGCGGCGGCAATCCTGACCTGTTCGCCAGCCAGTTCACCGATCTTGTCGAAGCCTATTTCGCCTTCGTGCGCGGGGGCAGCAATCCAAGCGATTTCACCGGCGCATCGCAGGAACTGGTGGACGCCTATGTCGCCTTCCTTGCAGAGAGCGGGCTTGCTGCGCAGCTTTCTGCCGAAAACCAGGAAATCCTGGCGGCCTATCTGGAAAGCGGCGGCTTCGCCTTTGCCGAAACCTATGCCGCGGCGCTGGCCGATTATTTCGCCTATCTGCAGACGGGCGGCCTGCCCAGTGCATCGGGCGACCTGACACCGGAGCAGCTGCAAGCCTATCTCGAGCTGCTCGAAGGTTCGGGCCTGTTCGCCCAGCTGCTTGGCGAACAGGCGCAGTTCTATGCCGATTACCTCGCCTTCCTCCAGGCAGGCGGCGATGCCGATGACTTCGGCCAGCTCAATGCCAATATCTTTGCCGGATATGCCAGCCAGCTGCAGGCCTATTATGCCTTCCTGCTGGGCGGCGGCCTGCCGAGCAATTTCCAGGGCGATCCGGAAGTGCTCAATGCCTATCTGGCCGCACTGGACGATGCAGGTGCGCTTCAGGCTTTCCTGGGTGCCAATGCCGGCTTCTTTGCCGATTACCTGGCCTTCCTGCAGGACGGCGGCGACATCGATGCATGGAGCGGCCTGAACGCAAATGTCTTCGCCGGTTATGCCGATGCGCTGAACGCCTATTACACTTATCTGGCGCAGGGCGGATTGCCGAGCGCCTATACCGAGCTGACGCAGGACCAGATCGCGGCCTATGTCGCCGCCTTGCAGGCGCAGGGGGCGAGCAGCGCCTTCCTCGCCGCGCTGTCCGGCTTCTATGGCGATTACCTTGCCTATCTGCAGGGCGGGGGCGATCCCGATTTCTATCTCGGGCTCCCCAACCTCAATACAGAGCTGTTTGCCGATGCGCTGGACGTGTTTGGCCAGTTCCTGCTGGCAGGCGGGTTGCCGAGCGATTTCACGGCTTCGGACCTTGAAACGCTGGCACTCTATCTCGATGCGCTGGACCGTGCGGGAGAGCTGGGCCTGATCGGCAGCGATCGAGCCCTGCTGGAAGCCTATTTCGCCTTCCTTGCCACGGGTGCCAATGCAGACCGGTTTGCCGGCCTGCCGATCTATGCAGACTATGCCGCCGCGCTGAACGCCTATTATGACTTCCTTGCGGGTGGCGGCCTGCCTGCCAACTATGGCGCGCTGACACCGCAGCAGGTGCGCGATTACCTGGCGGCGCTGTCTGCAGCGGGCGGCTTTGCCACCCAGCTGGGCAATTTGTCTGACTTCTACACAGCCTACTTCGCCCATATTGCAGGCGGCAACGACCCGGCGACCTTCTCCGGCCTGCCGGTCTATGCGGATTACGTGGCGGCGCTGAATGCCTACTCCGCCTTCCTTGCGAATGGCGGCTTGCCGGGTGATTACACCGCGCTGCCGCTGTCGACGATCGAGGCCTATCTCGATGCGCTGAACGCTGCAGGTGGATTTGCCGCCTACGGCCAGCTCAGCGCATTCTTCGCCGATTACTATGCCTTCGTTTCGGGCGGCGGCAATCCGGCGAACTATTCCGGCCTGCCTGTCTATGCCGATTACGTGGCGGCGTTGAACGCCTACTACGCTTTCCTCGCCAATGGCGGTGCGCCGAGCGCCTATACCGCCTTGTCGCTGGACACGCTTGAGGCTTATCTCGCCGCGCTCGCGGCAGCGGGCGGGTTCGCTGCCTATGGCGATCTCAACACCTTCTTTGCGGACTATTACGCCTTTGTCAGCGGTGGCGGTACGCCGGACGATTTCGGCGGCTTGCCGGGTGCGGGCGGCGGGATAACCATTCCCGATTCGGGCTTCGCCTATGCAGGCGGCTTCTCGGCCACTTCGGGTATGAACGGCTATGTTGCATCCAGCGGAGTTACAGGCTGGAGCATCCAGAATGCTTCCGGCACGATTGATGCCAATGGCGTGCCCACGGGCTTTGCTATCCTCGACAATCTGGCAGGCGATCCGGTCAATGTGGCGGGCGACGAACGGGGCGTTGTGGGCCAGTTTGCCGACAGCTTCCTGCATTACGTGATCCTGCCACCGCTGGTGGGCGATCTGCCGACAAGCGGCACGATCGATTATGATCTGATTGCCGCAACCGCGCCGACATATAATGATGGCCGCACCGATGCTGGCGTGTTCGATGCCAGCCTGACCTTCGGTTTCGGTTCCACGCTGACCTATGGCATGGATGGCACGATCACCATGCCCGATGCGACCTACACATTCGCAACGCCAGGCCGCGCGAATGACCAGCTTGTTACCGTCACTACCAATGTGAATCCGAACTTCGTGGGCTTGCGCCCCGCCTTGTCGCAAACGGGTGATGCCTGCACGTCCAGCAATTGCGTGCTCAACATCTTCGGCGGCTTCGGCGGTGACGAGCCCGGCAATGTGTTCGGCTTCTCCTATCACACGCTTGATCCCTCGGCATCGTTGTCGGCCCGCATTTCCGGTTCGGCGCTGTTCGGGGCTGACGGCAATGGCGGCGGTGGCGTCCCGGCGGGATCGGGTATGCCGATGATCCTGGACCAGGCAGGCGATTTTGATTCGAGCCAGATCGGCGCGGTCGGCTTTGCCGGACCATACGATGCGGACAACGAGCCCGTGCGTTTGCTCGATGCCAACGGCGCAGACGCCACAATCGCCGCAACCGGCAATGTGCGAGCCTTCCAGAACGCCTTCACCACCTTCGATGCAGGCACCAGCAGCACCACCGACATTTCTGGCAACGCCAATTTCCTGATCGGACGCTGGCAGGACGGTACCGTCGGCAGCAACTTCTATGCGGACAAGGACCTGACCACGGCACAGGGCATCCATTACATGGTGGCCGCTCCCTTGGCTGGCGGGTTTGCCCTGCCGACCACCGGCCGGGTGGATTACGAATTGCTTGCCGCAACCGCGCCGACCGTGGCTGATGGCACACAGGCTCCCGGACGGTTCGAGGCGGGCATGTCGTTGCTGTTCGGCGGCGCCAATATCGGCCTGGGATTCGAAGCGACCGTGACGATCCCGGACGATGCGGGCGACTTCACCTATGTCGTGCAGACCCCGGGTGGACTTGCAGATCCCAGCCAGAGCTTCTTCGAGTTGCTACAGGGCGGCGATCCTGGCGAATTTTCCTTCACGATCGGAAATGGCTACATCACTGCCAGCGATGGACTGTGCGCAGGCGAATGCCGTTTCAATGCAGAGCTGGCTGCAGCCGGTGACGATGTCGGACAGTTCGGTATGGTGTGGAACGCGCTGCATCCGGGCCGCGACTACGGTCAGAGCACGTCGGGCGCTGCAATCTTCGGGGCCACCACCCCGCTGCCGGGCAGCATTGATACCGGCAATCCGGCAAGCACCTATGTGCTGACTGACCAGATCCTGTCCGACAGTGGCGCGAGCAACCATCTCGACATCACGGCGATGGGTACGAATGTCGGCACCAGCGGATATGAAACCAATGCCAGTGGCGAAATCATCCGCGTAAAGCGCGAATTCGGTCCTCTGCCGCAGATGCTGATCGGCACCGCCAGCAACGCCGATGGCGGCAGCACCGCCAGCGGCCTTGTGCGCTGGACTCGCTGGACCGACGGCCAGCCCACTGGGAATTTTGGCAGCGTTCCGGCATTCAACGCCAACCAGGGCTATCACATCCTTGTGGGCGCTCCGGTGACCAACATCCCGGCTTCGGGCACGGTCAACTACGAGCTGGTCGGCGGGACCAAGCCGACTTCGGTGGCTGGCAACGGCGCTCCGGGCACGCTGACCAGCGGCAGCGCGGCAATCGCCTTCGGGGCAACCCCGCGCATCGGCATCGATCTGGCCTTCACCCAGAATGGCAATGACTACACGATGTTCACCACCGGCGGGTCAGCGGATCCAGGCGCCAGCAACCTGACCCTGACTGCTGACGGCAATTTCCGGCAGATCGGCACCTTCGGCCAAGGTGTGACGCAGAACGGTGCGCTTTGCGGCGGGTGCCGCCCGATCTGGGAAGGTTTCCTTGCGGGCGATGGTGCCACCGAACTGGCTCTGTCCTATACCATGCAGTTCCAGGGAACCGGTGCAGATCGGATCATTGGCGCGGCAGCATTCCAGCAGTCGGCCGGTGGCGGCGGAAATAGTGGCGGATCGGGCGGTGGCCAGTACACCTCGGACTTTACCGGCACGCGCGACGGGATCGCCTATTACACCTATACCCTTGGTTCGCTGGCTTCCGGCTTTGGCGGCAGTGCGGACCTGGTGAACGGTGAACTGGTCAACTTCACCTCGATTCTGGGCACCGTGTCCAAGGGCTCTGCCAGCGTGGTCGAGGCCGGGGACGTGGGTGACCTTGCCTGGGGCCGCTGGGTCAACGGCACTGTCGAAGCGCGCACCATCGTTGGTGATACGGACACGGTCGTGGGGGCGAATGGCGGCTATCACGTCATGGCAGGCGTCAGCCCGACCAGCCTGCCCTCCAGCGGCACGGTCAATTACGAGCTGATTGCAACCACCTCGCCGACAGACAATCTCGGTTCTGCTCCGGGCACGCTGACAGGCGATCTGGCGATTGCCTTCGGCGCCACCAGCCTTGTCGGATACGATTTCCAGATGGATATCGGCGGGCGCGGCTACAGCGTCTCGAGCGAAGGCGGAGCGGCCAATCCCGGTGCCAGTGCAACCAACCTGGTGTTCAGCAGCGGGACCGTGATCTTCACCGGCAATCACAACAGCATCCTCCCGGGAAGCGTTTCGGGCACCGGCGGCGCCTGCCAGTTCAGCTGCCAGGTTACCATCGGTGGCAATCTGTTCGGCTCCGATGGGGGTTATGCCGGGGTGGCGATGAACGTCTTCGACGGCGGCAATGGTGTACAGGCGTCGGGCCTTGCGATATTCAAGGCAGAGGGCACCAATTACACCTACAACCCCTATGCCAGCGCGCCTCAGGGCACGCAGGACACTGCCCCCACTGTGGCGGTTGCTCCGCCGGAATGGGATCGCTGGGAAGTGGGGGCGGACAATATCTCTGCAGGCAATGGCATGACGATGGCTGCGCCGGGGCTGGAAGCTCTTGCAACCTCCGGCGTGCAGTATTCGCCCGAACAGCTTGCCCAGCTGGAAGCCTTCTATGCTTCCCGCAACCCGGTGAACTGATCGGGGGCGGCAGAACGCTACAGGTGGACGGCGGGGCCATATGCCGACAGGTCCCGCCTTCAACCAGCCGGTCCGGCCAGCGATGGCCGGGCCGGTTTTTCTTTGTCCGCCACAAGGCTGAAAAAAGTGGAAGCCGGTGATCTCCCGCAGGCCCGCTGAGAACAGGAGCTCGCCATGGACGGCAGGCTGGCAGGAAATGGATTAGCGGAAGACGATATAGACGCTGGCAGGCTGGCTGCCGCGGTTCTCCAGCTCGATCGAGAAACGCTCGGTAAAGATCGGCAGCCAGTTGCAATTGGCGCTGGGGGCGAGCGACTTGGCGCACACCGCCTCGTTGCGCGGATTGTGGATCGCCAGTGCGACATTGCCGCCATCACTGGCTTGCGCAGCGATTTGTGCGCGTTCACCGGCATAGAAGATCTGGTCGATGGTCAGGCTGGCACCAGGGGCCACGCGGGCACGGCGATAGGCCGGGCCAAGCGTGCGCCCGCGATAGGGTGTTCCGCCTTCGGCCTGGTGCTCGCTGCGCCAGACGGACAAGGGATCGTCCTCGCCGCCCTCGGCCAGCTTGACGTTCATGGCATTGAGCCTGTCGATCAGGGGCGCACGCTCGCTCGCGTCGCGGGCCAGCTCGGCAGTCGCGAGCAGCGCAGCGGTATCGCCCAGCGCGTCGCCGGTGGCCTGCGGAATGGCCAGTTGCGGGCTTGCGTGATGCGCACAGCCGCCAAGCACTGCGAGCAGTGAAAGACCTGCAAGGGCGGATCGCAAGTGTTTGCCGGATGTCCTGCCGATCATGCTTCCGCGTCCTTCCCGCCCCACATCGCGTGGGGCTTGATCACGAAATGGGCGCCTTTCT
>JAUIJI010000151.1 GCA_030431435.1 Alphaproteobacteria bacterium | reverse complement strand
AACTTCCCGCTGACCATGATCACCCGCAAGGCCGCCCCTGCCCTGGCCGTCGGCTGCGCGATGATCATGAAGCCTTCCGAAGCCACGCCGCTGTCAGCCCTGGCGCTGGAATATCTGGCCCGCGAGGCCGGCATTCCCGAGGACATCTTCCGCATCCTGCCGAGCGACGACGCCAAGGGCGTGGGCGAGGTATTCTGCACCCACCCCACAATCCGCAAGATCAGCTTCACCGGCTCCACCGCCGTCGGCAAGATCCTGCTGACGCAGGCAGGCAGCACGGTAAAACGGGCAAGCATGGAACTGGGCGGCAATGCGCCCTTCATCGTGTTCGACGATGCAGACATGGATGCCGCCATCGAAGGCGCGATGATCGCTAAGTTCCGCAACGCCGGGCAGGCCTGCATCGGCACCAACCGCCTGCTGGTGCAGGACAGCCTGCACGATGAATTCGTAGGCCGCTTTGTCGAAAAGGTGAAAGCTCTCAAGGTCGGCCATGGGCTCGAGGAAGAAAGCCAGATCGGCCCGCTGATCACCGAAAAGGCGTTGCTCAAGACGCAGGAACTGGTCGATGGCGCCTTGAAGCAGGGCGCGCAGCTTGCCTGCGGCGGTTCGCGCCACAATGCAGGCGCGCAGTTCTTCACCCCCACCGTGCTCACCGGGGTGACGCAGGATATGGACATTGCGAACCAGGAAATCTTCGGCCCCGTCGCCTCGGTCATGCGCTTCGGCGACGAGGAAGAGGCGATGCGCATTGCCAATGAGACGCGCTATGGCCTTGCCTCCTATTTCTACACCAACGATCTGGCCCGCGTTGCCCGCGTGCTCGGCAGGCTGGAATATGGCATGGTCGCGGTGAACGAAGGCCTGCTCGGAACCGAAGTCGCGCCGTTCGGCGGGATCAAGGAATCGGGCCTTGGCCGCGAAGGATCGCGTCACGGCATGGATGAGTATCTGGAAATGAAATACGCCCTCGTCGGAGGCCTCACCGCATAATGGGCGAAGGTAATTTCCGCACGCCGGACTGGATCATGCAGTTCGATGTGGACGTGGAGGAGCCATGGCCCGCCACGCATGACTGGGACGCGCTGGCTCGCACTGCGGTGACCGCGCTGCTCAACGTCACTCCCGAATTTGACAATCCGCGCCTCGTCACCAGCCTGCTGTTCACATCGGATGCGGAAATCCACGCGCTGAACCGCGAATGGCGCGGCCGTGACAAACCGACCAACGTCCTCTCGTTCCCGATGATGGAGAGGACCGAACTGCTAAGGCTGGGCAATGCCGGGCCGCCCGCCATGCTGGGCGATATCGCCGTGGCGCACGAGACCTGCGCGCGGGAGGCGGAGGAAAAGGGCGTGCCGGTGGAGCACCACGTCACCCATCTTATCATCCATGGCCTGCTGCACCTTGCCGGATACGACCATGAGATTTCGGACGAAGATGCCGAACGGATGGAGGCGCTGGAAGTGAAGGCGCTGGCGCTGCTGGATATCGACGACCCTTACCAGGGATGACACCCTGCACAGCCAGGCAATTGTGAATTATTTCGCTTCAAGCTTGCACATTTGGGAAGAGCAGACACATATGGGCCTTCAAGCCCGTGAACAGGAGCAGGCAAGAGGGCGATGCCCGACAATACAAGGAACGGCGAATCCCAATCGGGAGACGCGGACAGTAGCGGCGGATTGTGGAATGCAATCCGGGCACTTTTTGACAGCGAAGAAGGCCCTTCCCTGCGCGAGCAGCTGGAAGAGGCGATCGACGAGCACGAGGACGAGCATTCCTCGGGCGCGGAGGGTGAGGAGCGCGCGCAAGGCGACCTTTCCGCCGCCGAAGTCATGATGATGCGCAACCTGCTGCATTTCAGCGAAATGGATGCCGATGACGTCGCCATCCCGCGCAGCGAGATAATCGCCATCAATGCCCAGGCCAGTTGGGACGATCTGGTGGCGATGTTCTCCGAACACGGTCATTCGCGAGTTCCGGTCTTCCGCGACCAGCTTGATGACGTGATCGGCATGATCCACATCAAGGATATCTTCGTCTTCCTCGCCGAAAAGAAGGAGCCGCCGGCAGACTGGACAGTGCTGATGCGCCAGCCGCTATATGTCCCGCAGGCACGCGGGGCGATGGACGTGCTGGCCGACATGCGCGCGCGCCGCACGCACCTGGCCATCGTGGTGGACGAGTTTTCCGGCACCGACGGGATCATCACCATCGAGGACCTGGTCGAGGAAATCGTCGGCGAGATCGAGGACGAGCATGACGAGGACCCTGTGGAACTGGTGGTGCCGATCAACGATGGCGTGTGGGATGCCGATGCCCGGGCAGAGCTGGAGGACGTGGCCGAAATCGTCGGAGATCCGCGTATTGCGGAGGTCGAAGAATCGGTCGACACGCTGGGCGGGCTCGCCTTCGTGCTGGCGGAAGAGGTTCCCCAGCCCGGCACCATCGTCACCCATCCCAGCGGCTGGCAGATCGAGGTGACCGAGGGCGATGAAACCCACGTCACCCGCCTGCGCCTGCACGCCCCGAAGAGCGATGAGGACGAGGGAGAAGACGGCTGATCGGCCCGGCGCCAAAGCTGCAATTCGCCCCCTGAAACCACTTTTCTGGCGACTAGGTGGCAAACCCCCTCGACACCAGTTGCATATTTCTGAACAAAGGCACCGATGCGCCGCCTGCCCCCTCTCCGCGCCCTCGAGGCCTTTGTGCGAGTCGTACGTCTGGGCTCCGCGCGTTCGGCTGCGCATGAGCTGGGGCTGAGCCCGTCGGCCTTGTCGCGCCGCATCACCAATCTGGAAGAGTTTACCGGACGCAAGCTGTTCTCGCGCTCCGGCCAGGCGATGAAGCTGACCGACGAAGGCCGCGCATTCTACAATGCCGTGGCACCGCACCTGGAATCACTCGCGGCGGCTGTCGAATCGCAGAGTGAGAACCTGCAACTCACGCGCCTCAGGCTGGGCGTCATGCCGCTGTTCGGTACGCAGCGCCTGTTCCCCAAATTGCCACAGCTGCGCCAGCTGCACCCGCGCCTGCACCTCGACATCGACACCGGCCCGCACCTTGAAGACCGTGTGGGCGACACGCTGGACGCCGCCATAACCCTGGCGGCAAGGCCCGACGCCTCGTTCCACAGTGTCCAGCTGGACCAGAATACCGTCCATGCCATCTGCAGCAGGGCCCTTGCCGACGAGCTGGGTCCCAATCCGACGATGGAAGAGCTGGAGAAGCAGACCTTCCTCGTCCACACCGATATGCAGCTGAGCTACGAGGCATGGAAGAAGGCTTTGGGCTTCGAGAGGCTGCAGCCGTCGGCGGTTGACCATTACGATTCCGGCCAGCTGATCCTCGAAGCGGCCGCACAGGGCCTGGGCATCGCCATCATGCACGATGACCACATGAACCGGAACAACGACCCGCGGCTTGCCAAGCTGTTCGATGTGACGGTGGAAAGCCCATACAGCTACTGGTTCCTGTGCCGCCCGGCAGACCTTGAGGCCCGCCCAGTGCGCATCTTCCACGACTGGCTGCTTTCCGCCGACCTTTAGCAAGCACTGGCCAGCCCGCCGGATTTGCGGCACTATCCGCTCTCACTCGGAATCATTTGATTGTCCAAGGGGAGAGAGATGAGATTTACCAAGACCGTTCTGGCCGCCGCACTGGTTGCCGCAAGCCCGTTTGCCGTCGCAGGCACAGCGCAGGCGCAGATGCGCGCGCTCAGCGATCCGGTTGTGCCGCATCCTGATCCGGAAAGCCTGTTCACCAGCGATGATCCGGTGCTCCACCGCAACAAGCAGGCCGCGCTACATATCCAGCGCAACCTGCTGAAGTGCAACGAGTGGAGCCGTGCGGGCGAGTGGCTGACCGATGCCTATATCCAGCACAATCCGCTGGCTGCATCCGGGCTAGAAGGGGTGATCTATTATTTCGTGGAGGTCGCGCAGCGCCAGCCGCTCGATCCCTGCCCGGCTCTGAGCCCGGAGGACCCGAACGGCGTTGTCGCGGTGCAGGCCGAAGGTGATTACGTCACCATCCTGACACGCCGGATCATTCCCTATGCGGACGATCCCACTCAGACATACACCACCACCTGGTTCGACACATGGCGCTTCGTGGATGGCAAGGCAGACGAGCACTGGGATCCGGCAACCCTGCCGACGACCACCCCGACACAGGCGCTGGACGTCAACACCCTGCTGCAGGAATCGAAGGACCGCGCCGAGATCGAGGACCTGATGTGGCGCTATGTCCGTGCGGCAGACAACCTCGATGCCGATGCCTATGTGGCCGTATTCACCGAGGACGGATCGTTCAACGATGTCAGCGGACGCCAGGCACTGCACGACATGATCACCGGCATGGAAGCGTCCATGGCACCGCGCCGCGAAAGCGGTGAACTGACCGGCAACATGCACCACATCATGTCGAACCAGAGCATTGAGTTCCTGAGCCCCAATGTGGCCCGGGTGCATTACTATTGGCAGACCATTTTCGGTGGACCGGGTGTCGATCCGGCCCCGCGCGTGGCCGCTGTCGGCAATGGCGTGGACGAAGTGGTCAAGGTTGATGGCGAGTGGCTGATCCGCAGCCGCAACGTGCAGCCGAGCCGCGACGAGGAATAACCCGCTACAGCGAACGCCCGAAGAAGCGCGAGATATCGAACCAGATGTCTCGCGCTTCCTGCGTTTCGGGGTCTGTCACCGAAATCACGTCGAAGGGCCTGCCGTCGATCACGTGCAGGCGCTGGCTCTCGCTCTCGACGCCGAGCAGCCGCAAGACTTCATATTCCTGCGCCACGCTGGCAACGACATAGGCATCGTCCGGCCCCGTGCCATTGGCCGAGGCAATAACGCTAGGCGCATCCGGCGGCAGGGCGCAGGCCGAAAAGCCCGCAGCCGCTGCCGCCAGCAAGGCAACGCCGACTAGGCGGCGCACCGGCCGCAAGCCGATCAGGAAACGACAGCCTTCACGATCTTGCCCGGCTCACGCGGCGGCTCACCCTTGGGCAGCGCGTCGACATGCTCCATGCCGCTCTCGACCTCGCCCCACACGGTGTACTGGCGATCGAGGAAACGCGCATCATCAAGGCAGATG
>JAUIJI010000024.1 GCA_030431435.1 Alphaproteobacteria bacterium | reverse complement strand
TCCTCCTCGGCCTCGAGCCGCCGACGAGCGGCGAGGTCTTCCTCGACGGCCAGTCGATTTCGCGGCTGAGCCGCAAGGATGTCGCCCGCGTCCTGCAGCCGGTCTTCCAGGATCCCTACTCCTCGCTCAATCCGCGCGAGACCATCGGCGAGGCGGTGCGCCGCCCGCTGCAGGTCCATGGCCTCGGCACCCGCGCCGAGATGGACGAGAAGGTTGCCGCGACGCTCGAGGCCGTCGGCTTGCCCCGCCGGGTGCTGACGAGCTTCCCTAGCCAGCTCTCCGGCGGACAGCGCCAGCGTGTCGCCATCGCCCGCGCGCTGGTGCTCGAGCCGCGCATCCTCATCTGCGACGAGCCGACCTCCGCCCTCGACGTCTCGATCCAGTCGCAGATCCTCAACCTGCTCAAGCGGCTGGTGCGCGAGCTTGAGCTGACCATGATCTTCATCTCGCATGACCTGTCCGTGGTCCGCTATATCTCGGACAGGATCGCGGTGATGTACCTCGGCAAGATCATCGAGCTGGGCGATGCCGAAGCCATCGTCGACCAGCCGCTGCATATCTATACCAAGGCGCTGATGAGCGCGATCCCCGAGCCGGACCCGCGTTCCGAACGCCATCGCAAGCGGATCGTGCTGGAAGGCGAGCCGCCTTCGCCGATGAACCCGCCCGATGGCTGCAAGTTCTGGCCGCGCAGCCCGGTGGAGCATGACGAGATGTTGCGCACGCAGGAACCTGCGTTCGAGGAGCTGGTCCCCGGCCACTGGGTTTCGAATTGCCCCTATTGCATCAGCAAGACGGAGCCTTCCTGAAAGCCTCAGTCCGGCTTCACCGCCCTTGTGGCGATGAACGGATCGAACAGCTTGCCGATCGCGTCGAGCTCTGACCAGTTGTCCTCGAACATGTCGGTCAGCTGCAGCCCCGCCTGCAATTGTCCGCCGATCTGCGTTTCCAGCGTGTGGCTGAAACACAAGGTCGGGTCATCGGCGAGCATCCGTTCGCGCTCGTCTTCCGGCAGATCGAAGTCCGAATAGGGCAGGGCGTGGCGCGCCACCACTTCGCCCCGGTCCATCGCCAGCTGGTCGAACACGAAGAACACCGGATTGTAGAAGCCCGTCATCAATATGCCGCCGGGGCGCAGGACGCGCGCGCATTCGCGCCACACCGGCAGCACTTCGGGCGCAAAGGCCGTGGAGCAGGGGTTGAACACGATATCGAAGCTGGCATCGGCGAAGCACGACAAATCGTGCATGAAGCCGTGCACGGTGCGGATGGTCAGCCCTTCGCGTTCGGCGACTTGGCGGTCACGTGACAATTGCCCGTCGGAGGCATCGAGGCAGGTGACATTGGCGCCAGCCGCCGCGAACACGGGGCATTGCTGGCCGCCGCCCGATGCGAGGCCGAGCAGGTCCTTGCCGCCAATATCGCCGAACCATGCGCGGGGCACGGGCTTCATCGGCGTGAGCACGACTTCCCAGTCACCCTTGCGCGCACGGGCGATCGTTTCTTCATCGACCGGCACCGTCCATTCATCGCCATCTTCAACGCGCATGTCCCAGCCGCGCTGGTTGTGTTCGCGGGGATCTTCCATCGGCCCTACCTTCTCCATCCGCCTGTTGGTCCGTTACAGGACGGGCGCTGGCTAGACTACTAGACCGATTCAATCGATGGGTCGCTTGGCTTTACCTGCAGGAAATCGGACAGCTGGAAGCGCGCTACAAGAGCATCGGTGCTGTCGCGCACCGTCAGCTCCTGCGCCATGTCGAGGCGTCCGGCGCGTACCTCGCTGGCAGCAAACACAAGCGCGACGCGTTTGGCGACCGGGCCTATCGCCCAGACATCCGGCAAATCCAGCGAGACCTGGTGCCTTGGGTGGTCACCATGTTCAAACAGGAATCGGAAGTCTGGCATGCAACAAGCTGACAGCAGCAAGATGACAGTTTGATGACAGTCCGCGCCGGGCGGGCCTTCCCGGCGAATGCCGAGTTAGGATTAGACTGCATATGCTGGCTTGTGGCATAAGCGGCCAAGGAAAGGAAAGGCCATGGCCCTCTCAACCATTCGTGCGGCTATATTGCTGTTTTCGCTCGCTGTTAGCGCGCCGCTTGCCGCGCAAAGCCTGGAGCAGCTGGACGCCCTTTCTGACCAGACAGCCGATGAAGCAACGGGCATCGCCACCGCTCGCGAGCAGGTATCGCGCGGGGAATTGCTCGAAGCATTGGCAACGCTTGAACGCGTACTCACGGTATTTCCGGAGTCGGACGAGGCGCGGTTTTTCCATGCTGTGACGCTGTGCTGGATCGACGACCCCCAGGGTGCGGATGTCGAATTCGCGCGGCTGGACGAGGATGACTATGCGCCCGGCACCTTGCAGCAGGCGCGCGATAATTGTCGCGCTGCAACCGAAGGGGAGCAGCAGTGATGGCCATGCGCAGCGCAATCTCCGCAATCACCATCGCCAGCCTGATGGCATCGAGCGTGCTCGCCACGCCGGTCGCGGCACAGCAGCGCGTCGAAGTGGGCAATGCGGCCAGCGTCGTTGGCGAAGTCACGCTGGAGAACGACCAGCTGCGGCGCCCGATCGCGGTCGAACGCAGGCAGAGGATCGCCTGGGGCGACCTGATCGAGACCAAGCGCAACTCGCAATTGCAGATCCTGCTGCTTGACCGCTCCAGCTTCGGCATCGGCCAGCGTTCGAGCGTGCGGATCGACGAATATGTCTATGACCCGAACGAGGGCCGCTCGTTCATCGCCACTTTCCTCAAAGGTGCCTTGCGCTTCTTCTCCGGGGCTGACGAGGGAGAGAACAGCGGTGAGATAGCCACGCCATCAGGCCGGATCGGCATTCGCGGCACCGCCATCGACATGCTCGTGGGCGACAAGGCCGAGGAAATCGCCGAGGATGAGGATTTCGTCGGTCGGGTGGACAGCAAGAGCAAGCAGGCGACGCTGGTGGTGCTGCGCGGTCCCGGTCCCGATACGCTGTCCGGCCTGACGCCCGGCCTTGCCGAGGTGACTGGTGCCGGGGTCACTGTAGTGCTCGATGAGCCGGGGCTTGCCGCCTATATTCCGCGCGAAGGGGCCGCTCCGATTGGCCCGTTCCGCATTTCCAACGCCGGGCTTGCCAATGTGCAGGACCAGATATCGCCGCGCTGGGCGCGCAGCTTCGAGAGTGGCGGCATTCCTGACGAGGCGATTGCAGGCGCTGCGGCAGCGGCGCTGATCGGCATCCTGATTGCCACCAGCGGCGATGATGACGATGATACCGGCGGTCAGACCGGTGCCACCAATACCTCGACTCCGGGTGCCAATACCAGCGGCACGCCCAACACCAGCAGTTCCAACTTCCAGTGCGAAGACCAGAACGGCACGCCGATCCCCTGTCCGCCGCCGACCAACTGATTACTTCGCGGTAGCCTGGTAGACACCGTCCCAGCCATCGCCCGGCGGTTCGGCGCGCAATTGCGCGATCCGCTCGACGAACAGCCCGTGCAGACCGGGAATGCCGAACCTTTCATAGCCCTCGCGCCCTTGCTCCAGCGCCGCTTCGGCAGCGTCCCAATCCTGCGCGCGATAGGCGGCAAGCATGGCGAGGTGAGTAGCCAGCAAGGCTTGGAAGTCGGCATCTGCAGCCAGCGTCTCGTCACCCAGCAGGGTGGAAATCGTCGCCGGCCTGTCGCGCCCCACCACGCGAACGCGGTCAAGTTCGAGCATGGCGAAACCGTCAAGGCGGCCGGTCAGCGTCTCGCCCACCGCGATGGGAACGCCGTAGAGCTTGGTCAGGCCCTCCAGCCGGGAGGCGACATTCACCGTGTCACCGATCAGCGTGTAGGACAGCCGCTTGCGCGAACCCATATTGCCCACGCAGCACAACCCTGAGTTGAGGCCCACGCCGATCTTCACATCGCCCGGCCAGACGCTGTCATCCTGCCCGGCCATCTGCGCGTTCAGCTCCCTTGTCGTCGCGACGAGATCCAGCGCAGCGCGGGCGGCGTTGGTGGGATGGTCGGGGTCGTCAAGCGGGGCGTTCCAGAAGGCGAGGATGGCATCGCCGATATATTTGTCGAGCGTGGCCTTGCGGGCGAGCAGCACCTCGCTCATCGGGGTGAGCACGGTAATCAGGAAGTCGATCACCTGCTTTGGTGTGTAGCGTTCGGAAATCCGGCTGAAGCCGCGGATGTCGCACATCAGCACACTCATGTCGCGTTCCTCGCCGCCCAGCTCCAGCTTGGACGGGTCATCGGCAATCTGGCGCACCAGTTCGGGTGACAGGTATCGGTCGAAAGCGGCGCGGATATAGGATCGCTGGCGCTCCTCGCGGTAATAGACCAGCACGGTCTGCACGAGATAGACCGCCGCGATTGCCAGCAGCGGCCACGTCGGGTCGAGCAGGTAGTTGCCACGGGTAAAGGCGAGCCAGCTGAGCGCCAGAACGCCGCCGCCGCCGACCAGTGCCGCCAATGCACCCATCGTCGCGCCCAGCCGGGGCAGCATCAGGGCGAGGGTACCGGCCAGCAGCACCATCAGCACGCCTTCAAGCGCGCCTGCCCAGTCGGGCCGCTGCAGGAAATGACCGGCGAGGATCTGCTCGGTCGCTGCGGCGTGGACGGTTACGCCAGCCGTGCTCTGGCTCAGCGGTGTTGCGACAAGATCCTGCAGCCCTTCGGCGCTGCCGCCTACGAAAACGACCTTGCCGCCAACGGCCTCGGCCAGTTCCTCATCGCTCATCTCGCCGGAGATGATCTGCCACGCGGGAAGGGTGTTTCTCGCGTCACCGGAAGGAAAGTGAACCCACATCTCGCCTGCATCGGTGACCGGGATTTCGGTCCTGCCAAGCCGGACAGAGACGGCCGCACCGGGACTCGACAGCGTCTCGCCCGATCCGTCGCTGGCGAGCAGTCCGGGCGATCCGGCATCTTGCGCCACGCGCACCGCTTCCAGTGCCAGACCCGGCACCAATGTGTCGTTCTGGATCGCCACCAGCGGCACACGGCGCACGATCCCGTCAGCATCGCCTTGCAAGCTCACAAAGCCGGTGCCGGCAGCCGCTTCCTCCAGCACCGGCAGGGGCAGCAGGGCAGCGGAATAGCTGGCGACATCGCGACGCGGCATGGTGCCGGCAAGGGTGAAGCTGGCGCGCGGCTCGACATTGCGACCGCCTTCGCCTGCGTCGAGGAAGAAATAGCCTGCGACGACCGGAACCGAAGCGAAGCTTTCGCCCAGCAAAGCATCATGGCCTGGCAGAGCGGCCAGTTCCGGGCCAAGCGCCGTATCGGCGTATCGCTCGCTCAAGGCCTCGGGCGAGGTCCGGTCCGCTTCGGAGAAGACGATGTCGTAGGCGACCGAGGCAGCGCCCGCCTGGCCCAGCCTGCGGGTCAGCTCGGCCACGTCAGTGCGAGGCCATGGCCATTGGCCAAGGCGGGCGATCGACGCTTCATCGATATCGATAACGGCAACCTGCGATTGCTCCGGACCGTTCCACGGCGCAGCGCGCTGGTAAGCGTCGAAGACCTGCATCTGCAGGCGCTGCAGCGGCGCAGGATCAAGCGCCAGCAAGAGCAACACCAGCCCCAGCGTGGCGAGGCCCGCCAGGGCAGGGCCCAGTCTTTGCGCAAGTGCCTGTAAACGCGCCACGGTCCCTCCTGACGGTTCCGGCCTGCTACACTATGGCGATGTATGCATCGGTGCAATCGGAGCGTGGCCCCCGGTTGTAAAACTCGACAAGTCACCGGATTGCAGCTTAGGTTGTCCGCTCAAGGGGAAAGGGGGACCCATGATGTACTTCCGATCGATGATGATGATCGCCTGCAGCGGTCTGGCAATTGCGGCCTGTGACAGTGACGCTGGCGAGGCAACATCTGCAGCTGCAGCCGAAAGCTCCGCAACGGAGCTAGGCAGCGATGCCCGCGCTGGCGAGAGTGAAATCACACTCGATGCAGAAGGCGAGCCGATCGACTTCCTGACTTACGGCGCTGGCGCATTCCCGGTCCGCTTCGACCGCGAGGCGCAGGGGACGGCGGCGGGTGCGGTGCTCGATGGCAGGCTCGGCTACACCAACATCTCCAACAGCCCGACCGGGCCGGAAGAGCCGATTTCCTTCATTGTCGAATTGCCGGCGGCAACCACTTTCGCGATGTTCGGCATCCCGCCGCAATCCAGTTTCGGCTGCTGTTCTGGCGCGCATATCAACACGGTTACGGTCGAAGGGTCCGCCACTTCGCCTGATGATGGTTTCCAGCAGCTTGGAAAGTTCCGCGTCGATCCGGAAGTCTATGATGAAAAGCAGACGTTTCCGGCAGAAAACCGGATGCCCGTGCGCTGGGTCCGTGTCACGCTGGAAGGACGGCAGGTGCCTGATCCGGAAGACTACCGGGGAACGGCGTTCACCGAATTGTTCGGATACGGCAGCCAGGAAGCCATCGAGGTGGCGGACGACCAGTTTACCGGGCGCTGGCTGACCGGCGGCGGCTCTGGTGGCGGAAATGGCAACCGCATCGAGCTGATCCAGGATGGCGCTCTTGTCACCGGTTGCGGCATGTCCGGCGGAAATGCCTATACCGTGTCCGGCGGCATCGAGAATGGCTTGCTGCGATATGTCGTGGACAGCGATACCGTGCCGATCGTCGCTGTCATCAATTCCGAAAACCAGCTTTCGGGCGCCATGATCGGGCGGTCCTTCGGCCGCGTGATCGGGGAACCGGGTGGCGCGCCGACCAGCTGCACGCCGGGCCAAGAGCCACCGCCCAATCCGGTCGCGACCGCGCTCGACCAGTGCCGTGCGGCGATTGTCTATGGCATCAACTTCGACGTCGATTCTGCAGCGATACGTCCTGACGCAGAGCCCGCTTTGAACCAGATCCTTGCCGCACTGGCGGACCGGCCCGAGATGCAGGTGGTGATCGAGGGGCACACCGATTCCGATGCTTCGGACCAGTATAATCTCGACCTGTCACAGCGTCGTGCAGATTCGGTCGTAGCATGGCTTGTCGACAAGGGCGCCGGTGCGGGCAATGTCACTGCATTGGGCAAGGGCGAGGGTGAGCCCATCGCTGACAATGAGACTTCCGCCGGGAAGGCCTCCAACCGACGCGTGGAAGTGGAGCCGAGCTGCTAGATCAGGCGCATTTGTCCGGCGCCTTACATCGCGCGGCGCAGATCATCGGCAAGGGCTTTGCTCGCACTTTCAACGGCACGTTCGCCGGTCTCCTGAGGGCCCTGCGAGCGTCCCCGTGTTCCTGCTGCACGCGCTGCGGCATTTGTGCTGACGGGGTCAGCAGCGCGTTCAATTGACGGGCTGGCGGCCTCGAAATTTCCGCTCAGAAGCGGGTCGGGGCTTTCGGGTTCATAGTCGAATTCACCGATGCCATAATCGGCGAAGCCGCCTGTGCCTGATGGTTCATCGACTGCGGCAGGCTCGGGGCGGCTATCCTCAGCTTCTCGCTGGATATCTGCCTCGGCAACTTCGGAAACACGCTGGAGGACACCGCTTTGCTCGTCAGTTCCGACGAGGAAGTAGGTAAGCACCAGCAGTACACCGGAAGCTCCCAGCAGGAATCGAGATTGCGACATGATCTCTCCGGACCCGTACCTCCGCAAACAGAGGCTCCAATATCCCGTGCGTTAGGGGGAAATCCTCAATTTTTCCTAAACTTCGCGAAGTAACGAATTCTTATCCATTTCCCTCGATATCTGCGGTCGCGTGCCTGCTGCACGACCACTGGATTGGCCAAGGACTGCGAGGAAAATCGATGCATAATGCCGGCAGACTTTTCCTGACCAGGCTGTTGCGCGACCCGACTGCGAACGTGCTCGGGCTCGCTGCTGCTGCGATTATTCCGCTGCTGCTGATCGTTGGCGGGACGATCGACCTCAGTCGTTTCTACATGGTGAACACGCGCATCCAGAATGCCTGCGACTCCGGAGCACTCGCTGCCCGCAAGGCGATGGGTGACAATGATTTCTCTGAAGCCGAGCGCAGCCAGGGGCTGGCCTTCTTCGATCACAACTTCCCAGACGGGTCGTTTGGCGTATCCGAGCTGCAGCGTAACTATGTTGCCGATGCAGATGGCATCGTGACCGGTACGGCATCGGCCACCTTGCCCACCACGATCATGAGCTTCTTCGGCCACGGGGATTTCAACGTCCAGGTTACGTGCTCGGCTGAAATCAACATTTCGAATACGGACGTGCTGTTCGTGCTCGACGTCACCGGCTCGATGAACTGCCCGGACGACGGTTCCTATTGCCCGAGCGGCAACAACAACAATGTCGAGGCAACGAACTCCAAGATCGACGGGCTGCGCGATGCCGTGATCAGCTTTTATGACACTGTCGACGATGCAACCTCTCCCGCAGCGCAGGTGCGTTACGGCTTCGTACCCTATTCCAGCGGGATCAATGTGGGGCGCGCCATTCCCGCCGAGCACATGGCCACTACTGCGTTGTACCAGACGCGTGTGCCACAATATGTGTCTTCTGGCGAAACGGAACTGGTGAGTTTCACGATCAACAGCGTCTCCAACCGAGGAAACCGCTTCAACGAGGATTACTGGTTCAATCCCAATGGTCACACCGTCTCCAACCGGTCTGCATGCGAGGCCCTCGCTGCATCATCGGACCTTGGCTATGAAGATGTCTATGTCGATGGCTCGTTGCAGAACAACAGCATCGACATCGTATCCGAGACAATCGAAGGAAACATCCGCACCCAGGTGATCACTGCACGTGGCAAGTTCCGCGAGGCGGTGCCTGTTGCCTGGTGGGGCAACTGGTACGGCAACAACTGCTTCGTTGACCTCGAAAGGGCAGAATACTGGGCCGATTTCGAAGCCACGATCGTGGAAGAAATCGATGGGGCCCAGGAATTTGACGAGTGGCTCTACACCCAGGCGAGCTGGAATGTTGCCGGCCTGTACAGCGAGAACGGCTCGATCGTCCTGCCCACCGGCAACGATGGCGCCAACCAGACCCACACCTGGGACGGTTGCATCGAGGAAGCGGCAACCACCCAGGATAGCTCGTTCTGGCCGCTGCCTGCTGCCGCCTATGACCTGAACATCAATCTTATCCCGGCGAACGAAGCCCAGAGGTGGAAACCCACCTTGCCAAATGCGGTCTATGAGCGCCGCTCGGGCGGAAACCGGACCACCAGCGACGTCAGGACAAGCTCCAACAATTCCATGAGCCGCCCGGCCTATTTCTGCCCGCCGGCCGCAATTCGCCTGGGTGAAATGGAGCGGCAGGATGTGGTGGATTACCTCGACGAAGACGAAGGCTTCGTGGCCATCGGCAGCACCTATCACGACATCGGCATGATCTGGGGCGCACGTTTCATCACGCCCAGCGGCCTGTTCGCGGCTGACAATGCCAGCGCCCCCAACGGCGATTCCATCTCGCGCCACATCGTCTTCATGACCGATGGCTTGCTGTCGACAAGTCAGGAAACCTATACGCCTTATGGCATGCATTGGTGGGACAGGCGCGTGACGTCGAGCACCAACCAGAGCACCGTGCAGAGCCGTCACGCCGCACGCTTCCAGTCAGCCTGCCGCCAGGCACGTGCTGAGAACATCTCGGTATGGGTCGTGGCCTTCGGCACCGAACTGAGCCAGAACCTGATCGACTGTGCGACGCCGGGACGTGCCTATCACGCAGAGGATTCCGACGCGCTGGAAGAGGCCTTCGACGAGATCGCCGAGAAGATCGCATCGCTCAGGTTGACCGCCTAAGATGATCCACTTTCGCCAGATCCTTGCCGATGAACAGGGCGCGACCATTGTGGAGTTCGCAATGGTCCTGCCTGTCCTGCTGGTCATGATCATCGGGCTGTTCGATGTAGGGATGAACATCTACACCACGTCGATCATCCAGGGCACGATGCAGAAGGCCGGTCGCGATTTCTCGCTCGAGGGCCCGCTGACCCGCCAGGCCGGGATCGAGAACTACATCACGGACCAGATCCGGGTTGTTGCGCCTGGCGCTGACATTGTCTTTGAACGCGACGCCTATTTCGATTTCTCGGATATCGGCCTGCCCGAACCCTTTGACGACATCAACGGGGATGGCGAATGCAACGAGGATGAGCCTTTCGAGGACATCAACGGCAATGGCGTGTTCGACCTTGACCGCGGCGAGGCCGGATTTGGTGGCGCACGCGACGCAGTGCTGTTCAACGCAACGGTGAGCTATGACCGGCTGTTTCCGATCGACGCTTTCCTGCCAATTCCAGAGCGGGTGACGATCGAGGCGTCCACTGTCCTGCGCAACCAGCCGTTTGATGACCAGGACAGGAGTTTTGGCCTGGGGACATGCGCGCGATGATTGTCAGGATTACCTCAAATTGCCTAAACAAGGCGAAGTCACTGCTTCCGGCAGTCTTGCGGGATCGCACGGCCCTGGCGATGACCGAGTTCGCGCTGGTGGCACCGATTTTCCTGGGTGTAGGCGTCCTGGGCCTCGATACTGCCAATTACGTTGTCACGCACATGCGCGTCAGCCAGATCGCCCTGCAGGTGGCTGACAATGCCTCGCGCGTTGGCGAACTGGACGTGCTGGTTTCGCGCCGGATCTTCGAGAGCGACATCAACGATGTGTTTATCGGTGCGCAGCACTACAGCTCGAGCCTCGATATCGAGCAGAACGGGCGCATTATCCTCTCCAGCCTCGAGCAGAACGACGACGATGGCCAATGGGTGCATTGGCAGCGTTGTTTCGGCGACAAGGAGCATGACTCCTCCTTCGGCACCGCTGGTGACGGCGCGACGGGAACCGATTTTGCCGGTATGGGTAATGCCGGTTCAATGATCACCGCGAGTCCGGGCGATGCCGTGATGTTCGTGGAAATCGCTTACGACTATAATGCCCTAAGCCCGTTCTCGCTGTTTGATGGTGAAGAGATGGTCTACACCGGCGCATTCAACGTGCGCGATTCCCGGGATCTTTCGCAGGTCCACCAGACAAATCCCGCCTCTCCAGTGGCTTCGTGCAATTGACGCTGCATCGGCGCGCGAACCCCGCAGGCTGCCACAGCGCATAATCGAACCTGTCTCCTTATAGGGTCTTGGCAAGCCAATCATTACCCTGCAGAACTATTCAGCCGAACAAAGGTTGAGGGACTCAAGGTCCCCAGGGAGAGATATCGATGCGCGTCCAACCACGACTTCTGTCGTCCTGCATGGCATTGCCTGCCGCACTCTTGCTGCTGGGAAGCGGAAGTGCCCTTGCCCAGAACCATCATGACCATGCCGGGATGGAAACCATCGAACAGGCTGATCCAACCGGGGCGGCGATGCCCTGGTCTGATCCGGCGACATGGCCCTCGGGTGAAGTGCCTGGCGAAGGTGCGGAAGTCACCATCGACCGGGACATGAACGTGGTGCTGGACGTCACCCCGCCGACGCTGCGCAGCCTGACGATCCAGGGAAAGCTGTCCTTCGCCGATGAACAGGACATCTCGCTGTCGACCGAGTGGATCTATGTGCCCGGCGGCGAGCTGGAAATCGGCACGGCAGACAAGCCCTTTACCGGCAATGCCACCATCACCCTGACCGACAATGTCCCGGGCGAGGATGTGAACACCATGGGCGATCGCGGCATCCTGCTGATGCGCGGCAAGCTCAACCTGCATGGCAACCGCGAACACACCTGGAGCAAGCTCGCCCGCACGGCCGAGAAGGGCGCGAGCGAGATCGAGGTTCTCGACGCAAGCGGCTGGCGCGTGGGCGACATGATCGTCCTCGCTTCGACCGATTTCGATCCGCGTCAGGCGGAACGCCGCACCATTGCGGCCATCGATGGCAACACCATCACGCTGGATAGCCCGCTGGAATACATGCACTTCGGCGAGATTACCTATGGCGTGGACCAGCGCGGTGAAGTGGGCATGCTGACGCGCAATATCCTGATCCAGTCTTCCGAGGATTCGCAGGAGAACTACTTCGGCGGACATATCATGGCGATGATCGGGTCCGAGATGTATGTCTCGGGCGTCGAACTCAATCGCATGGGCCAGCACATGAACCTGGCCCGCTATCCCATTCACTGGCACCTGATCGGTGAAGGGCAGGGCCAGTACATCCGCAATTCGGCGATCCGCGACACCTACAGCCGTTGCGTGACGGTGCACGGCACCAACAATCTGCGTGTCGAGAACAACGTGACATTCAACAATGTCGGGCACTGCTTCTTCCTGGAGGACGGGATCGAGACAGGTAACGTCTTTGCCAACAACCTGGGCATCCAGACCAAGTGCCACCCAACACTGCCCTGCGATCCGACCAACCTGTTCCTGCCGCACCAGGGGACAGAAGGACAGCGGGCGGACAATATCCTGATCCCGTCCGACAATACGGCATCGACCTTCTGGATCACCAATCCGGACAACACCTACGTCAATAATGTCGCGGCAGGGTCAGACCAGATCGGCTTCTGGATTGCGCTTCCGGTCCACCCGACCGGCCAGTTCGAAGGCACCGAGGTCAGCGCCAACACCTGGCCCCGGCGCATGAAGCTGCGCGAGTTCAGCGGCAACGTGGCGCACTCCAATTTCGATGGCCTGATGTTCGATCGCGGTCCTTCGCCCGAAGGCTTCTTCACCATCGGTGGCGGCGCGCACATCAGCCTTGCCGACCCGTCGGATGGTGACAGCGAAGCGGTGCCATCGGTGATTGACAACTACACGGGCTACAAGAACCGCAACGGCGCCATCTGGGGGCGGGGTGAATACCACCTCTTCACCAACCTCAAGCTGGCCGACAACGCCATCGGTTTCACCCATGCAGCAGGCTCTCCCGGCCGCGCGCCCTATACCTCGCGCGTGGTGGATTCGCTGTTTGTTGGCGAAAGCGACAATATCGGCAATCCCACGCGGCCCGAGGAAATCGCCTATGGCCGCAGCCTGCCTGCCGAAGCCGCCGATTTCCCCATCCGCGGTTATGAGTATTACGACTATTTGCACGAGGTGGAGAACACGACCTTCGTGAATTACGAGGCCAATGACCTGCGCGATGCAGGGGCGCTGTCCTACCTGCTGTTCACCAGCTTCGGCATGAGCACGGAGAATTCTGTGGAAGGGCTCACCTTCGTCAATTCCAAGCCGGTCAGCTTTCCCCCGATCGACCGTCGCTGGGCCTCCGATTTCGGAGGCAAGGCGGCCTATCGCAGTGCGGCTTTCCGCGATCGCGACGGTTCGGTGACCGGCAAGCCGGGTGCCTATATCGTGATCGACAACGGCATCGCCGCGCATGAGAACCAATGCGAGATCAGGTCCAGCTGGGGTGCCGCGGTGTGCGATATCGACCTGGGCCGTTTCCACGTTTCGGGTGATTTCCCCGATTTCGGCAATCAGCCGATCACCAACCCCGTCATCCTCGACCGGGATGGCCGGCGCTTTGAATACAACGGCGAGACCACCATCGGCAGCGGTGCGGAACTGCGGCTTGATACCGCGCAGGATGAACTGGCAATCTCGCTGCGCGAGATGGACAAGGACAGCTTCGTCATCGTCGAGTTGCCCGGTTTCACCAAGGCGGGACGCGGGACCGAGCAGGCCAGCCTCGATGCCCTGCGCGCAGCAGGCGAGACTGCTTGGTTCAAGGATGACAACAGCCTGTGGGTGAAGCTGATGGTGGAAGACCCAACACCTGATGGAGACATCCTCGTCCGGGTTGGAGCTCTGCGCGCCCAGACAACCATCGACGTCAGCCGCTAGGGCCTCCCTGCCGCCAGGCGCTTGCCCGCGAGTATGAACGCGGGTTTGCTCACCACTGCCGGCGGCGGCAGGGCGAGGGGGCTGGATGCGGCGACAGGACTGATGTGTTCGCTCTCATGCAAGACACTCCGCCAGGGGATATCTAGCTACAAGGGCAATGGTCACGAAGCTAACAGGCGATGATACCGGGATCGTTGGCGATCTGTCCTGTGATCGGCGGGCGCTGCTCACCGGTACCTGCTGCGGTTTCTTGCTGCTTGGCATGCCCATTGTGCCTGCCCGGGCCAGCGAAGGCGGGCCTGCAGGGGCGCAACTGTCCTTTTTTGCTGACCGGCCGATGATGGATCAGTCCGGCAAGCTCCATGCCTATCGCCCGCCACGCGGCTTCCGCGGTGGTGCGCCGGTTTCGACATTGGACGATGAACGGCTCAGGCGTTTGTCGCCGTTCATGACCTAGGCCGCGAAAGACGGATAAGGGAGAGGGAAGATCGTACAGGCATTCAGCGATCCGGGAGCGCAGGGGTTTTTCGCGCCTCAGCGTTTCGACGCGCAACTGCTCGATTGCGAAGTGGTGGGCACCGTCCCCGGGGACATGGACGGAGTCTTCGTGCGCGTTGGCGGGGAGTGGTACTATCCCCCCAAGTTCGCTGACGACGCACCGCTCCATTCCGACGGCTATATCAGCGCCTTCCGCATCAAGGATGGCAAGGTTTCCTTTCGCGGTCGCTACGTGGAAACGCCGCGTTTCCGCGCCAACCTTGCCGAAGGGCGCCAGCAATTCGGCAATTATCGCAATCCCTTCACCCATGACGAGAAGGTGCAGGGGCTGGATGCCACTGTCGCCAACACCGCGCCGCTCGCCCATGCAGGGATGCTCTTCGCGCTGAAGGAAGATGCGCTGCCCTATCGCATCGATCCGGCAACGCTGGCCACGATGGGGCCGCATGACTTTGGCGGGGATTACAAGAGCCAGACATTCACTGCCCATCCGAAGATCGATCCCGTTTCCGGCGAGATGCTCACCTTCGGCTACGAAGCGACCGGCCTGCTGAGCGATGACCTGTTCTATTACGTGATCGACCGCAATGGCGCGGTTACGCGCGAAGTGCGCCTGAAGGTGCCCTATGTCTCGGTGGTGCATGACTGGGCGGTGACGCAGGACCATATCCTGATTACCTTCGGCGGCTACACCACCAGCATGGAGCGCCTGCGCGAAGGCAAGGTCCACTGGGGTTGGGACAAGACCAAGCCGAGCATGGTGGGCATCATGCCGCGCGATGGTGATGCCAGTGGCCTGCGCTGGTTCCGCGGCCCGGAACGCTGCATGATGCACACGCTGAACGCGGTGAGCGAAGGCGACAAGGTCACGCTCTACGCCCCGTTCTACGATTCCAATTTCTTCCCCTTCTTCGGAAATGTCGATGGCAGCCCCTGGGACCCGTCGAAGGCGCGCTGCTTCTTCCGCAAGATGACCTTCGACCTGTCATCCTCCAGCGATAGCTGGGAGGAGGAAATCCTCTTCCCCACCCAGGTTGGCGATCTGGCGAAGATGGACCACCGCTTCCTCACCCAGCCCGCGCGCTATGCTTTCACCATGTTCGCCGATCCCACCCGCCCCTTTGACGAGGAGCGGGCGGGCAACCTCCAGGGACGCGTATCGAACAGCTATGGCCGCTTCGACATGCATACAGGTGAGGTCGAAAGCTATTTCGTGGGTGACACACATACGTTGCAGGAATGCAGCTTCGTGCCGCGCCGTGGCAGCACTGCGGAGGGGGACGGATACCTCATCGGTACCACGTCCAACCTTGCCGAACTGCGGACCGAACTTGTCATTGTCGATGCCCAGCGCCTTTCCGAAGGCGAGCTTGCCCGCGTGATCCTGCCCTTCCGGGGCGGGCCGCAGGTTCACGGTGCATGGTACGATGCCGAGGAACTGCAGGGGCTGATGCCGATGCCGGTAGGCGAGGGTGTCTCGCGCGCCGACCATGCGGTGGCTGGTCGCTACGATGCAAACCTGTTCGACACCAGTGGGGAGGGACAACCATGATTGACCGCAGGGACGTATTGCGAGGAGGGGCAGCTGCAGGTGCTGCTGCCTTGGCCGGAAGTGGCGCTTCTGCAGCAGCGCAAGACACGCCGACTGATGCGCCCGTCAAGGATATCAATGGCTTGCGCCATCGCTGGGCCTTTTCCGTCAGCGTGTTCTTCAAGGAAAGAATTGCTATCGATTCCCCCTTCCGCCGCGCCTTTGTGCCTGCCATTGGCGGGGAAATCTGGGGGCCGCGCCTGTCGGGCCGCGTTGTCCCTTATGGAGGAGCCGACTTCGGCGGTGGCGGTGGCCCGCTGGATGCGCACTACATGTTCCAGGCCGATGACGGCCACTACATCTACATCAACAACCGGGGTTACATGCGCCGCATAGGTGCCGATCCTGCGGACGGCGTCCGGCGCGATGTGGGGCCGGTCAATCCGGACGGCAGCTTCAGCCAGCAATTCGTCTCCGGATCGAATGACGAAGTGCCGCTGCGCATGCGCACATCGCCATTCTTCGATGCGCCAGTGAACAGCCCGCATGCATGGATGAACAGCACCCTGTTCATCGGCCACGGGTTGCGCATGGTCGATCCCGACCGCACGATCTTCACCTATTACGAGGTGCTGTGATGGAACGCATGTCTATCCCTGCCGACCACGGCGAAGAATATATCGCCGAACTCGGCTTCGAGCCGGCCTTCACCGTCACACTGGATTACGCGCCGGTTGAGACATTCCATTCCCCGCGCGGCGACCGGATATTCCGCAAGATCGACGGCGGAACCATTTCCGGCCGCATTTCCGGGACAGTCTATCCTGATGGGGGTGGCGAATATTCGCTCCGGCGGGAGGATGCGGTGGTGGACATTGATGGCCACATCCTGCTGCGCGACGACAGTGAACAGGGGGAATGGCTGTACCTGCGCAATATCGGATACCGCCGCCCGGACGGATATTATCGCGTCACCAGCTGGGTGGATGCCGATGTGCGCGGCCAGCATGACTGGGTGCTGGGCCTGTTCTTCATCGGCGTGGGGCGACCGTCGGACGATGGCCGGAGCATGACGATCACCTATTACGAAGTTACCTGATCGGGATCAGGGGGAGGACAAAGAGATGAGCAATTCCAAAGCGAAGATCGGGGGCATGCACGCGCTGGCGCCGTTTGGTCTTGCGTTGGCGGCTGTCGGTCTCGCCGGATGCAGCGACCCTGCCGGAAGTGAAGACGAAGCAACCGCCAGTGCGCAGCAGGCGTGCGACAAGGCCTGTCTTGAAGGGATCGCGGACGAGTTTCGCGCGGCCTATCTCGCGCATGATCCTTCGCTGGCACCCTTTGCCGGGGCTGTGAAATTTACCGAGAACAACGTTGCCATGCCGTTTCCGGATGGAACATGGGACACCGTGACAGAGGAAGTCGGCCCGGCGCTGACCCTGTCCGATCCCGAACTGGGCACGATCGGCATCTTCACCGCCATTCGCCAGCGCGAGATTCCCGGTTTCCTGGCCGTGCGCCTGAAGGTGGAAGGCGGAGAGATTACCGAGGTGGAGCAGATCATCTCCACCGCCCGCAACCTCAGCAGCCCGCCGACGCCCATTGGGGAGGTCGACGAGTACGTGCATGAGCCGATCATCGACCAGGTCGTGCCGGAAGAAAGCCGCGCCACGCGTGAGGAACTCGCCGCGCATGCCAACGGCTATTTCGACACTCTGCAGCAGAACGATGGCGAGATCCGCGGCACCTGTTTCCAGACGGAAGCGACCCGGCGCGAGAACGGCTTGCTGTTCACGGACATCAAGGGCGGCTTCGAATCCGGCCGTTACCTGTTCAACAACCGTGTGCGCCGCGAGGTGGTTCTGGTTGACGAAGAGCGGCAAGTCGCGCTAGCGCGCGGCTTCATCGACCACAAGGGCCAGCTGGATGAGTATGAGCTTACCGACGGGACACCCGTAAAATCGATTTTCCAGGAACCGCAGAGCTGGGGTTTTCTGGAAATGTTCAAGGTGAATGATGGGTGCATTTCTGCCGTCGTCGCCACTTTCTATCAGGCGCCATATTACACCTCGTCCCCGTGGGACGAGGCCCTGGTCGACTGGTCATCAATGCAGTGAAAACCAGAATAAGAAGTTTTAGAAGGGGAGTGTATCAAATGAGGAAAACTGGAAACACCTTGCGAAAGGGATCCATGCTGGCGATCGGCGTGTCCACGCTGGCACTGGCAAGCAATCCCGCATTCGCACAGAACGACGGCGCTGAGGAAGGCCAGCGCAACAACGTCATCATCGTGACCGCGCAGTTCCGCGAGCAGGAACTGCAGGACACGCCGCTGGCAATCACCGCAGTGACGGCAGAGGATCTCGAGGCTCGCAGCCAGACCGACCTCGCCACCATCGCTGACAGCGCCCCGAACGTGCAGATCCGCCCGCAGACGGCAGCATTCGGCCCGTCTGTTACCGCGTCTATCCGCGGTATCGGCCAGAATGACTTCAACCCCGCCTACGAGCCGGGCGTGGGTATTTATATCGACGATATCTACTATCCGTCACTGACCGGCGCGATCTTCGACACGCTTGACCTTGACCGCGTTGAGATCCTGCGCGGCCCGCAGGGCACGCTGTCTGGCCGTAACTCCATCGGTGGTGCGGTGAAGATGTATTCGCGCATGCCCAGCGGCGACACTGGCGGCTTCGTCGAAGCCGGTTATGGCAGTCGTGACCGCCTGACGCTGCGCGGTGCGGCGGAATTCCCGCTGACCGACACCTTGTTCGCACGTGTTTCGGGCGTGTCCAAGCGGCAGGACGGTTATATCGACCAGCTCGACTTCGGTTGTGTCTTCCCGGCCGGTGGCGGTGCCACGTTCGTCAACGCAGACGGTGATGTCGAAGCCGTCAATCCTGTTGGCGGTGAAGCACGCTTCGTGACTACCGATGATTGCCGCGTGGCGAAGCTGGGCAGCACCAACTATCAGGCCGCACGTGCGATCCTGCGCTGGGAACCCAGCCCGGACTTCGACTTCACCCTGATCGGCGATTACACCGACCAGGACCAGACCGGTGCAGGCCAGGTGCTGACGGCCACGCGCCGCAACAGCAACCCCAACATCCTGACGCCAGGTGGCCTGCCGCTGGATGATCGCTTCATCTGCGGTCCGTTCTGTAACTTCCAGGTTGATGGCAACGCCTTTGGCGGCGCGTTCACTCCGGTTATCCCGGGTGACCCGTTCGGTGCTGGCGGAACCATCATGGAAGAAACCCGCGGTTCCAACCGCACGACCTATCGCGGCTGGGGTCTCTCGGGCCAGGCCAACTATGACATCAATGACATGTTGCAGCTGGTCTCGATCACCGGTTATCGCGAGTTTGATACCCAGTTCTTCGCGGATGGCGACATTTCGCCTGCCCGCACCGGCTTTGGTATCAACAACCTGACGAACTGGAGCTTCAGCCAGGAACTGCGCTTGAACGCTGAGCTGGCCGATACGATTTTCGCAACCATCGGCGGCTACTACTTCGAGCAGTCCTCGGTTTACGATTCCACGCAGGACCTGCGTTATGTGGCGCCTTATCCGCTGCAGTTCCGCCAGCCTGACACGGTTGATGCCGACGCCAAGGCAATCTTTGCCAACGTGGCATGGGAAATCGTTCCTGACCTGAACCTCAACGCCGGCATCCGCTACACCGAGGAAACCAAGGCCCAGGCTTATTTCCGTTACAACCTGGATGGCACGATCAATGCCTTCCTCGATCCGGTGGGCGCTGCCTGCGGAGCGGGTTTCCAGGGCGTCGATACCAACGACTGTGACGGTGATGGCAATACCACTGAAGAGCTGCGCGCCTTGACGGGTAACACCGCCAACTACTCCGGCGACCAGGTCGACTATCGTGTGGCGCTGGACTATCGCTTCAGTGAAGAGTTCCTCGCCTATGCGTCGATCGCGACCGGCTTCAAGGGCGGTGGCTCCAACCCGCGTCCGTTCAACGCCTTCCAGCTCCTGCCGTTCGGGCCGGAAACGCTGACTGCGTACGAACTCGGCTTCAAGTCCGACTTGCTCGACAGGCGCCTGCGCCTGAACGTTTCGGCGTTCCTGAACAAGTATTCGGACATCCAGTCGACGGCGAGCCCCTGTCCCACTGGTGTTCCGGGTACCGAAACGCCTTCTGCCTGCCGCGTGAACTCGGGCAGTGCCGACATCAAGGGCCTGGAAATCGAGATGTTTGCCGAGCCGATCGACGATCTCACGATCAGCGGTTCGGTCAGCTACCTCGATTTCAAGTATACTTTCGTCAACCCGAACTCGAGCGCACAGCTTGATGATCCGGGCACGGGTATGCCGGAATGGAAGGCCTCGATCGGTGCACAGTACCGTATCGACCTTGGCAATTCGGGATCGCTTACCCCGCGTATCGACGTGTATTACCAGGACGAAACCTTCTCGGGTATCGACAACACGCCTGGCAATCGCATCGAAACCTACCTGCCCAGCTTCACGACGGCGAATGCCCGCGTTACCTGGCGCAACGAGGACGAGGATCTGTCGATCTCGCTGGAAGTGACCAACCTGACCGACGAGTATTACTTCTACTCGGTCTTCGACCAGCGCAACAACAACGGTGGTCGTATCGCGACCCCGGCACGTCCGCGTGAGTGGGCGCTTACGGTGAAGAAGGACTTCTGATCCGGGCTGATTGATCGGGCAGGGGGCGGCTGTTACCAGGCCGTCCCCTGCCCAGTCAGCGAGTTTGTTGACACTCCAACATTCCGCGACATACCTTTGTCCCATCGCGAATGCGAAGGGAGGAAGTCAGGATGGGAAAGGCGTATTTCGCCTCCACAGATGCCATCGATCCGGCTGACAGGATCGAATACTGGAATTCCGGCTCGAGCATGATCGGCGGCGTCAAAGCCGAAGCCATGAGTGACCTGTTCGATGCCGAAGTCGCCTTTCGCCGGCTGGAAGATCTGACCGTCGGCAGCGTCACGACATCACCCCATCGCGTTTCACTCTTTCCCTCGCAGCGCAGGGCGAGCCTTTTGCGCCTGCGATACCAGCAATCCGGCACCAGCATCCTGTTCGAGGGGCATCGCAGCTTCACCCTGCGTCCCGGGGAATGGATGCTTGTCGATCCCCATGCCCCGCAAACTTCCGTGAACAAGGGGGATGTCTCCAGCATTTGGCTGGACGTGCCTTGTGCCAGCCTTCCGCAGGCCCAGGTCGCTGCGGTTCTGGCTGGGAACCCGCGTCTTGCGGTTGGCGACAAGCTGGGCGCGGACCTGGTCGAGCTCACACGCTATCTGGTGGGCGAAGCCGGAGACCTTTCGGTTGAGGCCGAAAGAGACGTTTCGTGCCGTTTGACGAAGCTGTTCCGACAGGCGCTGGGCCAGGCATCACAGTCACCTGCACAGCTGACCTCGCGCGAGGACATCGCACGGCGGGCCCGCGACTATGTCGACCGGCACTTGCAGGATCCGGATTTGTCGGTCGAGAGCATCGCCCGCGAGCTCGGCTGTACGCCGCGCTATGTTCACAAGGCTTTCGAAGGTTCTGAGTCCATATGCCGCTACATCTGGAACCGGCGGCTGGACATGTGCCGCGACCGGCTGGAAATGCTGCCGATGGCTTCGAAGACGCTGACTGCGCTGGCCTTTGACTACGGGTTCAACAGCTCTTCGCATTTCAGCCGTTCGTTCCGCGAACGTTTCGGCACCAGCCCTAGCGCGTTCCTCGCCTCGGTCCAGCGCGCGAGCAACTGAGCCCAATCAGGAAAGTCCGCCGCGCAGTTTGAGCAGGAGCGCGACCAGCGTCCGCCTTTCCTCGGGGGACAACAGGCCTTCGAATGGTGCTTCCAGCTTCTCGCTTTCGTCACCGGCCATCCGGGCAAAATCCTCGCCCGCCTGCGTCAGGCGCAATTCCACCACGCGGCCATCGGACTTTGACCGTTCCCGCGTGATCAGCCCCTTCTTGTCCAGATCGCGCAGGAAGAAGGCCACTTTCGAGGCGTCAAGGTGCAGCGCATTGGCCAGCTGCATGGGGGTGATCCCGGGATTGAGCCCGATCAGGATAGGGATGGAATAGGACCCGCGCGAGACCTTGGTCCCGCCCTTCTCCACCTCTGTCAGCAAGGCCTTCCTCGCCGCGCGCCATGTCAGGTGGACCTGGAAAGCGATGTGGTCCCGAAGCGATCCGAATTCCAACGGCCTGTCCTTTCGCTGTGCTGCACAGGGTGCTGCTTGTGCTTTACAAAAATACTTATCCGAAATAAACATCTTCCTGGATCGTATGGCGCGGCACTACCAGAATGTGTGGCCGCGAGAATGAAGGAGGGGCGGGCCACCCGCAGAGGTATCATGGCGCTATCTTACGCTGAACATCCGGCATTGCAGGGCGATTTCGAACCTTCCCGGTTCAACGCAAGCGTGTTCGATTGCGAAGTCGTGGGGGAAATCCCGGCCGGGCTGGATGGCACCTTCTATCGCGCTTGCGCCGAATGGTTCTATCCGCCGAAATTCCCTGACGATTCCCCCTTTGCCGCAGATGGCATGGTAACCGCGCTACGTATCGCTGACGGATGCTGCGATTTCACCTCGCGCTTCATCGAAACGCCGCGCTATCTCGCTAATCGCGAAGCGCGTCGGCAGCTGTTCGGCTATTACCGCAATCCCTTCACCCATGAGCCGGAGATGCAGGGCAAGTTCAACAATCTGGACACTGCCTCGAACACCAATGTCATCTGGTTTGCAGGCAGGCTGCTGGCGCTCAAGGAAGACGCGCTGCCCATGGAGATGGATCCGGACACGCTGGAGACGAAGGGGTTCTTCGATTTCGGCGGCGGTTACAAGGCACCCACCTTTACCGCCCATCCCAAGGTGGATGGCCGGACGGGGGAGATGATCACCTATGGCTATGAGGCAGAAGGCCTCGCCAGCAATGCCATCTGGATCTACACCGTGGATGCCGATGGCACCGTAACGAGCGAGCGCAGGATTGCCGCGCCCTACCTTTCGATGGTGCACGATATCGCCATCTCGCAAAACTACATCATGATCCCGGTCTACGGCATGGTTTCCAGCATGGAACGTCTGCGCGAAGGCAAGGTCCACTGGGGATGGGACACCACCGTGCCCAGCCATATCGGCGTGCTGCCGCGCAACGGCGATGCTTCGGACATCCGATGGTTCGACGGTCCGCAGATGGCCATGGTACACACCTTTGCGGCAACGGACCGGGACGGGGTGATCACGCTGGATGCAGCGGTATCCGACGGTAATCCCTTTCCCTTCTTTCCGGATGTCCATGGCAAGCCGTTCGATCCTGCCGCCGCGCGCACCACCGTCCGCCGCTATACGATCGACATGAACAGCCGTGATGCCGGCTGGCGTGAGGAACCCCGCTTCCAGGACAAGCCGGGTGCGCTCAGCCGGATTGATGACCGCTTCATGGGCCATGATTTCCGTTATGGCCTGATGAGCTTCTCTGACGAATTCCAGGCCTTCACCGGCACCGGTCGCAGGCCGACCAATTCGCTCGGCAGGTTCGATTTCGCTACAGGGGAGGTCGAAACCATGTTTGCCGGGCCGGAATTCGGTCTGCAGGAAATCGCCTTTGCCCCGCGCAGTCCCGATGCCGCAGAGGCTGACGGCTGGGTAATGGCGCTCGCCACCAATTACGAGACGATGAAGAGTGAGCTGGTGATCGGTGACACGGCAGACCTTGCGGCAGGACCGGTGGCGCGTGTGCGCCTGCCGTTCAAGGCCCCGCAGCAAATCCACGGCAACTGGGTGCCGGCATGGAGCCGCAACACATGATCATTCTCGACGCAAACCGGCTGGAACAGGCCATGCAGCGCTTTGCCGGCATCGTGGGCGAGGAGAATGTCTGGCGCGGCGAAGAGGCAGCGCACGGATACAAGGACGCCTTCGCTCCGCGCGATGCACTGTCCTATGCTCCGCGCGGCGCGGTTGCGCCTGCCAGTGTCGAGGAAGTGCAGGCCATTGTCCGCGTAGCTGGCGAGCTTGGCATTCCGCTGTGGCCGACCAGCCGCGGCAAGAACTTCGGCTATGGCGGCGGCGCGCCGCGCATGCGCGAAGTGGTGATGCTCGACCTCATCCGCATGAACCGCATTCTCGAGGTCAATGTCGAGATGGGCTATGCCGTGGTCGAGCCCGGCGTGGGTTTCGATGATCTCTATCATTACCTCGTCGACAACGACATTCCGCTATGGATTTCCGCACCGGCGCACACCTGGGGCAGCGTGCTGGGTAATGCGCTGGAACGCGGTGTGGGATACACGCCCTATGGCGAACACGCATCCAAGGTTTGCGGGATGGAAGTTGTCACCGGAACCGGCGAGCTGCTGCGCACCGGCATGGGCGCGCTTGAAGGGGCACGGACCTGGCAGCTCTTTCCCTATGGCTTCGGCCCGTCGTGGGACGGCGCCTTCATGCAATCCAACTTCGGCATCGCCACCAAGATGGGCATCTGGCTGATGCCCGAGCCGGAGCATACGCTCAATCTTGCCATGGCGTTCGATCGGGTTGAGGACCTGCCTCTTGGGGTCGATGCCCTGCGCCCGCTCAAGCTGGATGGCACGGTGCAGGCCAATCCCAGCTTCGGCAACATCATCCGCAACCTGGCTGTGCGCGCGCCGCGCAGTGCCTACTATCAGGGCAGCGGTCCGATCCCGGCAGACGTGCTGGAGCAGGCGCGGGTGGACAGCGGCGTGGGCCACTGGAACTTCTCGATCCGCCTGTTCGGCGACAAGGCGGTGAACCAGATCAACGCCGAAAAGGTGAAGCGGGCCTTCGCCCACCTGCCTTATGAATTCGAGGTGAGCGAATGGCATCGCGGAGAGCCCCTGCGCGGTTCCGGTTCGCCCACGCCCACGCTGGGCGCACTTGGCGTGGTGGACTGGCTGGGTGGTCCCGGCGGGCACCTGACATTCTCGCCGGTCTCGCCTTTTTCCGGTGCGGAGGCATGGGAACAATACACCACCATCCGCGGAATGTATGAGGATGCGGGCTTCGATTATTACGGCGGATTCACAGCCGGCCAGCGCTACCTCAACCATATCAGCATGGTCGTTTTCAACCGCAATGACGAGGAGATGTGCGCGCGCGCCAACACGCTGTTCAGCGACCTGATCGAAACCGCAGCCAGCAAAGGCTGGGGCGAATACCGCACGCACACGCTGTTCTATGACGAGGTGGCGCGCACCTATGATTACAACAATGGCGCGCTGCGCCGCTGGAACGAGACGGTGAAGGACGCGGTCGATCCGCATGGGATCATCGCGCCGGGCAAGATGGGCATCTGGCCGCGCGCCTATCGGGAGGGGCAGTCATGAGGGCTTTCGCGATTGCAGCCTTGCCGGTGCTGGCGTTCGCTGCGGCCCTGCCGCTGGCGCAGCGTGCGCAGGCACAGGCGGGCAAGTCCGGGCAGGAGCTGTTTGCCGAACGCTGCGCGGCCTGCCATGTCGAGGGCGGATTCGGCACGCGCGTCCTTTCGCGCCGCGTTCCCGAAGGCCAGGCCGAGCTTGAAAAGCGCGAAACCTTGCCGGCAGCACTGACAATCGCCGTGGTTCGCCGCGGCATCGGCTCCATGCCGCAGATCCGCGAAGCCGAACTGAGCGATGCCGACCTGCAGGCTATCGCCAACTATCTGGAGAAGCGCCTGTGATAAGCAGTGACCGGCGAACCTTGATGAAGGGCAGCGTGGCTCTGGCCGCCCTGGGTGCCTTTCCGGCCTCTTTGCGTGCTCAGGGCAGAAAGCCTGCGATCTTCATTTATGACGCGCGTTTTGCGGCATCACGCGAGCTTGCCGAAAGCTGGAAGCAGCAAGGCGTCGCCATACTCGACCCACGCGAGCATGACCTTGGCAATGCATGGCGAAAGACCATTCCCGCGTTGCTGGCCAGGGGCGGCGGCATTGCTGGTGCAACCATGTGGTCCGACCGTTTCATCTGCGAGACATTCGCCCGCGAACATGGCCTAGCCGCCCAGCCGCAAGACGTGCCTTTGCCCGGAGCAGGCGGCGCAACGCTTCGTCTGTGGGAAATCGCATGATCGTCAGCCGACGCCTGTTCATGGCTGGCTGTGCCAGCCTTCCGCTTGTCTCTTCACTGAAGTCCGTTCCGGGGCTGGCGGCCGTTGCCGCAACGCCGGCATGCGTGGGTGAAGTATGGGGGCTGCCATTCTGGGCCAAGGGTGCGCCGCCTGCCACTTGCGCGCACCGGCGCAAGGTCAGCGCACCGCCTGCCTGGCACCCCGAGTTCAACTGATCCAGCGGAAGGAGGATCTTCCATGGCCGTGCTGCCACCCGGATTGACGCAGCAAGCGTTCGACCAGGCAATCGCCGAGTTTCGCGCTGCCATAGGCGAGGAGTGGGTGTTCACTTCCGATGCCGACAGGGCAAGCTATCTCGACCCCTTCGACATGGGCGACCAGGATGACCATGCCAGCGCGGCTGCTCTCGCACCTTCGGGCGTGGAAGATTGCCGCAAGATCCTGGAAATCGCCAATCGCCACAAGGTGCCGCTGTGGCCGATCTCCATGGGCAAGAACCTTGCCTATGGCACCGCCGCGCCGGAAATGCGCGGTTCGGTCATCCTTGACCTCAAGCGCATGAACCGCGTGATCGAGGTGAACGAGGAACTGGGCACGGCCATTGTCGAACCCGGCGTCAGCTTCTTCGATTTCAAGGCCGAACTGGAACGGCGCGGATCGGGCCTGTGGATGTCCGGCCCCGCGCACAGCTGGGGCAGCGTGATCGGCAATGCGCTGGAACACGGCGTGGGCTACACCCCCTATGGCCAGCATGTTGAGACGATCTGCGGCATGGAAGTGCTGCTGGCCGATGGTTCGCTGGTTCGCACGGGGCTGGGCGCTCTTGAAGGCACGAAGGAATGGCAGGCCTTCCGCTGGCCGTTTGGTCCGGGTCTCGACGGCATGTTCACCCAGTCCAACTTCGGTATCGTCACCAAAATGGGCCTGTGGCTGATGCCCGAGCCTGAAGGCATGGCGGGTGTCTCCATACGCGTTCCCGCGCGCGAGGATTTCCACGCCCTGATCGAAACCTTGCGTCCCTTGCGCATGACCGATGTCATCAACGCGCCCTATACCATCGCCAACGGCTGGCGGCAGATCACCGGCGGCCGGGTGCGCAGCGAGGTATGGGACCAGCCCGGCGCGATTTCTCGCGAGCGGATGGAGGAACTTCTTGCCGAGCGCGGGCAGGGCTGGTGGAGCGTGATCTTCAACCTGTTCGACAGCCCGGCGGCGCTCGATCTCAGGCTGGACAAGATCCGCCGGGCCTTTGCCGAAAAGCTGCCCGGAGCGACCATAGATGTGCAACGCTGGGAGCAAGGCCAGCCGCAGGAAAGCTGGATGCGGCAGGAGGTCAGCCTCGCGCCATTGGGCGTGGTCGATTGGGGCGGCAATCCCGGCGGACACAGCGATTTCGGGCCGATCGTCGCACCTCTGGGTGACCGCGCAGAGGAAGTCTATTCGATCATCGAGCAGCGTTTCCTTGAATATGGCAAGGATCCCTGGATCGGCATGTTCGGCATTTCCTCGCGCGCGCTGATCTTCGTGGCGGACATGTTCTTCACCCGCACCGATGCGGAAGAGACAGAGCGGTGCCGCCGCCTGTTCCGCCAGCTGTGCGATGACATGGCCGATATCGGCGTGGGCCTCTACCGCACGCATCTGCGCTTCATGGATGATGCTGCCGCGATGCACCGCTGGGGCGACCATGCGCTGCCCCGGCTCAACAACCGGATCAAGGCCGCGCTCGATCCCAACGGCATTCTGGCGCCGGGCAAGCAGGGCATCGGCAGCTGGGAGGACGGGGAATGAGGCTCAAGCTTATCGCAGCCGCATTGCCTCTGGTGGCACTGGCACCCGTTGCGGTGCAATCCGCAGGCCAGCCCTCGCGCTCTCCCGAGGAAATCTACACCACGCGCTGCGCCTATTGTCACGAGGCTGGCGGCTGGGGGACACGGGCGTTGGCCAAGCGCGTGCCTGCGGGCGAGGCCGAACTGCGCAATCGCTCCAGCCTTCCGCCTGCCTACACGATTGCGGTGGTGCGCAGGGGGATCGGCGCAATGCCGCAATTCACTCCTACCGAACTGACCGATGCCGAACTGGAAGCGCTGGCGAACTGGCTTGATCGGGGCAATCGCTAACGCGCCTGCGCGGCGCTCTGGCCGGGGTGTGCAAGGCGGAGCGCAATTCACCCCGACGGGAAGCCCTTTTCGGCGTTACCAGACCTCCTTCGCGGCAATATTCCCGCGAGTCGTTCCGCTATGATTTTGCAACTTGCGCTGCGCTTGGGCACGATGACGCGGTTTGCTGATCATGTGCAAGCAGCATGCAGATCAATAGAATACGCAAAGCGGGAGTAATAAGGTTTTCTGCCAATTGTCATAACTTACGCCAAAAATAGTATGTGGCAATTTGGACACAATATCATTTCAAATGACACTGCTTTGGCAAAATTTGATTGCGCATTGCCGAGGCTTTACCCCCTTTGCGATCCACGTCCGGGCCAAGCACACCACAGTGCGTAAGCCGGCGGCTGTTTCCTGGTAGTCGTCTGGTGGTCTGGCCCTTGCGGGACATCCACCCTTGGAGTCCCGTTTCATGTCCATTTCCCGTAATTTTGCTTCCGTCCTTCTCGGAACCTCCGCCCTGTTCTCGGCGCAAGCCGCGATGGCGCAGAATGCAGCGCCTGTTGATGCGCAGGACGAGGATGTCATCATCGTCACCGGCTCGCAGATCCAGGGCGCGCAGATCAACGATGTCCTCCCGGTCACCACGCTGGGAGAAGACCTGATCGAAGCCACTGGCGCTTCCTCTGGCGAGGAACTGTTCCGCGCCATTCCGCAGGTCGGTACCACGGCCTTCAACGAGCAGAACACAACCGGCGGCGTGAACGGCGCGCGTGGCGACATCGCTTCAATCAACCTGCGCGAACTGGGCACCGGCAACACGCTGATGCTGATCAACGGCCGCCGCATGAACCTGCATCCCGGCTTCCAGACCGAGCTGCTCGTTCCTGTCGTCTCTGCTGACACCAATGAAATTGCGCCGGGCAGCGTACGCCGCATCGAAGTGCTGCGCGACGGCGCTTCGGCGCTCTACGGCGCTGACGCAGTGGCCGGCGTGGTCAACACCATCCTCAAGGGCGGCCTCACCGGCGGCTTCGTTGAAGGCGAGTTTCGCAATTCGACCGGCACCAGCCTGTGGAGCACCACGCTCAACGGCGGGCTCGGCTTCGATTTCGGCGGCGGTCGCGGCAATTTCACCGCATATGCCGGATACTATTATGAAAGCGGCGCTCCCGTCACCATCCGTGACTATGCTGCAGACGACAACCGCCTGCCGCTGGTCGAGGGAACCGATTTCGAGGGCGATTCCTCCTTCAACAACCGTTTCACCACCGGCCCGTTCGGCCAGTTCGACATCCAGGCGCCCAGCAGCCGCACGCCGATCAACGATGACGATTTCTACCTGCAGCCCGACACGTTCGACGGTTGCCGCCTCGATTTCGGCAATGGCTTGTGCGCCCGCAACGGCACCACGCCGACCACTGCGGTTCGCTACAATTCCAACTTCGGCGTTGACCTGTTCAGCGAGAAGAACCGCTACAACGCCATGGGTCTGTTCAGCTATGAATTGACCGAGGCCGTAGAAGCCTATTTCGAAGGCTCCTATTACCGTTCCGAAAGCCGCCGCCAGAACGAGGCGACCGCGATCCTCTCTGCCGTTCCCATCGGCATCGCACGCGATGCTTACTGGAACCCGTTCGGCCCGGTCTTCCTGTCCGATGGCGTGACGCCCAACCCCAACCGCTTGCCCGGTACCACCATCGCAGCGGGCGGTGCGGATGTGATCTTCGAACGCTATCGCTTCGTCGATGTCGGCAACCGCGATGTGGATGTGACCAAGGACTCCTACCGTCTCGTCGGCGGCCTGCGCGGTGACATTGGTGACTGGAACTTCGATACTGGCGTGCTCTATTCGCAGTCCAACAGCAATGACCTGACCCGTGGCCGCCTGTCGCTGACCAAGGTGCAGGACGTGCTCAACCGGACCACGCCC
>JAUIJI010000150.1 GCA_030431435.1 Alphaproteobacteria bacterium | reverse complement strand
AGAGTTCCGGGGCGCGCGGCTCCAAGAGGCTAAGTCGACTTGTGAGTAGCTCGCTTTCAATCTGTTCGGCCAAAATGTCCGCCTTCGGAAACTAGGAAACTGGGTCCGAACGTCTGACTTTGGGGCGCTTTGCTGACCGGCCGGTTCCGCTCCCCTAGCTGCCGTTTCCGACACAGATGCTATGGGTCGAAATCGGGCAGGAATTCGCGCGACACATTATGGGTGGAACTGGGCCGGAAGAAAATTGTCTGTTTGTGACAGCCTGCCACGGTAAGTTGCCTATTCGGATGCGATTACCGCGAATTGTCGACTCGTCGTTGCTGGTAGCTGCTTTGCTCATTTCTATTTGCTGCACCCAGCTTGCACCTGATTGCGCAAGAACAAATGCTCGCTGTAAAAGACAACTGCGATCCCCAGCGCGGCAAAGAGGACGATCATCGCGTCGCTCTGCAATTTGGTCCAGGTGAAGGCTCCCAGGACGACCAGATCAGCCGCCAGTGCTGCCAGCAGGATCTCGGCCCGCGCACCGATTTCCTTGCGCAGGTTCCGCAGGACTCCCCAATGCACGAGCATGTCCATGACCAGGTAGAAGAACACGCCAAGGGCAGCGATGCGGGAAAGGTCGAACAGGACGGCCAGGAAGCCGGCAACCACCACCGTGTAAACCAACAGGTGGCTGCGCAGGCTGCCTTTCATGCCGAAGTGGCTGTGCGGGATCATCTTCATTTCGGTGAGCATCGTGAGCATGCGGGATACGGCGAACACGCTCGCCACGACGCCAGAGGCGGTCGCGGTAATGGCGATCACAATCGTGAACCAGAATCCGACACGGCCAAGCGCGGGTTCTGCAGCTGCCGCCAGCGAGTAATCGCGCGCCGCCACAATTTCGTCGATGCCAAGGCTCGCTCCCACTGCAGCTGCAACGAGGAGGTAAGTCACCACGCAAATGCCGATGGCGATCATGATCGTGCGCCCGACATTGCGGTGCGGGTCAACGATCTCGCCGCCGCTATTCGTGATCGTCGTGAAGCCCTTGAAGGCAAGGATCGAGAAGGCGACAGAAGCAACCATGCCTTCCCATCCAAATCCGGTTGTAGGCTCGGCAAAGGCTCCACCCGAAAGCCCGCTCACCCAGAACGCGGCGATGGCGAAGATCGCGATACCGCCAATCTTGATCGCTGACATGACAATCGAGACCATGCTCACCGAGCGATTGCCCGAAGCATTCACGAGATAGGCGAACACGATCAGCGCCAAGGCGAGTGCCGACTGCAGCAGGCCATTGTCCTGCATCTCGAAGGGACGCAGCGCGTAGGTGGCAAATGTGCGTGCGACGAGGCTTTCGTTGATTACCATTGAGAGCGCCATGAGCAGCGAAGCCGCAGCCGCTACGGTGCCTGGACCGTATGCCTTCTGCAGGATCATCGCGATGCCTCCCGATGAAGGCCAGGCGTTGGACATCTTGATGTAGCTATATGCCGCCAGGGCAGTGACGATGGCACCGGCGATGAATGACAACGGGAACAATGGTCCGGCGAGTTCGGCGATCTGTCCGGTAAGGGCGAATATGCCCGCGCCGATCATGACACCGGTGCCCATGGCGACAGCGCCGCCGAGCGTTATGCTTCCCTTTTGTTCCGATCCGCCGTGCGAATGCTGACCGGCACTGTGGCTTTGGTGTTCGTCCGTCACAGGTTTGTTGTCCGCAACCGCAGGGAGTTCAGGACTACAGAGATCGAAGACGCGCTCATGGCAAAGGCGGCGAACATCGGACTGATGAGCATGCCCATGACCGGATAAAGCACCCCTGCGGCAACCGGCACGCCGGCAGCATTGTAGATCAGAGCAAAGAACAGGTTTTGCCGGATGTTGCCCATGGTCGCCTGGGCAAGTCGGCGGGCGCGAACAATCCCGTCGAGATTACCCTTCACCAGAGTGATCGGCCTGTGCCAGTGCCGGGGCGTCATTCACGCCGTCGCCTGCCATGGCCACCTTGGCCCCGCCATCCTGAAACTTGCGAATGATGCGAGCCTTGTCTTCGGGCAGGACGTCGGCACGGATTTCGTCAATGCTGAGCCGCGCGGCGACAGCCTTGGCTGTGCGCTCGTTGTCGCCCGTCGCCATGATGATGCGCAGGCCAAGCGCGTGCAGTGCCCTGAGCGCATCTGGCGTCGTTTCCTTGACCGGGTCAGCCACGCTGACGAGCCCGGCAATCGCTCCATCGATGGCGACGAACATGACCGTCTCGCCTTCGTCACGGCGCTGGTTGGCCTTTTCGACCAGATCACCGGCGGCCAAGCCAAGGTCTTCAATCATCGCCTTGTTACCGAGTGCTACCGCGTGCCCATCGACCTCGCCATTCACACCTTTGCCGGTGACTGCCTCGAACTCCCTCGCCTCTACCAAGGAGATGCCTCGCTCCTCGGCACCATTCACGATGGCTTCCGCCAGGGGATGTTCGGAGCCGCGTTCGAGCGATGCGGCCACTCGCAATACTTCCTCTTCATCCTTGCCCGGCTGGGGCAGGACAGCGACAAGCTTCGGCTTGCCCTCGGTGAGCGTGCCGGTCTTGTCCACGATCAGTGTGTCGATCTTCTCGAACCGTTCCAGCGCTTCGGCGTTCTTGATCAGCACGCCTGCCTGCGCGCCCCTGCCAGTGGCGGTCATGATCGACATGGGAGTGGCCAGGCCAAGCGCACAGGGGCAGGCAATGATGAGAACGGCTACGGCGGCGACCAGGGCATAGGCCAGGGTGGGTTCTGGTCCCCAGATGGCCCATGCAACGAATGCGAGAATGGCGATACCGATCACCGCCGGGACGAACCAGCCGGCGACCTTGTCCGCATATTTCTGGATCGGTGCGCGCGAACGCTGCGCGGCCGCCACCATCTCGACGATCTGCGAGAGCATGGTGTCCGATCCAACCCGCTTGGCTTCGATCACGAGGCTGCCAGTGCCGTTGATCGTGGCCCCGGTAACGGGATCGCCTGCGACCTTTTCGACCGGAACAGGTTCGCCTGTAATCATGCTCTCATCGACGGACGACCGACCATCGACGACTTCGCCATCGACCGGCACCTTGTCGCCCGGTCGCACGCGCAGGCGGTCGCCCACATGGACGTGTTCGAGCGGGATCTCCTCCTCGCTGCCATCAGCACGGATGACCCGCGCGGTCTTCGCCGCAAGGTCGAGGAGCGCGCGGATTGCCTTGCCTGTCCCTTCGCGGGCGCGCAGTTCCATGACCTGCCCCAACAGGACCAGCGTCACGATAACCGCCGCCGCTTCAAAATAGACCCCGACATGGCCTTCCGCATCGCGGAAGCCATCAGGGAAAATATCGGGCGCGATCACTGCGACAACGCTGAACGCATAGGCTGACACCACACCCATGCCGATCAGCGAGAACATGTTGAGATTGCGCGTGCGGAACGAGTTCCAGCCCCGGACCAGGAAGGGCCATCCGCACCACAGCACCACAGGTGTGCCGAGGACCAGCTCGATCCAGACGGTGGTGCGTTCCCCAAAGACCTCGCGAATGCTGGAGAGTCCGACCAGCGGCCCCATGGTCAGTACCAGCAAGGGGACAGTCAAAATCGCGCCTACCCAGAAGCGGTGCGTGAAATCAATGAGTTCGGGATTGGGACCTTCCTCAACCATTGTGGCCGACTCCAGTTCCAGCCCCATGCCGCATATCGGACAAGACCCCTGGTGCGTCTGCCGCACCTGCGGATGCATCGGGCAGGTGTATACCGCTCCCTCGTAACCTTCAGGGATGGTGTCGTAACGCCCGTCGCTTGGAGCATCTTTGTCAGCGTGATGACTGCAATGCCCGGCGTGTTCGTGATCGTCAGCCATATCGGGAAGCTCCTCGATTCCGCGCGGTCTCAACCGGCGCGGCGACTGAAATGGTTATACAACGGCACCAGCAGGATTGCGGCATACCAGCCATAAAGGAAACTTCCCACGGCTCCGGCGATGAAGCCGGAAAGGGTCAACCACTCGAACCCCGGCAAGAGTGGTGCCCAGGCGCGGTGCATGTGCATCTGTTCAGGCGCCACCAGGCCGAAGGCGATGCAGACGAAGTAGGTGATCAGGAGGAACAGGCTGAGCGTCCAGCCCCAGGTCCTGATGCTTTGGCCAATTGCGGATTTCGCCATTGTTCTTCTCCTCCTCGATCTGCCTTGGCGGCGTCAGTGACTTGCCTAAACGACCGCTATGCGGAGAGAGCGAGCGCCGTGATCTCATTTTCAGGCGCTCGCCCCATGTCCGTCCCCTGACGACTTAGCCGGGGGTGTGGCCTTCGTGGGCCGAATGATCCTGCGAGGCGGGATCGCTCTGCGGAGCATCCGTCTGACCTTCGGTCGCGCTGGGTTGGGCGGCCTGGCCGTGGTCCATGTGGCCATGGTCCATTTGTCCGTGGTCCATCGAGCCATGCTGCATGTGGCCGTGTTCCATCATCTGGCAGGTCATCGCGCCATCTTCGCCGCGCATCATCATGCCCTGCATCCGCTCGCCGTTGTGCATCATTTCGCACATCTGCGGCTGTTCGGCTTCGGCAGGTGTATCTTGGTCTTGCGCTGCAAGCGGTCCTGCAAACATGCTTGCTGCAGCCAGTGCCATAATCAATCGCTTCATGGTCAATTTCCTTCGGTTCTATTCGTAACTCGCAAACACGCTGCGGCCGCCGCTGCCGAAAGCGATCACCTGGTAGGATTGCGTGCGATCGCCCATCTCCATTCCCGGCGAGCCGATCGGCATGCCGGGAACCGCGAGACCCTCGATCCCTTCGGGTCGCTCACGTAGAAGGCGAGCTATATCCGCCGCCGGGACGTGGCCTTCGATGACATATCCATCGACCACCATGGTGTGACATGACCGCAAATCGACCGGCACACCTTCGCGGTCCTTGATCGCGCCCATGTTCGATCGCTCTTCCACTGCGATCTCTGCCTGCATGCCCGCATGGACATGATCAGCCCACTCTTCGCAGCACCCGCAATTCGGATCGCGGAACATCGTGTAGCTCGCCGCCTGGGCAGCATTGGAGCAGGCCGCGAGCGCCATCAGCAGGGCAGGGGCCATTGATCGACGCAGTGATATGATGGGTGAAAGTGTCATGGGAAGTATCTCCAGTTCTGTTCAGCGCAGGCCGAGGTGGTTGGGGCCGAACACCATTTCTCCGCCGAGGTAACCCTGGGCGACGATAGCGACCGCAAGAACGAGCAGGACCACCCGAAGCGCGGTTCTGCGTTCG
>JAUIJI010000023.1 GCA_030431435.1 Alphaproteobacteria bacterium | reverse complement strand
AGTGGCAGTTGCGGTGGCACGCCGCCTCCGCCGCCACCACCTCCGCCGCCACCACCGCCGCCACCGCCGCCGCCACCACCACCGCCGCCGCCGCCTCCGCCGCCGCCACCTCCGCCTCCGCCGCCACCGCCACCGCCGACGGAGCCTCCTACGGAGCCGGGCGGGGAAGAGTTCTTCGAACCGGTGGCAATCGTTGGCGTGACCGTGGTCGAAACCGCCGAAGAGGAAGAAGCCGTCGAAGAAGCGCAGAAGGCTGTCGATCAGGCCGAGAAGGAAGCCGCGTTCGGCATGGAATTCCCGCAGTTGCTGCAACCGCCTGTGGTGTCCGAACAGGGCACGGTGAATGATCCTGTCACCAGCGGTGGTGACAGTGTTGCCAGTGGCTCTGATGGCGTGGAGGGACAATAAAATGGCTATTGAAAAGAAGCACTTGCGCGCGCTTTCCCTGCCTGTCCTGACGGCCTTGGGCATGGCCTCTCTTTCCCAGCCAGCCGCGGGCCAGATGGCTTCCGTGGCGCTGCGCGATTCCATACCCATCGGCACGAACGGGCTGTGCGAGGCGCAGATCCAGTCCCCGCGTCCGGGCTCCGGCCTGTTCGACCGAAGCTACCTCGTCGTCTGCCGCGACGCCGCTTCGCCGGTGGGGGAATTGCATGTCTATGGTGATGGCACGCTCGACAGCGCCTTTGCCTCGGTCAAGGATCCGGCGGCAGAGTGCCGAGACGGCAATCTGGCGGAGGTCGCCGCAGGCCTGACAGACAGCCGCGCCTACGTCTGCTCGACATCGCAGAACGCCATCGAACGCCTTGTCGTCGTGGGGCGCAGCGGCAACCGCATCCTCGCTGCACGCGGACTCGCGGTTTATGACGACGCCTTGCGCCTTGGCCTCGCTACACTTGCCACCGATCGCCCGGTAGATGGTGTGGTCGAGGTCCCGTTGACCGAATCCGGCAATTCGCAGGCCTTTGCCCGCGCCCAGGCCGAAGCGATCTCTGCCGAAATCGCGCTATCCGAAGCCTATCGCCGCTCCAATGCCGGCAATTTTGCCGAAGCAGCCGAATTCTTCGCTACTTCCGCCAGCACGCTGCAGGGCCGCAGCTCTACCGAGGCGTTGCTCAACGAAGCCTTGCAGCAATCCAACCTCGGCAATTTTATAGAGGCCGGGACGCTGTTCATCGAGGCCCAGCCTGCAGCGATGAATGACCCGGTGCTGGCGCGCCTGGCACGCAACTTCCAGGCTATCGATGCGCTCAATCGCGAGCGACCGGGCGAGGCCCTGGAGGTGCTTGATACGCCGCTGCCATCAATCGAAGAGAGCGTGGAAACAACGCTGCAATTGCAGATCGACAACGCACTGGCCGAACGCCTGTCTGCCGAACAGGGCAATACCATCTCCAGCATCGGCAGCGAGCTGACATTGCTGGAACGCTTGCAACTGCTTGACGGGCAGAATGCCTATCTGCGCGCCACCGCGATGCGCCAGCTCGGGCAGGTGGAAGAGGCGGAAACAGCCTTGCTTGCCGCACAGGAAGATATCGTTGCCGTGCGCGACGGGCGGGTGATTTCCGTCCTGTGGCTGCGGGCACAGATCCTCGCCGAGCTTGCTGAAATGGCCGAGACGCGCGGAGATGTGGCACAGGCGGAAACGCTCCACCTGCAGGCCGTCGATATGCTCGAGAGCAATTATCCCGGCTCACCTGCGCTGGTCAGTGCGCGTGCGCAACTGGCCGCCATGCTCGCCCGATCGGGCCGCGAGGAAGAGGCGGTAACCGTCTATCGCGAGCTGGTGGGGGCTGCCGAAGGCAGGGCGCCGGAATCGCTGCGCCGCCTGTTCGCCCCTTACTTCGCGATCCTGGCAAGCCGCACTGGCGATCAACAGGCTGCGGCAGACATGTTCGCGGCCAGCCAGCTGTTGCTGCGCCCGGGCCTCGCCCAGACCCAGGCCGTGCTGGCGCGAGAACTTTCCGCCGGTAGTGACGAGGCCGCGCAACTGTTCCGCCAGGCGATCAATCTCAACCGTTCCATCGAAGTGGCGCGCGGAGAAGTGGCGCAGGCGCAGACCCGGGTCGAGGAAAGCGTGCCCAACGCGGAAGCCGAGCTCGCCAACCGCCAGCGGGAACTCGACCTGCTACGCCAGCGCCAGCTGGAAGTGCAGCAACAGCTTGCCGAATACCCGCGTTACCGCGCGGTGAGCGACAGCCGCATGGACCTGGCTGACCTGCAGGACAGCCTGCGTGACGGCGAAGCCTATCTCAAGCTGGTGATGCTGGGCGAGCGCGCCTATGCCATCTATGCCCAACCGGGCAGCGCGACCGCTTACCGGATCGACGCATCGCCTGACGAGATCGGCGAAATGGTGGATATCCTGCGTGATTCCATCGCCATCGAGCAATCCGGCCAGACCATCACCTATCCCTTCGAGATCGGGGTGGCACATGAACTTTACGGCAAGCTGTTCGGCCCGGTTGACGGACAACTGGCCAATGTCGAGCATCTGGTGTTCGAGCCCGATGGCGCCATGCTGCGCCTGCCGGCGAACCTGCTGGTGATGGATGATACCAGCGTCGCCAGCTACGAAGCGCGCGTGGAGGATCCCGAGGCCGATCCCTATGATTTCCGCGGCACCGCGTGGCTTGGCCGCGCGATGCAGGTGACCACGGCGGTATCACCTACCTCCTTCCGCGATGTGCGCAACGCACGCCGCTCGGATGCGACAGGCGAGTATCTCGGCCTCGGCCAGAACCTGCCCGTCGCGCAAGGCTCCAGCATCGCCGGCGGCCCGCGATCGGCCCAGTTTGCCGAACGCTGCGCCTGGTCTCCGGTGACCTGGGGTAACCCCATCAAGGCCGACGAATTGCGCACGGCGGGCAATATCCTGTCCAGCGAGGGATCAGGGGTTGCCATCCTGACCGAAGGCGAATTCACCGACAGCCGCCTGAAGCAGATGGAGGAGCTGGATGAATACCGCATCCTGCACTTCGCCACGCACGGTCTTGTCACCGCGCCCAACCTCGATTGCCCGCCTGCCCCTGCCTTGCTGACAAGTTTCGGCGATGAAGATTCGGACGGGCTGCTGACCTTTGCCGAGATCTTCGACCTGCGCCTCGATGCAGACCTCGTGATCCTCTCGGCCTGCAATACCGCCAGTGTTGGCGGCTTGTCCGCCAGCCGCGAGGCCGGCATCACCACCGGCGGCGACTTTGCGCTGGACGGTCTGGTCCGTGCCTTCGTTGGCGCGGGCGGCCGCACCGTGGTGGCAAGCCACTGGCCGGTGCCCGATGATTACGACGCCACCGGCAGGCTGGTATCCGGCTTCTTCGAGACCGGTGAAGGGGTCGGCACCGCAGAGGCCCTGCGCCAGTCGCAGCTCGCGCTGATGGACGATGCCGATACCTCGCACCCGTTCTACTGGTCGGCCTTCGCAGTGGTGGGTGACGGCACGATCCCGGTGAAGCGGTGAGCTGAGGCTTTTGCCCCCTCACCCTTCGCGCCTGCTGCGCTCTTCCCTCTCCCGATGGGAGAGGGATTTTGTCACCGGCCCCAGTCCTCGTTGGCGCGCGCGATCACATAGGCGTGGATCGCATTTGTTTCCTCTTCGCTGAGGATGTCGCTGAAGCTGGCCATGCCCTTGTCGAGGTAAAGCCCCTCCAGCACGATCTGGTTGAACCTGCCGTGGGTGTCCGCATCCATGTGCCGCAAATCCGCCACCCCGCCGATGGCGTTCTGGCCATGGCACACGGCGCAGGTCTGCTGGAACAACTGGCGGCCGCGATCGACCACCTCTTCCGACGCGCGCAGGCGCGGTGGCTCGGGCGGTGACGAGGCATCTTCAGGCAGCGGCGGCAAGACAAGATCCCCTCCCAGCCTGAACACCAGCAGCCGGGCCGATGCGCGCGGCATCTCGATCCCTGCACCGCGCTCGATCTGCGCCGCGCCGCCGCCCCATCCGGCGTTGATGGCGACATATTGCACGCCATCGAGCATATAGGTGATGCCGCCCGCCACCGGCGCGCTTTGCGTGGGATATTCCCACAGCACATCGCCGGTGCGCGCATCAAAGGCGGAGAAGGTCTGTTTGGTGGTTCCTTCAAAGACAAGGTCAGACGCGGTCACGAACACCCCGCCATTGCCGTGGCGCGGCAATTCCACCTTCCACGCCAGTTGCTGGCGCACCGGGTCCCACGCTGCGAGCCATGCTGCCTCCACGGCGTTGGCCTCGTCCATCAGCTCTGCGCGAATGCGCCCCGCTTCGCCGGTATAGCCGCCCCAGCCACTGTTCGACCGGAACGGCTGCGGCTGCCAGCCCGGCTGGCGCGCATGGACAAAGGCAGACTGGTAGGCCGGAAAATAGGCCAGGCCCGTGCGCGGGCTGTAAGCCATGGGGAACCAGTTGTGCGCCCCGCCCGGCCCCGGCGCGACCAGCATGGGCGTTTCGGTATAGCGCACAGCGGCACTGGTGATCGGGCGGCCGTCTTCATCGAACCCTTCGTTCCAGTTCTGGTAGACATGCGCTTCAGCCGAAATGAACTCGCCCGTTTCGCGGTCCAGCACATAGAAGAAGCCGTTCTTGGGTGCCTGCATCAGCACCTTGCGCTCCTCGCCATCGATGGTGAGGTCCGCGCTGATCATGCTGGCGGTGCAGGTCCAGTCCCATTCCTCGCCGGGGTTCATCTGGTAATGCCAGCGATACTCGCCGCTGTCGGCATCCAGCGCCACGATGGAGCAGACGAAGAGGTTATCTCCCTCGTCATTCGAACGGTAATACCGCACATGCGGGACCGAATTGCCCGTGCCGACATAGACGAGGTTCAATTCCGGATCATAGGCGATGGCATCCCACGGATTGGCCCCGCCGCCCAGCTGCCGCCACATGCCTTCGTCTGACCAGGTGGCGCGCATCATGGCATTGGCGCTGTCCGATGCTTCGCCATCGGGCATGTCGTCCGGGTTGGGAGTGAGGAAGAACTTCCACACCTGCTCACCCGTCTCGACATCGAAGGCGGCGGCAAAGCCGCGCACGCCAAGGTCCCCGCCAGACTGGCCGACCACCACCTTGTCCCCGAACACGCGCGGCGCGCCGGTGATCGAATAGGCATATTGCGTATCGAGCGGAAAGGCGCGCGAAGTCCAGATTTCCGCGCCGGTATCCTTGTCGAGCGCGATCAGGCGGCCATCGAGCGTGGCGATGATCACCTTGTTGCCGGACATGGCGAGGCCGCGGCTGACCGGTTCGCAACAGGCGAAGCGGCCGAATTCGCGCGGGGTCCTGGGATCATAAGTCCACAGCACCTCGCCCGTCGCCGCGTCATATGCCGTGGTGATGTTCCAGGCGAGCGTGTTGTAGAGCACGCCATCGGCATAGAGCGGCGTCGCCTCTACCCCGCGATAGGTGTCGAGATCGGCATACCAGGCAAGGCCGAGCTCAGAGACGTTCTCCGCATTGATCTGGGTAAGCGGGCTGAAACGCTGCGCGGTGTAATCGCGCCCGTCGCTGGTCCATTCACCCGGCGCCGGATTGGCCAACGGGTCCTGTGCCGATGCAGCCTGCGCATTGGCCGGCGCGTCGGCCCGGGAGGTGGCACAGCCTGCCAGCGTCAGCGCAATCGCTGTTGTCGTGGCACACAGAACGCGCTTGTAAGAACGGCCATTCATATCGGATTCCATCGTAATTCCAGAACCTTGCTCTCAAAATCGCGTCCTGCCCGCGTGGACTTCGCCACTGGGCAAAATCCGGCACGAACCGGTGTCTTACGCCTCAACTCGCATTGCGCAGCTGACATCATCGACGCCGGAGTAGGAAAGCCAGCTGTCAATCGCGTGGAGGCAGCGCGATCGGCTGCGTCCCGTCTGCCTGCCTGCCGACCTGCAGCGCCTCTTGCTGCTCTGCCGTGCCCGGCGGGCGGTGATAGGCGCCGACCGTTCCCGTATCGGGCGCAAAGGCCTCGCCCGTCACCGGGTTGGGATAATGGAAGGGGATGATGTAATAGGCCGGATACGTCAGATAGACCGTGCTCGGCGGCAGATCCGGCGGCGGGTCGAACTTGTCCGGCCATGTGTTGTTGAGCGCGTTTTCGCCCCAGCCTTCCCAGTTGGTGTACATGGTGAAAGGCCCGGTCAGGCGGCTCATCCGCCACACGCCGTCCTCGCCCTTCTCGAATTCGTCCTCATAGAGCGGCAGGCCCCAGCCGCTCGATGCCATCACCCACGCGCGGCTGCGGATCCAGCCGGTCTCGCCATCGGGAGAGACATTGACGATCGGCTGGAACTGCATGTGGTTGGTAATCATGCCCACATTCGCGCCATCAGGCCCGAAAGCGGTCTGCATATATTCGAGCACGCGGTCCTTGCCGAGGAAGATGCCCTTGCCGCCGATTTCCAGCGTGGCATCCTCGGTGAACAGCTCGCTCAGATGCGTCCACTGGCCCTTGTCGACGAAATAGCCATAGGTGCGCTGGACACGCTCGATATCGTTCATGTCCTCCAGCCGGGTGATGCGCGCATCGAGTTCATCAAGCAGCGCATCGGTGCTTTGCTCCTGCGCGATGGCGGGGGTGGCGAGTGAGATCAGCGCAATCGCCAGTATTCCCGTTCGTGCTGAGCTTGTCGAAGCACCGCTCTTTCCCTCTGAAGTGAAGGACGGCCCTTCGACAGGCTCAGGGCGAACGGTTCTGAGAATTTCGGCAAACACCATCATCATTCCCTCCCCGAAATATCGTCGCGCGGCTGCACCACGTCGATGGGTTCGCCCGTCACCGGATGCGGGAAACTGAAGGGCGGGATGTAATTGGACGGGAAGGCCCGGTAGCGTTCGCTGGGCGGCTCGTCCGGCGGGAAGATCGCGCTCATGCCTTCCATGGGGATGAAGCTGCGAATCCAGCCCGCGTCATAATCAGTCATGCCGGTGACGTAGAAGTGCAGGTCAGCGATCTTCCATGTGCCGCCTTCCTTCACATACTCGTTCTCGTAGATCCCCACGCCCCAGATGCCATTGGCGCCGGGTTCGGACAGCATCACCATGCCTTGCCAGCGGGCGGTGGCGGTGCGGCCGTCGTCAGCCACGCGGATCACCGCCTGCAATTGCATGTGGTTGTTGAGATGGCCGGGCGCGAGCCGTTCCGGCCCGAACAGCAGCAAAGCCCGCTCGATCCTCTCGCGCCCGATATAGACACCGCGTGCGCCATATTCGAAGCGGCCATCACGGGAGAAGAGGTCTGCCACCTCCGGCCACATTCCCTTGTCGAAGTAATAGCCGTAGGTCGCCTGCAGCACCTCGATATCGTTCTGGTCCTCCAGCCGCTCCACGCGTTCGCGAAAGGCGGCGAGGCGCTCCTCGGCGGATTGTGCGAAGGCGGGGGTGGCGATGCCCAGTGCGAGCGCGGCGGCAAGTGCGAGACGCAACATCATTGCACCTCCCTCCCCGTCACCGGATGCGGCGCGGCAAAGGGCGGGATCTGCACCGAGGGGAAGCTGTCGAGGTCATGGCTTGGCGGCATGTCGGGCGGGAAGTCGATGGAGGCCTGGCTGCGCGCCAGCCCCTCGCCCTCACCCAGCCGCGCCCAGCCATCGGCATAAGGCGCAACAAAATTCACATAGAGGTGGAGCGACTTGATCTTCCACACACCATCCTCGCGCACATAGGCATTCTCGTAAATGCCGTCGCGCCATTCGGCATGGTGCTTGTACTGCCCCAGCATGCCGAGATCGCGCCAACGCGCAGTGGCGCTGGTGGCATCGTCAGCGATGGTGATTGCCGGTTGCAGCGTCACCCATTCGTTGAGTTGGCCGTAGATCAGCCCCTCTTGCCCGCCGTGGAGCCGCCGCAGATATTCCGCGATACGCTCACGCCCGACATAGACGCCGTCCACGCCCATCTCGAATGTGCCATCATCGGCGAACAGGTCTGCGGCCTCGCCCCACAATCCGCGATCGACATAATAGGCGAACGCGCGCTGCAAGGTCTTGATCGCGCGCACGCCTTCGAGGCGCTCGACGCGCTGGGTGAGTTCAGCCGCTTCCTGCCTGATCTCCGCATCGCTCATCTGCGCCGATGCAGGCAGGGGAGCCAGTATCAGCGCCGCAGCCAGGGGCAGCGAGCGCCGCATCACTCGCCCTCCGGCAGGGCCACGTTGAACACGCGGAATTCGCCCGGGTCCTGCATCTGCTTGTTGGGGTCGAGCATATAGGACAGCTTGCCTTCGGGATAATAGACCCGGCCATCATGCGGCGTGACCGAGCTGGCGTAATCCACGCCGCTCGCCAGCACTTCGATATCGGCATTGTCGCCTTCGATGGTGATCAGCGTCACCAGCCCCGGATTGCCCTCGCTCTGCACGAAGGTGTTGCCGCTGACGAGGCGCAGCCCGTCGGGCGTCTCGATCTCGCGGGACGGGGTGAGCACGGTGATGCCCGCAAATGCTCCATCCGCATCGACATCCACCCGCAGCAGTGTGTTGCGCTGGATGGCATTGGCATAGAGCGTGCCGTCCCCGGCAAAGGCGATCCCGTCAATCGTGCCCAACTCCTCATGCTCGGCAAAGACCTCCCACTCGCTCGCGCCATTGGCGAGGCGCAGGATACGGCCGCCGAGCATCTCGCTGGCATAGACATCGCCATTGCTTGCAATCGTCATGTCGTTGCACATCGCAGGGCCGCCCGCCGGAAAGGGATAGCTCGCCTGAAGCGAGGCATCGGCAAGGCTGAAGGTCTTGATCACCGGCCCGCCCTCGCCGCCCATCGGCGCGTTGGAGCAGACCCACAGTAGCCCGCGCGCGTCATCCGCGAGCACGCCGAACACGTTCTGCAGCCCGTTTTCTTCAGAAGGCTCGATCCACGGCGATGCCGTTTCGCTGCCCGCTTGTGTACGGAAGATCATGCCGGGATTGCTGCCGATGTAGATATTGCCCGCATCATCCGAAGTGATGCTTTCCGGAAACAGCCGCTCGCCCTCCAGCACGATGGCGGGCGGAGCAACCTCTGCCTCGGCCACCGGAGCATCATCCGCGCAGGCGACCAGCCCCAGCACAGCGAAAGCAGCAAGACCCAAGCGGCCCGAAGGCAGCGCAAAACCGTTCATGATATCTCCCTCCCCGCGCCGCCATGGGCGCAGGCGAGGCATCATAGAGAGCAAGCCGCGCGAGGAAAGCCCCTATGCGCTTGAAGTTGTGCTCTGGTTGGCGGCGATGATCTCGCGCACCCTTGCAAGCGCCTGGCCCGCCGGGTCTTCCTCCTGCATCAGAGCATAACTGCCCGAGAGCCACAGCGCGCAATGGCCATGCACCGTGGCGATCAGCGATCGCACCAGCCGCCGCACGCCCGCTTCATCCGCGGCACCGAGGGTAGCCGCCACCTCGCGGTCGACGATGCTGGTCAACGCTTCGCGGGCTGCCTCGTCCTCTTTCGCGATTGCGGTCGATCGGTCGATCCGGTGGTCATAGATCGCCATCCAGGCGTTGCGGTTGGCATCGGCAAAGGCGAAATAGGCGCGCACCAGCGCTTCGAGCCGCGCCATCCCTTCGCCTGCTTCTGCGCGCAAGGCATCTTCCAGCCAGTCACTCCACATGCGGAAGGTGCGGCTGTTGATCGCGATCAGGAAACTGTCGAGCGAGCCGAAGACATTGTAGATCGTGCCGACCGAATATCCCGCCCGCCGCGCCGCCTCGCGCGCCGAGAACTGGGCAAAGCCGCGCTCTGCCAGTAATCCATGCCCGTTCGCGATCAGCAGCTCGCGCAACTCCTCCGGGGTATGGTCTGACCGGCGTCCCATGGCAGGCCGGATAACGCAAACCGCAGGCAATTCCCACACAATATTGAACGCCGCTCAATTGAAAGGGGGCCGTTCAGTACAGGGCCACTGGACAATTCGCGCCCAGCCTTCCAGATTGCCGCGCTGACAAGGGAGAGAGATTAGCGATGACCATCGGCAAGACCATGTGGCGCAAGGCGAAATATGCCGGTCTGGCAGCAATCGGCACGGCGGCGCTCGGACTTTCCGCAGCGACACCGACCACCGCACAAGTCGTCACCGAAGCGCGGCCCAATATCCTCTTCATCGTGCTCGACGATGTCGGCACCGACATGACCACCAGTATCCTGCCCGGCGAAGTCGAGCGGATGCTGGAACTCTATGGCCCCGAAGGGCTGAACCATCCGGAATTCAGCCGTATCCAGGGCGGCCCTGCCTCCACGCCTATGCTCGATTCGCTGGCGAGCGAGAGCCTCGTCTTCGCCAATGCCTGGGCCGAACCCTTCTGTTCGCCCTCGCGCGCGGCCATGCTGACCGGGCTCTATCCCGAGCGGACCGACGTGCTCGATTACACCAGCTGGCTGTCGCAGAACCATCTTTCGCTGGTTTCTCTGCTCAAGCAGCAGGACTATGCCTCGGCCATCATCGGCAAGTGGCACCTGTCGGGCCTCAACGATATCCGGCCTGATGCCCCGCCGCGCGAAGGGCCGCTGTTCCCTGGCATGAAGCCGAAAGAGGCAGGGTTTGACCTGTTCCTGGGCGATATGAACGGGGCGATCCCGGATTACTGGGACTACGAAGTCTCGATCCAGGATGAAAGCTCGCTGCCTGCCGAATGGCGGGTGGAAAAGCAGACGCCGCGTTCGCTTCCCGGCATCGAGTCCACCACCTTTGCCCCCGTGGTGAAAGTGGCAGACACGATTGACTGGATCGCACAGCAGGAAAGCACCGACCCTGACAGGCCGTGGTTCGCTTGGCTGGCCTTCAACATGGTCCATATCCTGCCTGCCCAGCCGCCGGTGGTCGTGCCCAATCGCGATACGCTGAACGCAGAGGCGGCAGCGGAAATGGAAGCCTGCGGCGGCGAGTTCGGCACCACCAATCTCGGCTCCTGCTCGCCTGCGTCGCTCAACCGCGCGATGATGAACGCCACGGACACGGTGATCGGCCGCTTGCTTGACGCGGTCGACCAGATGGACCCCAACACCATCGTGATCGTGATCGGCGACAACGGCACCGGGCAATATGGCCGGCCGCAGGTGAACTTCCTCGACAATCTCTACCTGACCTATCAGGGCCGCGGCAAAGGCACGGCTTACGAAAGCGGCGTCAGGGTGCCACTGATCGTGCGCGGCCCTGGCATCGTGCCGAGGCGCAGCGATGCGATCGTCCACGCTGTCGACATGTTCTCGACCATCGCCGAGGCTGCGGGAGCCCGCCTGCCCACCCGCGTTCCCAATCGTGCCGGTGATGGCCTGCTGGCGCTGGATTCGGTCTCGCTGCTGCCCATCATGCTGGGCAACAGGCAGGAGGTGCGCCATCCGGACCTTGGCTATGTGATTGCGCAGGGCAACAGCCCGCTTGCCGGTAACCGCATGCAGGCGAGCGTCCGCAACGCCCGCTACAAGCTGCTGTGCACCCGATCCGAGAGCGGCGGTGACGAAGGCTGCGAGTTTTACAACATGATCACCGATCCGCTGGAAGAATACCCGCTGCCCGCCCCCGCCAGCTGCGAGAACCACACGCTGGCAACACCGCAATCAGACGAAGCCTGGCAATATTGCTTCCTCAAGAACGTGATGGACACGGAAACGGTGATCGGCACGCGTTCCTAGGATTTCGCCCGCTGGCTGTGCCGCACAGGCGCAGCCCGCAGGAAAGTGAGCGCACAGAATCCATTACCGGGATTGATGGTAATGGATTGCTGCAATTGATTTCTCAAATCTGTTGGCCGGGTGCATAACCCCGCAATGGATAGGGATGGCTGGCGTTTCGGCAGGCTGCCGATCGCCGAGCCATCAGGAAAGGGAAGATCATCATGAACAAGACCGCACTTGCTCTCGCGCTGGCATGCCTCGCCGCACCGCTCATGGCCAACCCCGCCATGGCGCAGGACGCCCAGCAGCAGTCTGCCCGTCCCTATTCCGTCGACAGCACCCCCATCGGCACGCTGCTCGATGACCCGGAAGCTGCGGCCATTCTCGAGCGCCTGATCCCGACTGTCTTCGCAAACGAGATGTTCCAGACGATGGGCCGCTCCAACACGCTGCGCGGCGTACAGCAGTATGAACCTGCCGCGCTGAACGACGAGAAGCTTGCTGAAATCCAGGCCGAGTTCGACAAGCTGGGTTGAGCCCGGCTATCGGGCTCGACACCGGCAATCAGCGCACGTGCCTCACCACCTTCTGGTCTATCGTGCCAAAGGGTGTTGAGCCATCCGCCGCCCGTCCCTGCATGCGAACAGTATCACCAAAGCGCATGAAGCCTGTTTCGGGCTTGCCGTTCGCGATGATCTCGATCGCACGGCGTTCGGATATGCAGCTGGAACCGACTTCGGCATAGTTCCGGTTGGCTACCGTGCCCGATCCGATGATCGTGCCGGCAACCAGGTCTCGCGCAGTGGCCGCATGGGCGACCAGTTCGTGGAAACCGACCGACATCTCGCGCCCGTTGGCGTTGCCGAAGCGTTCTCCGTTCCAGTCAATCGCCAGATCGAGGCAGACGCGGCCATCCTGCCAGCCAACGCCCAGCTCCTCGGGCGTGACGGCGAAGGGCGCCAGCGAACAGGCAGGCTTGGCAAGGATGAAGCCAAAGCCGGTGTGCATCTCCGGCACGGCATAGGCGCGCAGCGACCAGTCGTTGATCTGCACGATCAGCCGGATATGCTTCATCGCCTCTGTCGGGGTCGCACCCATGGGCACCGCGTCCACGATCACGCCGAACTCGCCTTCGAAATCGATGCCGCCTTCTTCACCGGCAAAGGCCACGTCTTCACTGGGGGCAATGAACCTGTCCGACATCCCTTGATACATCAGCGGGCGTTCGGGGTTGAGCGGATCCGTATCGAAGGCGACCTGCATCAGGTCCGCATGGGTCTGGAAAGCTGATCCATCCAGCCACTGCCAACTGCGCGGCATGGGTGCCAGCAAGCTTGCCGGGTCAAGCGCCTCGCCTTCTCCCGCTTCCAGCTGCCGGGCCAGCCCTTCCAGTTGCGCCTTGGCCCCTTCCCAGTCTTCCATGGCGGTGAGCAGGCAAGGCCATTGCGGACCGGCGGCAAGGCATCGCGATCCGTCACCGGAGACCACCACCAGTTCGCCATCGGGCGTGCCGTTCGCGCGTGTCGCCAGACGCATCAGGCCAGACTTTCGTCGAAAGTACCGTCAATCAGGATGAAAGCGATGCGGCAGTTTTCCTCCGTGCGGTTGGCCCAGCCGTGGTTGGTACCACGCTGGATGATGATGTCGCCCGCGCGGCAAGTGGTCTCGCCTTCATCCACGATCAGCACAACCTCGCCTTCCAGCACGATCCCGTAATCGATGGTTTCGGTGCGGTGCATGTGGGCGTGCTTCGATCCCGCACCGGTGTGTGAGGAGGCATCACCCGCGCCCACTTCGGCAAAATGCGCGCGCGCTTCTTCGGGTGTGACATTGTCCAGCTTGTCACCGTCAGGCGGAATGTCGAGCACGCGGATGCGGGTGCCGTTCTTTGGTGGAGCCAGCTTGAGGCCGTCTTCGGGCGGCTCCCCGGAAGCAGCATCGATCACGGCGGGCGTTTGCGTGGTATTCCATACCTCGTGGAACATCGGGCCGCTCTCGCCGCCAACCTGCTGGTAACGCGGCACCGGACCATCTTCCTGGATAATCGCCTGCCCGCTGGAATTGTGCCCGGTAACGATACGCCGCGTCGGTCCTGTCATCATTTCTAGCAACCTCTTTCCTTGATCTAACCCGTGCCGGTTCACACGTCAGGCGGTGTGCCCGCCCAGTGTTTCGGCGAACCAGTCCGCAATCAGGTCCCGGCCATAGCTCATGTTGTCTGCGCCGACATGCTCAACACCGCCCTCGCGCTCGGTGAAGATCACCTTCTCGCGGCGCGGCGAGTTGACGAGCTGGTCATAGAGGTCATCGGCATAACCGACGCTGATCTGGCGGTCGTGCGCACCATGCGTGACCAAGAAGGGCACCTTGATCCGGTCCATATGGCCGTTGAGGTTCATGTCAGTGGATTTCTCGAGGAAATCCTCTTGGTCCTTCGCCCCGAAGGCCCAGTGCACATGCGCCCAGTAGTGCGGAACCGGGTTTTCGCCTTCGCGCTCCATCCGCTTGTCCTGCACTTCGCGCCAGTTGTGGTTCGCGCCCCACACCGCGCCGCTGGCAAAGCGCGGCTCATAGGCGACAGCGCGCGGGGCGAAGTGCCCGCCCAGCGAAATGCCGGTCATGCCGATGCGCGCATTGTCGACCTCCGGCTGCGCTTCCAGCCAGTCCACCGCCTTGCTGGCCCAGCTTTCCGAATGCGGATCGACCGGCAGGTTCTGCAGGCGCAGGGCTTCTCCGGTGCCGGGCTGGTCAACGCAAAGGGTTGAGACACCCCGGCGGGCCAGCGCTTCCGGCAGGCGGGACCAGTAGAGCATTTCCTTGCAGCTATCGAGGCCGTTGCAATAGATCACGCAGGGGCGTTCCCCCTCACCCGGCGCGCGGGTGTAGAGCGCGGACATGGTGCCGTTCCCAAGCGGGATTTCCACGCGTTCGCGATTGATCTTGCCGAGTTTCGTGGACTTGTCGAATGTCTCGCGGGCAAGGGCATAGGTTTCCTCGCGGCCCTTGGTGCCGTGGCCCTGCATCCGTTCGGCCACCAGCAGGTAAAGCGCGGCGCGTTCCATCTTTTCCGAAGCGGAGAAGGCGCGCCCCTTGACCTCGTCCTCCGCCGCCAGATCCAGCAGCTTGCGGCCCATCGCCGCCCAGGCCTGCATGAACTGCGGGGTCCCGGCATCGGCTCCGCTGTCGGCTGCATCGAGGATCGGCTGGCACATGTCGACGATCTCGCCGATGCGCCCGCCACTCTCCATCGCAATGGCGACGCTGAGGTTCCAGATATAGTTCTTGAACGGGGAATAGAGTGCCACCGGATCAGACCTCCGCCGGCTTGAACAGGCACGGATCGGGCGCGGGTTTCGGCATGGTCTGTGGCCCGCCAACGCCTACACCCCACTGGTCCATGATCCGCGGACCGGGTTCGTACACGGTGGGTTCGAAGGTCTCGAAATCGACCTCTTCCACTTCGGCAGTATATTCGACCGCAAAGCCATTGGGCGACACGAAATAGCTGAAAGTGTTGTCGCCGGCCGTATGCCTGCCCGGCCCCCAGCGGCAGTCGATATCGCGCTGCTTGAGGCGCGAAATGCCGCGCATCATGCCGTCCACACCCAGCATGTCATAGGCGACGTGGTTGAGGCACGGCGGCCCCGGTAACAGGGCAATGCGGTGGTGCGCGCTGTTGCAACGCAGGAAGCACATGAAATCACCCAGCCAGTCACTGACCTTGAAGCCCAGCACATCAGTGAAGAATGTCACCGCCGCGTGATGATCGGGTGAATGCAGCACGATATGGCTGATTTTCACCGGCATCCCTTCCCAGCGTTCCAGTTCCCGCTTTTCCAGCCGCTTCACATCGGCCGAAATCTCGAACGGCAGGCCATCGGGAGAGAAAAAGCGGAAGCCATAGCCACCGCCAGGCCCGTCGATCTCGCGCGGTTCGTGGATGATCTTGCACGCGGCTCCCGCCACCTTGCCATGCAGCGCATCGACATCCGCGCGGCTGTCGGTCGCCAGCGCGATCACTTCCACGCAATTGGTGCCCGATGCGTGCAGCCGAACAACGTGGTGTTCGTCGTGACCATGCGTCTTGAACCATGCCATGCCTTCTTCGGCCCCCACTTCGACAAGGCCCCAGTCATCGGTATAGAACTTGCGCTCGGTCTCGAAGTCCTCGACCCCATATCCGACATAGCGAATTTCCGTCACTCGGCTCATTTTTCAGTTCCTGGAATTGGTTTCTTCAGATCGGCTGCGCGGTGACTTCAAACATCTCCGCGGTGGCCTTGTGATTGTCGACCGGCGGCCCCTTGCCCAGCTGGCCGTGGCAGATCGCCAGCGAGCTTTCGACAATGTAACGGCAGCGTTCGAAGCGCCGCTCGCGGTAAGCCGCGAAGGCTTCTTCCGGTGATTCCGCCTTTGCCAGCTCCTCGGCCAGCACGATGCTGTCCTCGATCGCCATGCCCGCGCCCTGCCCCAGATGCGGCGTCGTTGCATGCACGGCATCGCCAAGCAGCACCACGCGTCCCTTGTGCCAGGCACCGCGCACCAGCATTCCTTCCAGCGGGCGATAAACCACGCCATCATCGTCAGCGATGCTCTCAGCCAGCTCGCGGATCTGCGGAGCCGTTCCTGCCAGCTTTTCCCGCATGACCTGCGCCAGCCCGTTCTTGTCGTACCACGGATTGCCGGGCTCCGGCGTGGTGACGTACATGTACATCAGCTCGTCACTCATGGGCACGAGGCCAACCCCGGTCGGCCCGTTATAGACGTGCAGGGAATCGAGTTCAGCCGGGCGCGGCAGGTTGTACCGCCATACGGCCTGCCCGGTGTATTCCGGCTTTTCCGCGTCAGGCAGGATCTTCTGGCGGGTATCGGAATAGACGCCGTCTGCCCCGATCACGATGTCGTACCGCCCGTCGGTGCCGTCGGAGAAGCGAACCGTGACGCCTTCACCGTCATCATCGATGCTATGCGCAGTAATGCCAAGGCGCACATCGGCACCTGCCGCGATCGTGCGATCCCCCAGCACCTTCTGCAATGCAGGACGCGCGATGCCGACATTGGCCGGATAGCCTTCCACCAGCCGCGGCGAAGGCACCTTGGCGACCTGTGTGCCATCGGGCGCATGGATGGCAACGAAATCGAAGCCGACCGCTGCCGCCACATAGTCGTCGAGCAGGTCCAGCTGCTTCATGGCACGCAGCACGTTGCCCTGCTGGATGATACCCACGCCATAGACAGCCCAGTCCGGATCCTTCTCGATCACGGTGACATTGTGGCCGTCACGACGCAGCGCAATGGCTGCAGTCAGGCCGCCGATACCGCCGCCGATGACCAGTGTTTCAAGATTTTTCATAGCTCAGAATGCATCCATGTCGTCAGCGATTGCAAACAGGCCATCGTAGGCCTCGGCAATATCGCGAAGATATTGCATGTGGCCACACTGGTTCTTTTCCCAACGGGATCCTGCCTGCGCAAAGCTTGCTGCTCGTGTTTCTCACCGAAACCACGATGCAGTCCAATGTTTTGTTTTCATTCAAAAGCATCAATGATATTGATGCATCATGCGGCTCGACAATTTCGATCTCAACCTGCTCGTTGCATTCGATGTTCTGATGCAGGAGCAAAGCGTTACGAAAGCGGCCAACAGGCTGAATGTCACGCAGCCAGCCATGAGTGCATCCCTCAAGCGACTGCGCGAAAGCTTCCAGGATGATATACTGGCACAGCACGGCAAGCGGCTGATTCCCACGCCCTTCGCCCTGGCGCTGCAGCCGGAAATCGCCGAAAAGATATTCGAACTCAGGGCCCTGATCGCGCGACAAGGCCGCTTTGAGCCGCAGCGTTCCGAACGCCACTTCCGGATCGCCGCATCCGATTACATCACCACGGTGCTGCTCGCCCCTCTGGTGAATGCGCTGATTTCCCAGGCGCCCAACATCGGGTTCACCTTCGAACTCCCCGGCCCGGCATCGCAGGATGCGCTGGCAAATGGCGAACTGGACCTGCTGCTGACGCCGGAGATCTTCGTCCACCCTGATCACCCTTGCGAACTGGTGTTCGAGGAGCAGCACGTCACCGTTGGATGGACCGGGAACCGGGAGATCGGCGACACGCTGTCGCAAGAGGACTTCACGCATGCAGGACATGTGGCCGTCAGCGTCGGACGCCGCTTCACCTTTGCCGAGGAGTGGTTCAGGGGCCAGGGTATCGAACGCCGCATCGAGGTACGCGCACCATCCTTCATCCAGGCGCCGTTCCTCGTGCCGGACACCGGGCGGCTGTGCGTGATGCACGAACGGCTTGCGCGCTACATGGCCGAACGCCTGCCGCTGCGTATCCTCGAGACTCCCTTTGCGATTCCGCCGATGCGCGAGATGATGCAATTCCACGCCACGCGCGAAGCCGATCCGGGCCTGTCATGGCTGCGTCGACAGGTCGCGAAAGCCGCCGCGCTGCTGTAACGCGCCGCATCCACGCGCGCCTTGGCGGAACGTCCTCACTAGGCCGGGCTGGCCGTCAAAGTCAGTCGGCCTGATCCAGTAACCTTTCCCTGATTGCCATTGGCTTTCGCGCAATATCGGCGAGCGTGAAGCGGTCGAGATGCGAGAGGAAGGCTTCCAGCGCGCCGCCCAGCGCGGGCTTCAGCCCGCACACACCGTCAATGGTGCAAACATGCTCGCCGCCCATGCATGCGACAAACCCGTCGAGGCGCTCGAATTCCCGAATAACGGAGCCGACATTGATCTGCGAGGGCTCACGCGCCAGCTGCATTCCGCCGCTGCGCCCGCGCGTCGTATTCACGAGGCCGTGCGCGTTCAATTGCTGCGCGACCTTGGCCAGGTGATTGCGCGAAATGCCGTAATGCTCCGCCATCCAATCGACAGAAAGCACCTCATCGGTCGAGGCGAGGGCCATCAGCATGCGCAGGGCATAATCGGTCTTGAGGCTCAACTGCATAAAATAGGTATATGGGATATTGCTTTTAACGGCAAGCGGGTTAAATAGGTATCACAAATACCGATATACGAGTCGTTTCAATGCCCCAAGCCCTCACCGCAAGCAGCGCCCGCGATCATGTTGCAAAGGCCCGCCAGGCCAAACGCGCCGGCGCGGAAGAAATCGGGATCGACGCCGGCTTCATCTCCGGGATGGTCGAGAGCTTCTACGCGACCATTCGCGCTGACGACCTGCTTGGCCCGATATTTGCCGAGCGGATCGGCGACTGGTCGACCCATCTCGACCGGATGAAGCAGTTCTGGCGCTCGGTACTGCACAATAGCGGCGAGTTCTCCGGCAATCCGATGGCCAGGCACATCGCCATTCCCGGCCTGGACGAGGCGCATTTCAGCCACTGGCTGGAACTCTTCTACGCAAACCTGCGCGCAATGGATGCCGATCCACGGGCTGTCAGCCTGGTCGGAGAGCGTGCCCGAATGATCGCCGAAAGCCTGCTCACCGGCATCGCCACGCATCGCGACGGCATTGCCGGAGCCACCCAAGGAAGGAACCTGCCTCATGTTTGACAACCCCCGGCAACGCCATGAATTCGTCACCGCCGAAGAGCTTGCGGACCTGCTTCCGGAAATCGAGGTGGCGCCGCAACTGCATTCCCCGGCGCAACCCGAAGCGCGCGGTTTCGAGCTGCCCGGCAGGATCTGGCTCGGGATGATTGCATGTTATGCGCTGTTTCTGGCCAGCATGATTGCTGCGCTGGGTTCCAGCGGCAAGGCCATGCTCTCGATTGCCGTATCGATCATCTATGTGGTCGTGTTCTTTGCGGTAGCCCGCATCGTGATCGCACAGAATCCGGACCACGGCGTATCGCCGCTTGATCGAAACGGCTTCCTGATGACGCATTTCGGGCCGATGGATCGCAAGGCGGTCTATGGCCAGGTCCTGGTTGTCCCTGCCGCAATTGCCTTTTTCGGTGTCTCCGTCTCGCTGATCATCGTGCTGACAGGCATTCCGGCATGACTGGCGAGGCGCAGGTGAACCAGAGATACCAGCTTCCGCGGGGCCTCAGTGCCTATCGCAAGATTGGCCCCTTTGATGCCGGGAACCTGCCTGCCGGGCTGCTGCGGGAACATCGCCTGAAGGAAGGAACCTGGGCCAGGCTGACCATGCTGGAAGGCGAGATCGGCTTCGTCTGGGACGATGCTGACAGTGACGGGGCGGTGACAGTCCTTGCGGCAGGTGATCGCCTTCATGTGCCGCCGATCATCCTTCATCATCTCGAAGTGCGCGAAGAGTCTTTCAGGCTGGAGATCGAATTCCTCAACGATTCCTGCTAAACCGGCGAAGATTTGCTGGCACTGGATCAACAGCAAGGCGCAACATGGATCACGATCAGGACGACCCCCCGCAATTCGCATCCTCGCCGTGCATGCTGCACGAGCTTGGCGCAGATTTTAGCGGCCAGCCTGTCGATTTGACGGCGGAGATGCGAGCATGGCGCAAGCGTGAGCGCGAGCGGTTGATCGGCGAACGCCTTGCACTCGATGCGGGGCAACGTGAGGCAATGGACAAGCGGATTGCAGTGCGGCTGCGCGAACTGCTTGGCGATGTGGATGGCAGGGTTGTCAGCGCATACTGGCCGTTTCGCAATGAGCCCGATCTCAAGCCGCTGCTGAAGCATCTTGCCTGCAATGGTGCCATTACAGCGCTGCCGGTGGTTGTCGCCAAGCACGAGCCACTGGTGTTTCGAGCATGGCAATCAGGCGACAAGCTGGCACGCGGCGTCTGGAACATTCCCTATCCGGCGCAAGGTGCTGAGGTGAGGCCGGACATCGTGATTGCACCTGTCGTGGGCTTTGACCGGCATGGCTTTCGCCTCGGCTATGGCGGAGGCTTCTTTGACCGGACGCTAGCGGCCCTGCCACAGATGCCGCTGCGCATCGGTGTGGGTTATGATCTCCAGTTGCTCCCCGCCTTTCAACCTCATCGCCATGACATAGCGATGGACATGATTGTGACGCCCAATGCTGTTCACGCTGGTGCCGACTTATGAGGGTGCTGACTGACCGTCAGGCTGTCGATACCCTCACGGATGGTTGCAGCGATTGCGCCATCAGGACGCATTCGATCTGCGCTGCACTCGATCACGCCGAAGTCGAAACACTGGGCAAGCTGGGTCGGCGCCGAAGACTCAAAGCCGGCGAACCCTTGATCTGGGAAGACGATGAATCCCTGCTCGTCGCCAATGTGGTGACAGGGATGCTGAAACTTGTCAGCTCGACAGCTGACGGCAGAGAGCAGGTCGTCGGCATGGTTTACCCCACCGACTTCATCGGTCGCCCCTTTGGCCCGACCTCGCATCATTCGGTCACCGCAATCAGCGACGCCACAGTGTGCGTTTTCTCCCGTTCCGACTTCGACTCCTTCGCCGCCGAGCATCCTGCGCTGGAGCACAAGCTGCTGGAGCGAACGCTCGAAGAACTCGACCGCACGCGGAAATGGATGGCGCTGCTGTCCCGCAAGGGCTCAAAGGAGAAGGTCGCGATCTTCCTGCTCGACATGGCGCAGCGCCTTCCCGATGCAGGCACCGGATCGGAAGGCGAAGACGCACAGCCTGAATTCGAACTACCATTCGGCCGCCCGGTGATCGCTGATGTGCTGGGGCTGTCCACCGAGACTGTCTGCCGCCAGCTCACCGCATTGAAGCGTGCAGGAGTTCTGGAATTCCCGACCAGGCGAAGCATCAGGATCGCACAGCGCGACGTGCTTGCCGGAATTGGCAGCGGGTGAAAGGTTGAGGCCCTCAAACCGGCAGTTGGACATTTCTCGCCGATGGATGGCACAAGGCACCCCGACACGGCCTGCCAGGCACCATCCGGGTGGGACGGTCCGGGAAAAGCCAGGACTTCCACCCCCATCCACATATGCAAACGCAGCCGTGGCTTGGCTGCAGGACCAGTCTAGTCAGCCGGCGACACCAACTCCTCGCTCACGCCGCGGAAAACTGTCGAGACCATTCGATCGAGGAAACATGTCGCCCATTGCGGCAAGGATGTGTTCCCAAGCTTCAATCCGAAGACGCCACTGTCAAAGAACGCTGTCACCGGGGCACTCGAACGCCTTGGTTATGAGGGCCGGATGACAGCACACGGATTCCGCACCACGGCGAGCTCCCTGCTGAATGAGAGCAATAGGTGGAACCCCGACGCCATCGAACGCAGCTTGGCTCACCAGGACAGCAATGCTGTGCGCGCAGCGTACAATCGCCCCCCATTGGCGGCATCAACACGCGAACGCCAGCAACCAGCCGCGAAGACCTTCAGCCCTATTTTCACATATTTTTCAATGCCTTTTTCTCGTATCCACGATCATCAGCGAATGTGTAAATGGTGCTTTTTGGGACTCAAGACTTGATTTCGCGCGTTCTGCTAGAACTTTCGATTCGACATCATAACGGGGATCTCATGCGGTTCCAAGAATGCCCCTGGACGAAGAGAACCGAGGCATCTTGCCCGGCCTGGGATCACCATGCTTCTGAGCCTAGGAAACGACATGCGCATCTGGATTCTCTCTGACCTGCACATCGAACAATGCCACTGGGATCTGCCCAACCCGACGCCAGATTTCGACTTGCTCATCGCAGCCGGAGACATTCATGACCCGTTGAGCGACGGCGTCCGCTGGCTCGCCGAACGCGCGAATGGCCGGCCTGTGATCTATGTTCCGGGCAATCATGAATGGTACGCACACCGGCAAAGGTTCACGATCGATGAGGAAACTGAGCGGGCAACTGCTCTGGCCAACGAGCTCTGCATTCACCTCCTGCTGGATGCAGAAGTCGAGATCGCTGGGGTACGGTTCCTGGGCAGCACGTTATGGACCGATTATCAAATCTTCGGCGGCAACACGCTTTACATGCGCCACGCGAAGAGGTGGATGAACGACCATCGGGTGATTTTTCCAACGGAAATCGGAAAGCCGCTCGATCCATTGGAAGCCCTCGAATGGCATTTGCAGTCGAGGGCCTGGCTGGATGAGCGCCTCCGGACTGAATTCGAGGGCACGACTGTCGTGGTCACTCATCACCTCCCACATCCACGTTCGATCCACCCGCGATTTGCGAACGATCCTCTGACACCTGCATTCTGTAGCGACCTGTCAGAGCTGGTCGAGGGCTCCGGGGCGGCGCTATGGGTGCATGGCCATACCCATACCAGTAGCGACTACATAGCTGGCGTCACACGCGTAGTCTGTAATCCGAAGGGCTATGGCCCACAATCACCCGGTGGCCGCATCGAGAACGAGCAGTTCGACGAAAACTTTGTGATCGAAATTTGACCCAATCTGACCAGTTTTATCCCGCAAATCCAGAAAACTCGAAAATGCGGGATAAAACGTCTCGGCGGCCCTGAATCTAGGAAAGAATTGCTCCTCTCATAATTGGAACATCAATCCATCTTCGGCTCCGCAAATTGCCTTCGATTCAGGTTGCCGTCAAAGCACCTAAGCACTCCTTCGGGAAGCAATTCAGCGGTGGGAGCGAGCCTTTCAGGGTCCCGCGCCATATTGGAAAGAGTGGCTGACAGAGTTACTGGGCAGGGACCAGCATTTCCTGAAATTCCTGCATCCGAAATACGCCTTCTGGTTGAACAGGAGATTCCATTGATCGCGACACGTTCACAAAGTAATCATTGCAAGCGTTCCAGCGACTACGCCAGTAATTCGGACCACTTGGGTCTAATATATCACTTTGAACCGCATCCGGAGAGGGCGGAAAAGACTCGATAACGTTCCAGGCGTTCTTAAAATCATCAGGGGAAAACGAACCTGGAACTTCTGCGTTCAGGCGCGCCGAAACAATATTTGCGGTCTCGTCTATGTTTTCGTTTGTGTGCTGAACTATCCTAAACCACACTCGAAGCATTTTGACCAACTTCTCGCTATTCCCATCTGCGAAGCTCTGTGTCGTCACGAAGCCATTAATCGGTGCAGGCCCAAGGTCAGTGCCACTTACCAGTTCAAGCATACCTTCGCGCACAGCAGCAAATCTCTGCGGCACGCCTCCAAGATATGCATCGCCCTCGCCTGACAAGAAGGCGGCCAAGCCTTCTTCAGGCGGCAGATTGACTATTTCGACATCACGTTCAAAATCGAGACCTGCCCTTGTGATGGCAGACCAAACATTTTGTTCCATATCTGTGTTTGACGTCGTTATGATCTTTCGTCCCCTGAGCTGACGCACCGCACTCGAGACGGCATTTTCTCGATCCAAACCTTGCGCAAGATACTGATCTATAGTGAGAAAGTTTTCATCAGGGCGGACAAGCAAGGCCGCACCTTTGTCGAATGGATTAGTACCGTATGCATAAACCAGATTGGGGTTGTTTTGATGACCGCCAACTACGCCGCAGATATTGTAGATCGCGACGTCAACACCGGTCCCTTCTGGTGCGGAAAGGGCCTCTAGGACCTCGGTCCAACCGAGCACCCTAAATTCGACGATGAGCCCTTCTTCCTCGTAAAATCCCAACTCTTCACCTACGATTGGCAGGATGGTGTCCTGGAAAGGGGATACACCAACGACTATCCTCTCAGGATCATTTGGCTGCTTCCCCAAAAACAAATAGGCAGTGGCAATACCGACGAGAGCCAACAGCACTAAGCCGACGATCGCAGTCCTATTTTTCATTTCTACTCCTCGGGTAGGCCCAGCCGGCCGTATACCTATGTGCCAGCGACGCGAGGAAATCGAAAATCAGGCCGATTACCGCAAGGCAAACACAGCATGCCGCTATGACATCTAAGGCTAGGATTGTTTTAGCGTTACGAATGACATAACCGAGTCCTTCTCGCGAGCCTAGGAATTCGGCTGCGACCGACAAGCCAAGTGAAAAAGCTAGAGCTACGCGCAAGGTACCCAATTGGGAGCCCCAGCAACTCGGCAGGAGAACCTTGGTGATGAGCTTGAATCCCCTAATCCCCATCGTTTCCGCCCCCCGAATGATTATCGGACTTACTCTGGCAAGACCGTCCAGGTAGCTTACATAGCTGATCATGAAGACGCCTAAGGCTATGAGAGCAATTTGAGCCGTATCGGTAATGCCAAAAAGTGCGATGAAGAAGGGCGTGAGCGCGACGGCCGGAATAGGTCGAATTAGCTCGATTGGCAGATAAGACAGCCACCGGATTGTCATGGAACGGACAGCAACAATTGCCGCGATTAGGCCAAGAAGATATCCGAGAGAAGCGCCCAAGATGACCCTCGCAGCGGTAGCCGCGGACGCTTTCCACAGGGCGACGGAATTTCCGCCGATTGCCTCTCCAGCTTCGGACAATTTCGGCCAAATCTCATAGTTGTTTGATGCAGTTTCCCAGAGGAAAAGAAGCGCGGCGAGTCCTATTATGCCGAGCAAAGCCTTGCGAAGAGATCGCCTAGGCATCAGCCGCTCCCAAAATAGACGAACGAATCTTCGAGATTTTTTGTTCGAGCTCGGCATCAGGCCGCCAGTCGACCTCCGACATCGGAGCATCTCGCACCATCACAATGCAACGAGTGCAGTTTTCCGCGATATCGAGCAGGTCATGCGTTATGTTGATTACAAGAGTGGCAGGGTGTCGCAGCATATGTCTGCGCAACATCGCCCAAACCTCGCATCGCGTTTGATAATCGAGGGACTTTAATGCTTCGTCGAGAACAATTACTCGAGGCTCAAGAGCCAGCACTCGACATATTTCTCCCCGTTTCTTCATACCTCCAGACAGTTGTGATGGGTAGAGTTCGGCGGCAAACTCTAATCCGATCTCTTTAAGCATCTCGACTGTATTGTGCACAGGTGCGGGGACAGCCTTCAGTGCTACATCAATGTTCTCACTTAACGTCAACCAGGGCCAGAGACCGTCGTCTTGAAACACCATCGCCACCCGTTGGGTGGGGCCATCAATAGTCTGCGATCCAACCCTAATTTCACCCCGATCTGGTCTGAAATAGCCACAAACAAGGTTGGCCAAGGTAGTCTTTCCACATCCTGACCTACCAGTTAGCCCGACAATTTGATCAGGGTGAACTTCAAGTGAAACGTCGTTTACCGCGAAGCCCGCCTTCCCCTCAGGGTAGGTGAAGCTGACATGGGCGAGTTCCAACACTATGCTGCCTTTGGATCGCTATGATGCACTATCTTCAGATCGGGTGCCCCGCCCGAACTGGAGACATCGAAGACAAACCAACTTTCGAGAATTCGATCCACATCGTCTCTTGTGAATATGCTATCGATGGAAAACTTTGCTTCAGAATGTCTATAGTTCTCGCTTACCTCCGCATTGAGTAGCTTTAAAAAACCATCTCGATGATGCTCATGCCTTTTGAGTTGCTTTATCGTCGTCCACCAAAGATCTTCAATGCTCTTTACGCAGAGCCTTACAGAAGCATTATATGTAGGACTTCCCTTTTCAGTCCGATATGCGAGTGCATTTACTTCTTTCGATAGTTCGAAATCTTGAACTGCCTGATGATCAACAACTGCGACAAACCCTGATTTCAAGCCTATAATTCTTTCGGTCACACTGCCAAAGTAGCCAATGACTTCATTGTGATCGGATGCAGCGGCAACAAGGTCTTCTGAGGGCGCGACCGGCAAAATTCGATCATGGCACGGTATTTCAAAGCGTTTGAAGATTCGGCGCAAGAGACGGATCTGGTCGCTATCTTCAAAAGCAGCAATCTTGCCTGCAGGAAGTCGCGCGAACAAATCGGCTACGTCGGTGGCCGGCAAATCCACCAAGTTCAAATTTTCTATCGCATCTTTTGACACCATAATTGCCGAACCCGCATAACGACACAGAGCTTCATCGCTAATTTGTATCGCCTCGGGATCACCCGCGATCATTGCCGCCGCGCTTCTCTTGTTCGTGTATGCAATATGACCACCGCCGCGCTTTAAGAGATCAAGTACAGTTGGCCATGGCTTGACCGTCGTATGCAAGACTTCCGGCAGCTTTACGAAACCTTGCTCAATTCCGTAGGCGAGAATGAGCGCATCAGGGACGGGAGACAAAAGGAGGGAAACTTTGCCGTCATGGTTGGCAGTCATCTGGTCGATCTGATGCTCGATTAAACCAAAGACTCGACGCATCGCGACACTTAACGCGATGGTTACCAATATGGCCGCAATCACAAAGATCGCCGGCCCAACTAGCGAAGCCTCGGTAGCGGGCGATGCCGAGACATCACTCACGCTCGTGCCATCCGACCCTCCAGCAGCAACATCAAGTACTGAAAGGAAATCTGCAATTGATACCCTCAAAGAATGCCCCTGTATTTGATCAACAGCCTCATTATCCCCCGTATTGATTCATAGAACAAATACACAGAGCACAAAGCCAACGTGTAAATCACATAAGGACTTTGACCATCAATAATAACGACCTGCAGGGCGCAATAAAGTAGAAGAAAGGATATTCCGAAGAAAAGCAGGTACTTATCGGACACCTTTGCATCATTCATGTTGTTGGAGGAAGACGAGCTCACAAGGTGCTGACCTAGAGAGAAAAAAGCAAGAGCGCTTACCAATGCTAATGTCCCTCCAGCCAAAGGGGCAACGGCCTCATCGGCAGTAGAGATCACTGCCCCAACCACGAGCGCGAAAATAGTAGCCAGAAACGGGAAAACCATTTGATTGTTGAGAAATCCGATCTCCACGTCGGATAAGCCTTGGAAGAAATCTTTCATGCCCCGTCCCCCGATTGGCTATCAAGTGCATGGCAGGTTCTAAGATTTCGGCGTTTCCAACGCAAGCGATTGCGACATTGAGCTAATCCCTCATCGTTTCGAATTCACTCCTTCCAGCGCCTCAACATTCCAAGCATCGATTTCCGCGTCCATCCACGCCGCCGTATGCCCATACGAGCGGCGACTACATCGCTGGCACCACTCGCGTGGTCTACAACCCGAAGGGCTATGGCCCGCAGTCGCCAGTTGGCCGTATTGAAAACGAGCAGTTCGACGAAAACCTCGTCATCGAGATCTGAGCCGACCTGGCCGGTTTTATCCCGCAAATCCGAAAAATCGGAAAACGCGGGATAAACGGTCCCGATCCGGAACAATGGCGAAACGCCAACAGGGCAGAAGACGACAAAAACAACTGAAGGATACCGATGAGCCTGAGCTTCACCCGCCACGAGTTCTACGACCTCGTATGGTCGAAACCCATGATCCATCTCGCCAAGGAACTCGGTGTCTCCGATGTCGCGCTCCACAAGATCTGCCGAAAGCACAACATCCCCAATCCTCCGCTCAGCTGGTGGGCCAAGAAGGCTGCGGGAAAGGCCGTTGAGCAGATCCCCTTGCCCGAGGTTGAGAGCGACCGGCCCAACGCGATCTACATTCGCAATGCGCCCGCAGCATACTGGAAGACACAGGCGATCGAGGTGGCCGAGGAGAAGGCAAGGTCTTCGCCGCAATCATCTGCAGCAATACCGAAGCGAGGCAGCGTCATCGTGCGGAATACGCTGGCTGCCTTACGACGCGGAAAGGCGAATGAGCAGGGGCCGATCTGCATTCGCGCGGCCGGGCTGGTGCCATGCAGCATAGCGAAGCAATCGATAGGCCGCATCGCTGAATTCCTGCCGAGACTTGAGATGGCGGCAGAGGTCCAGGGATTCGCACTCATGGCGGACGAGAAGCCCAGTCGCTTCTCGGACGGAACGCAGAAGGTCCAATTCGAAATCACGGAAGGTTACACACGCGAGAAGCTCGAGCTCACCCGCAAAGAGAAAGCTGAACGGGCCGCGTGGGAGAAGCGGAGTGAGAGGCGTGGATGGCGCTATGCGCATGGCGACCCTCACCCGATCTTCGCCGACTGGGACTACAATCCAACTGGTCGACTTTCGATCTCCTTCGAGCCCGTCTGGTACTATCGCCAGCCCTCACCGCGCCGCTCGTTCAACGACGGCAAACGCCAGCGGCTCGAAGAACTGGTGGACAAGATTGCGATCGGGATAGCGGTCGTTGCCGCTGCGAAGGCCGAGCGGAAACGGAAGGATAATGAGCAGGCGAGGCTGTACGAAGAGCAACGCCAACGCCGGGAGAGGGAAGCAAGGCTCAAGTACATCGAGGAGCGCCGTTCCGATGAACTCACCATTCTTCTCGACACCCAGTCACGCCTCGAGAAACTGGAAACGCTGCTGGCGTTGGCGCATGACGAACCGCGAGATGACATCGATAGCCGTGTCCACGAGTTCAGGCATTGGTTGCAGGGTCAGGTCAATCAAACCCGCGCCCTGCTGGCACCAACTGGCCTTGAAGAACGCTTCTCCGAACTGAACCTGTTTGGCCATGATGATGATAGGGATTTCCGTCCGAGAAGCCTGTAGGTTCCGCCCTCCTATCTGCAGCGTTCCGTTAGCCAGCGGTCGATCTCCTGCTCTACCCAAGCGACGGAATGTCCGCCGAGCTTAATTGCCTTTGGGAACTTCCCCTCACCCATCCAGCGGTAGATTGTGGACCTACCCAGACCGGTGCGATGGATAACTTCCTTCAGCCGAATAACGCGCCCGACCTTCTGACCAGTGGTCAGATCGTCATCGCCCTTGTCAAGGAATGGCATGGACAATTGCCTCGCGTCATTCGCCATATTCGCCTCCGTCCGGACGGGGAGCGGCAAGGCCAAGACGGACCAGTCGACGATGATAGGCTGCGATCGTTCGCTCACGCAGATCAGCTTCAGGATGGAATGTCAGTAGCGCATCCAGAGCGACCGTAATGAAGATGTTCTGACGCGCCGGATCGGTAGCAGGCGTTCGAATATCCGCCTCCATCTCGCGATGCCAGGCATCATAAATACAGTCGCCAACAACGATGCTGGAGCTGACCCCGCGCTCTCGCGCCTGGGCCTTGATCCACTCCTCAATCAGGGGAGTGACATAGGTCTGGATTGACCGGTTTCTCTTCATTTTTCCAAGTTCCTTCTTCTCAAAGAAACCTGGTTCGACCTGCGGAAGGCGAGGATCACAGTAATTCACTAGGGGCATGTAGGAAAACGAAAAGTTGCCCAATGATTTCAGAGAACTACATCCCAGTGAATTGCCACCAATTTGCGAATCCAAATCGTGATTTGCGGTCAAATCGGTTGATGCACACCCCGAAAATCTCTTGCAGCATATTGATATTTAACCCGAATTTCCGGCGGCAGCGCTGCGTCCGGTGTGCACGAAGTTGTTCCCCAATTGTACATGGCCTGATCCACCACCACCCCGACCGTTCAATGTCGGCAAAGGCACTGTATTCAGGCGGATTTCCTAGCCCAAACCGGGCTTGAGGGGAAGAGGAAAGGATGAAGGTTTGTTCTCGTTGGGGACCAGTTTGGTAACAGATAGCCATCTTGTTAAGGCAAACTGCACGAGCATTCGGGGGATCTGTTGACCAGTATGTGGTGCTTCAACTGATCGTCGTTTTTCCGCACCAGCTTCAACCCAGCGAACATGAAAAAAGGGCAGGAAGCGTTACCGGCCGCTGCCCTGCTCATGCGGTCAGAACTCGTCTGACATTGCCCCGTGCACCGTGTGCACCACGCGCGCTGCAAGGTGTGCCGGAAGAGCGTTGTAGTCGCCTTCGTCCAAGGCAAAATATCCAAGCCGCTTATCCTCAACGATGTGCTGATCGAAGAAGCTGTGCAGCGCCCGACGCTCAGCCACAGCCAGTGCAGCAAAGTAGCGATCCGAAGTCGAAGTGCGTTGAAATTGCGTAGCCATAGTATCCTCCTGATGTCTGCCGTTGACGGCAGGAGCAGGACGGATGGGCGTGCGGCCGGCGGGTCAGGGATCGCCCGTTCGGGCGACCGCGCAGCGGCGGTAGGGG
>JAUIJI010000022.1 GCA_030431435.1 Alphaproteobacteria bacterium | reverse complement strand
AAGCCTTCCGGCCCTGCAATGTCCTGCCTGTCTTCAAGGCTCATTACCTCGATCACGGCAAGGCCGCGCGCGTCAGCTGGCAGCGCTTCGATGTTGACCGAGATGGCAGGCAGGGCGGTCATGTCGCCTGCCAGCAGGTAGAAACTGTGGCCTGCGGGAAGCGGCTTGGCGGGGCCGGGGCCGCCTACCAGCACCTCTGCCCCTGGCTCGACGGTCATCGCCCATTCGGTGGCGGGGCCGGCATGGCCGGTCGCGGTCTCGGCATGCAGTGCGAAATCGAGGTCGATCTCGCCCCCCGTTGCGCCGTCACGCTGTGCGCGGATGGTATAGGTGCGCACAGCGGGCTTGCCGCTATCCTGAGGCAGGTTGAGCTTCACATAGCCGCCCTGCCTGTCAGGCGGGAAGCCTGCCAATCCCTCGCCGCCCAGCGTAACACGTAGCATGTTGGGTGTGACATTACGCTTGGCGAGAACGGTCAGCGTGCGCGGGGCGGGTCTTTTGGGAGGTGCCATGAGTTTCCAGATTGGGTGCAGTCAGGCGGCGATCAAGCCCCCGATGAAGCGGAAGTCCTGCCGCCCAGGGTTTCGGCGAACCAGTCCGCGATGTAATCGATCGCAAATGCGTGGTTGTCTGCGCCGACATGCTCCACACCGCCTTCGCGCGGTGTGAACCACTTGAGTTCGCGGCGCGGGCTGTTGATCAGCTGGTCATAGGCCTGCTGCGCATAGTCCTTTGAAATCTGGCGGTCTTCCACCCCGTGGGTGACGAGGAAGGGAACCTTGATCCGGTCCATGTGGCCGTTGAGGTTCATGTCCTTCGTCTTCTCGAGGAAGTCGTCCATGTCCTTGGCGCCGAACACCCAGAACACGTGGCCCCAGTAATGCGGCACGGGATTTTCACCCTCGCGCTGCATGCGCTTGTACTGCACCTCGTGCCAATTGTGGTTGGCACCCCATGCCGCGCCCGAGGCGAAGCGCGGTTCATAGGCCACGGCGCGCGGGGCAAAATGGCCGCCCAGGGATATGCCGGTCATGCCGATGCGCGCCTTGTCCACGTCGTCGCGCGTTTCGAGATAGTCGACCCAGGCGCTGGCCCATTCTTCGGAATGCGGAGTTGCAGGCAGATCATGCAGTCGCAGCGCTTCCCCGGTGCCGGGCTGGTCAACGCAGATGGAATGGATGCCGCGCTGGGCCAGTGCCTTGGGAAAGCCGCCCATCCACAGCATTTCCTTCATGGAATCGAGGCCGTTGCAATAGACCACGCAGGGCGCGGGGCCATCGACCGGCGCCTTGTGGAACAGGCCGGTGATTTCCTTGCCCTGATAGGGGATAGTGATCTTCTCGACCGGCTCGTTGGTGTATTTCATGCCGCGCAGGAAGTTGTCGATCGCCTTTTGGTAGGTGACCTCGCGGTCCTTGCTGCCGTGCTTCTGCATGCGTTCGCCGGTCTGGTAGTAGATGGCGCTGCGCTTGAACTTGTTTCCGGCGGAAAACTCGCGGCCCAGCGCAAGGTCTTCCTCCCCCAGTTCGACCAGCGTATCGGCCTTCTTCACCCAAGCCTTCATGAAGTCCTCGGTGCCGGCATCCTCACCAGCCTCGGCCTTGTCCTTCAGCTCGTTGATGATGTCGACGATCTCGCCAAGCTTGCCACCGTTTTCGACAGCGATGGAAACCGACAGGTTCCAGACGTAATTCGGGAAGGGTTCGAACAGGGCCAAGGGTTATACTCCGGAAGGCTTGAAAAGACCGGCGTCAGGCTCGGGCTTGGGCATAGTTTGTGGACCGCCAGAGCCGATTCCCCACTGGTCCATGATGTCAGGTGCAGGCTGGAAGGTGCGCGCTTCCCAGGTGGCCGGATCGATCTCTTCCAGTTCCGCCGTATATTCCACGGCGAAGCCCGCAGGCGTCACGAAGTAGCTGAAGGTATTGTCGCCGGCAGTATGGCGACCAGGCCCCCAGACCGTGTCAAAGCCGGCACGGCGCAGGCGCTTCAGTCCGCGCATCATTTCGTCCACATTCGGCATGTCATAAGCGATGTGGTTGAGGCAAGGCGGACCGGGAAGGAAGGCGATACGGTGATGCGCCGTGTCGCAGTGGATCAGGCTCATGAAATCGCCGATCCAGTCCGACAGGCCAAAGCCCAGCACGTCAATGAACCACTGTGTCATTTCCTTGTGCTGTGGTGAGTGGAATACCACGTGGCTGATCTTCTCCGGGATTGCCTCGCGATCCTCCAACTTGCGGGCAGTGCCGCGCACGACATCAGAGGAAATCTCCATCTCGATGCCGTCCGGGTTGAAGAAGCGGAAGCCGTAGCCGCCGCCAAAGCTGTCCAGCTCGCGCGGGGCGAAGATGATCTTGCAGCCGGAAGCGACCACCTTCCCGTGCAAGGAGTCGACATCGGCTCGGCTGGCAGCTGCCAGTGCAACCACGTCGACCTGGCGCTCGTCCGACTTGCGCAGGCGCACGACGTAGAGTTCGTCATGGCCTTCAGTAGCGAAGTAGATAAGACCGTCCTCTTCGTTCACCTTCTTCAGTTTCCAGGTGTCGGTATAGAACGCAGCTTCGGCTGCTAGGTCCGGCACTCCATATCCCACGAAGCGGACATCGGTGACTTTGCTCATGTAGGCCTCCTTGATGCCGCGTTTGGTACGGGCATGCGCGCGGCGATGGAATTCCATTCTTTCGATAGCCATGCATCGAAACGCTACATTCCTGTTTCGGCCCGATTTGCGCTAGGCTGATCACAAGAATCAAGGGAAGGGAAAGGCAAGTCAGATGGCAAAGAAAGCGCGCGGGAAGCCCGGATGCAGACCGAAGGGCAGAAGGTCCATGACCAGCTTGGGAACGGCCCGACTGGCCTTGGCGGCCCTGGCATCGACTGCATTCATGCCGCTTGCTGCCCAGGCGCAGGATTCCTGCCCGGCGCTGCGATGGACCACGCTGGGAACTGCGGGCGGCCCGATCCCCACGCTTGATCGCGCGGAACCGGCAAACATGCTGGAAGCAGGCGATCAGTTGATCCTTGTCGATACAGGTGATGGCACAGCGGATGCGCTGGCCAAGCTGGGGCGCACCACGGGCGAGGTGAAGCATGTCTTCATCAGCCACCTGCACTGGGATCATGTCGGCGGCCTGAGTGCGGTGCTCGGCCTGCGCTGGATGAACACCTATACCGACGAGATTGCGGTGTACGGGCCGCCCGGCATCAGCCAGGTGGTGGAAGGCATCGTGATGTCCCTGCGCCCGCAGGAACGCGTAGGCTTCGGCACCGGGGCTGCGGTGGCTGATCCTGCCGCCAATATTCGCGTGGTGGAACTGCCGCTGGATAACCAGTCCATCGAACTGGCAGGCGGGATCACCGTGACCGCGCGCACCAATACCCATTACGATTTCCCGCTGGAGGAGATCGGCACCACCTCGCTCAGCTATCGTTTCGACATTGATGGCCGTTCAATCACCTACAGCGGCGACACTGGTCCGAGCGAGGAACTGACCGAGCTTGCTGCCGGAACGGACATGCTGGTGACGGAAGTCATCGCGCTGGAACCGCTGGTTGCCGATATCCTGTCCAAGCGGCCTGACATGCCTCCGCCTGTACAGGCTGCGATGCGCCAGCACCTTGCGACCCATCATGTCGATGCTGCGGAAGTGGGCCGGATGGCTGCGACGGCTGATGTCGGCCACGTGGTGCTGACGCACTTTGCCGTGCCGCCTGTCGCGCTGCACGAAAGTGAAGATTACCTGCGCAGCGGCGTGCGCCAGTCATGGTCCGGCCCGCTGGACCTGGCGCGCGACCTGTCAAGCTTCGATGTCGGCTGTGACTAGCTGCCGTCGGTAACCACCGTGCCGCCATCCACCGTGATGGTCTGGCCGGTGGTGAAAGCTCCTGCTGGCGAAGCGAGGAATACCGCAGCTCCCGCAACTTCCTCCGGCTTGCCCGGGCGGCGCAGCGGGGTCATCGCCATGCGACGGGCCATGAAGGCCTGGTTCGCCAGCAGGGGCTTTGACAGGCTGGTCGCGATGAAGCCGGGCGCAATCGCATTGACGCGAATGTTGTTCGGCCCCCATTCCACCGCGAGGTTGCGCGCCAGTTGCGACACGCCGGCCTTGGACAAGGCATAGGCGTTGATCGCGCCATTGCCGCGCTGCGCCGAGATGCTGCCCATCAGCACCACCGCTCCGCCGCCTGCACTGGCGATATGCGGCAAGGCAAGGTTGCACAGCACCACCTGGCTGCGCAGGTTTACCGCCATCACCCGGTCGTAATCGTCGAGCTCGAGTGATGCGAAGGGGCCGGGCTGGCCCGTGATCCCGGCATTGCAGACGAGGATGTCGATCCCGCCCAATTGCCCGACGGCAAAATCCACCAGCTCTTCAAGGTCGGCCACGCGCGCCACGTCCGCGGCAATGCCCGGATGGCCAAGTTCTGCCGCGACGCGCGCCGTGTCACCGGAATCCTCGCTGGTGATAACGACGCGCGCACCTGCTGCAATCATCGCCTCGGCAATCGCACGGCCGATGCCCCTGGTCGAGCCGGTGATGATCGCGCGCTTGCCCGTCAGGTCGAACAGGCCGGTCACTGACCGGCCTGCTTTTCCTCCATGCATTCGAGCAGCGGACGGCGGGCCAGCAGCAGCAGAACGAAGGTAACGGCCATCGACAGGGTGGTTACAATCCGCATGGCTTCGCCCAGCCGTTCCTCGCCGAACACATATTCGCTCAGCCAGCCGACAAGCGTCGGACCGATCGCAAAGCCGATGATGCTGATCGAGAAGATGAACAGCGCGGAAAGGCGGCTGCGCAATTGCGGCGGGGCAACCTGCTGTACCACCGTGTTGTTGATGGTGTTGAAGGGCGCGATGGCAAAGGCAAAGGCCAGCAGCAGGATATAGAACCCGCTGTCGCCGTCGGCCGAAAAAGCGAACCACGCCAGCGGAATGGCAAGGAACGTGGGCAGAAGGCCGACACGGATTGGCGCATCGAGATATCCACGCGAAGCAAACCAGTCGACAATCACCGCGAACAGGCCCTGGCCGATGAAGGCGCTGGAAACCATGATGATGCCCAGCAGGCTGCCTGCTTCCGCCGGGGAGGCTCCCAGTGAACGCTGCAGGTACTCGGGCACCCAGCCGGTGACCGTGCCGGCTGCCATGGCCGAAATGCCGGAAGCGAGCAGCATGGTGCCCATCAAGACCTGATAGCGCTTGAGAAAGGGCATGACGGCAGCCTTGGGCGCAGTGCCTGCGGCCTCGTTGCTCTGTCGGGCGCGGTCGGGATCGTGCAGTAGCGGGATCAGCAGCAGCGCCAGCAGGCCGGGCAGGCCGATAAGGATGAAAGCGACGCGCCACGGGGCAAGGTCGGCAAGGAAAGGCACGCCGTCGAATGCACCCGCTGCCCCTGCGGCCAGGATCCCGCCCGCCGCAGCCACGCCGACGGCCGGGCCCACCTGGAACCCGATGCCTTGCATGGCAAGCGGCTTCGACAGGCTCTCGCGGGGGAAGCTCGCGCCGATGATGCCGTGCGAACAGGGGCCGATGCCGGCCTCGCCCGCACCCATCAGCATGCGCAGTACGAAAAGGCTGATGAAGCCGGTGGCAAAGCCGCAGGCGACCGTGGTGATCGACCAGATGAACAGGCAGATCGCCAGCACCTTGGCGCGGCTGAACTTGTCCGCAGCCGCGCCGATGGGCAGCAGGAAGATCACGTAGAACAGTGTGAAGGCGAAGCCGATCAGCAGGCTGGCCTGGAAATCGCCAATGCCGAATTCCTCCTTGATCGGGCCGATCAGCATGGAAATGGCCATGCGGTCCGCCATCGCGATCACTGTCAGCACGAATACGATGATGGCGGATCTCCACGCAACCGCGCGGGATGGATAGGTAGCTACATCAGTGTCAGCCATGGCATTGATTCTCCCGTAAAGATGCGTTCCCGTTTGCTCAGGATATTCGCGTATCGCCGTAGCGGTCATCGACCTGCTCCGGCTTGTATTCCTCCAGCGGCTGGCCCTTGTGCAGATAGGCCGGTGCCTCGATCAGGACGAAGGCGATACGGCACACGCTGTCGCTGGTATTGCGCCACAGGTGGTTGGTGCCGCGCTGGACGATCACACCATGCTTGCGGATCGTCTTCCTGCGCCCGTCTTCCAGTTCCAGTTCCACCTCGCCTTCCAGCACGATGCCGTAGTCGATCGAATTGGTGCGGTGGAACGGGCTCTCGCCGCCCGGCAGCATGTCGACGATGCGAAAGGCGCTGCCGCCCTTGAGCGTTGTTCCCGCGTCCCGTTCGCGACCGTCGGTCGGATCGTTATTGTCTGCCGGGACTGTCGCGGTTGTCCAAAGCAGCAGGAAATTGGCATCGCCTGTCGGAACGAGCTGCGGTTCCCGAACATCTTCGGAAACGAAGCAGGCGCGGCCATCCCTGTCATGGCCGGTGACAACGCGCTGTATCGGCGGAAGACCGTCGATAGAGCTGCTGTTCACGGAGCCACTACCGTCTGTTCGATCGTGCCGAAGGGGGGCGAACCATCGGGCAGGTGCGCTTCCATGCGCACGCGGTCGCCATATTTCATGAATTCTGTGCGGGCTTCGCCAAAGTCGACCATTTCGATGCCGCGCCGCTCCGCAATGCAGGAGGAGCCGACTTCGCGATAGGTCGGGTTCGATACGGTGCCCGATCCGATTACCGTACCCGCAGCCAGGTTGCGCGTCATCGCGGCATGGGCGACCAGTTCGTCAAATCCGTATGCCATCGGTTCGCCATTGGCGTTGCCGAACTGCCTGTCATTCCACTTGACCTGCAGGTCCAGGCAGACGCGGAAGTTCTTCCAGTGCTCACCCAGTTCATCGGGCGTGATGGCGAAGGGAGCCATTCCGCACGGCGGCTTGGCGTTGATCCAGCCGAAGCCCGTCTTCATTTCGGGGCCGGCGAGCTTGCGCAGCGACCAGTCGTTGATCTGCACCAGCAGCACGATGTGCCTGGCTGCATCCTTTGCCGGGGTGCCCATCTTCACGCCGTCGGTAATGATGCCGAACTCGCCCTCGAAGTCGATGCCAAGATCCTCGCTGATCATCGGCACGTCTTCGGTCGGGGCATAGAAGGTATCCGACACGCCCTGGTACATCTGCGGGAAATCGGGACGATGCGCTTCCACCCCCAGCGCCTTGTCCATCAGTTCGCCGTGGCTGGCGAAAACCGACCCGTCCAGCCATTGCCAGGCACGCGGCAGGGGTGCGAGCAGGTTTTCCAGTTCGAGCTGTTCGGGGAAATCGGCGATCGCCTGCAATTGCGGGGCCACATTGGCCCAGTCGTCAAGCGCATCCTGCAGCGTCTTCACCGGCGCATAGGCGCAGTTCTCGCCATCCGGCGATACCACGACCAGCCGTCCGTCACGCGTTCCGTCATTCAAGGTTGCAAGGCGCATCTGCACATATCTCCCAGTGGTTATGAGGATTGGCTACTGCGCGCCTGAGGCAAGCTCAATGGCATAGGACAGATACAAAGCCATCGATAAGATGCGTTGGTTTGCGAGGGAGGCTTGCGGCAGTTGGCTGGCATCAACCGGCAAAACTGCAAGAGGATTACCGATGGCCACCTGGCTCAAGCGCGGGGCAACCGCGGAAGCGAAACGCGACGCAGATCGCAAGGTTCGCGAGATTGTCGAAGCGACGCTCGCCGATATCGAGGATCGCGGCGATGCTGCGGTGCGCGAACTGAGCATCAAGTTCGATGGCTGGGACCGCGAGGACTATCGCCTGTCGCAGGCCGAGATCGACAATTGCGTGGAACGGCTGACCCCGCAGGAGCGCAAGGATATCGAGTTTGCGCAAACGCAGGTGCGGAACTTCGCTCAGATCCAGAAGGATTCGATGAAGGAAGTCGAGGTCGAGACGATGCCCGGCGTGGTGCTGGGTCACAAGCATATCCCGGTCAACGGCGCAGGCTGCTATGTGCCGGGCGGCAAATATCCGTTGCTCGCCTCTGCGCATATGAGCGTACTTACCGCCAAGGTGGCCGGTGTGCCGCGCGTGATCACCTGCGCCCCGCCGTTCGAAGGCAAGCCTGCTGACAAGATCGTGGCGGCGCAGGCGATGGCCGGCGCTGACGAGATCTATGCGCTGGGCGGAATCCAGGCGATCGGTGCGATGGCCATCGGCACCCAGAGCATCGGCGGCGTGGACATGCTGGTCGGCCCGGGCAATGCCTTCGTCGCCGAAGCCAAGCGCCAGCTGTTCGGCCGCGTTGGTATCGACCTGTTCGCCGGCCCGACCGAGACCATGGTGATCGCTGACGAAAGCGTGGATGGTGAAATATGCGCCACCGACCTGCTCGGCCAGGCCGAACATGGCCCGGAAAGCCCGGCGATCCTGATCACCAATTCGGAAAAGCTGGCGCGTGATACCATGCGCGAGGTCGAGCGGCTGCTCGATATCCTTCCCACCGCTGACTATGCGCGGCCCGCATGGGAAAACTTCGGCGAGGTCGTGGTGTGCGACAGCTATGAAGAAATGCGCATCGTGGCGGATGACTATGCCAACGAGCATGTGCAGGTGATGACCGAGGATCCGGACTATTTCCTCAAGAACATGACCAATTACGGCGCGCTGTTCCTGGGGCCGCGCACCAATGTTTCTTACGGTGACAAGGTGATCGGCACCAACCACACGCTGCCGACCAAGAAAAGCGCGCGCTATACCGGCGGGCTCTGGGTCGGCAAGTTCCTCAAGACCTGCACATACCAGAAGGTGCTGACCGACGAGGCGACCACGCTGGTCGGCGAATATTGCAGCCGGTTGTGCGCGATGGAAGGCTTTGCCGGACATGGCGAGCAGGCCAATATCCGCGTGCGCCGCTATGGCGGCCGCAACGTGCCTTATGCTGGCGCGGCTGACCCCACGCCGGAGACTGCGGCTTGATCTTTCCGGTCGTCATTGCGAGCGTAGCGAAGCAATCCAGAGCGGTTGAGCGCAAGGCATTGGATTGCCGCCTCGCCTGCGGCTCCTCGCAATGACGGAAGAAAGCATGGAGATCCCGACCACCCCCTCATTCCGCCTGGATGGCAAACGCGCCGTGGTGACGGGGGCGGGGCGAGGGATCGGCCTGGCGGCTGCGGCTGCTCTGGCCGAGGCGGGAGCACAGGTCACGCTGGTGGCGCGCAGTTCTGCCGAGATTGAGGCTGCGGCGCAGGCCATCGGCGGCAATGCCGAGTTCGCCACGCTGGACGTGACGGACCTTGCCGCTGTGGATGCCTTCTTCGCTGCCCGCGATCCGTTCAACGTGCTGGTGAACAATGCCGGAACCAACCGCCCCAAGCCGATGTGGGAAGCGAGCGAAGAAGACTTCGATGCGGTGATGGACCTCAACGTGAAGAGCGCCTTCTTCGTCGCACAGGCTTGCGCCAGGCGGTTGATCGCGGCTGGCGAGAAGGGCAGTCTGATTCACATGGGCAGCCAGATGGGCCATGTCGGCGGCCCCAACCGCAGCCTCTATTGCGCCAGCAAGTGGGCGATGGAGGGGATGAACAAGGCGTTTGCGCTCGATCTCGCGAGCCACGGCATCCGTTCCAACACGATCGCGCCGACCTTTATCGAAACCCCGCTGACAAAGCCGATGTTCGAGGACGCGGCGTTCAAGGCGAGCGTGCTCGACAAGATCAAGCTCGGCCGGATCGGCAGCGTTGAAGATTTGATGGGCGCGGTGGTGTTCCTCGCCAGCGATGCCTCGGCGCTGGTGACCGGCACCAGCCTGGTCGTGGATGGTGGCTGGACCGCCGAATAGCGGCCCAGCGCGCCCTGAAAATCACGCTACCGGCGGTTTCTTCTCCGTTCCCAGCAGGCCGCGCAGTTCGTCGTCATAATCGCCGTCGAGCAGCACGAAGCAGATACGGGCGTTCTTGTCGCTGCGGTTGGTCCAGCTGTGGTTGGTGCCTACCTGCACCACGATATCGCCCGGCGTCAGGACGCGCTCGCCCTCTTCCATCACCAGCACCAGTTCACCTTCGATCATGATGCCGAAGTCGATGCTTTCGGTGCGGTGCATGAAGGCGTGCTTCCACTTGTCCTTCGGCGGCACGGCGTCTTCCGAGCCTGCTTCCTTGAAGTGTTCTACAATTTCCTCGTAGGTCAGCTGCTCGGACTTGTCCCCGGCGGGGTCAAAGTCGTGCATGCGGATGCGCACGCCACCGCGCGGCGGGGGGTGCGTCAGGTCGTTCTCGTCATCGTGCATTTCGCGTGACACGGTGACGGGCACCTTCTTCTCGTTCCACACCTCGTAGAAGGTGGTCAGGAACTTGGGTGTGGGATAGGTGCGCGGCGCCTTGTCCGAAATGATGATGGCCTTGCCGTTCTTGTCGTGGCCGGTAACCACGACCCTTGGTTCGCGTGACATGATAATCCTCTCTGAAGTCGGTTGCAGGTCCCTAACTTAGCCGCGCCCGCTGGCGTGGGAAATTGATTGCAGCGGTTCCGCGCAATCGGCCCGGTGGATAGCATTGTCAGGAGGGTGATCGCGGTGCAAACCGGTCGCCGGGAGCAAGACACAATCCGAGGATGCCCGATGCCGCACTGCGGCGATCACTGACGGGTACACACGCAAGACAAATGGAGGGAGGCAAGGATGACGAAGTATCCCGGGAATGCGTGGTACATGGCTGCATGGAGCCACGAAATCGAAGGCGAGGCGCTGTTCAGGAGGCGCCTGCTGGGAGAAGCTGTCCTGCTCTTTCGCAAACAGGATGGTGATTTCGCTGCGATGGTCGATCGCTGTCCGCACCGCTTTGCACCACTTTCCATGGGCGATCGGCAGGGCGACTGCATAAGCTGCCCTTACCACGGGCTGACATTCGACGCGACAGGCACCTGCGTAAAGAATCCCTTCGCGGACAAGGTGCCCGCCGGCACATCCATCCGCAGCTTCCCGGCAGTCGAGCGGGACGGGATCGTGTGGATCTGGCCGGGCGATGCGGACAAGGCCGATGCTGCGGCCATTCCCGATTTCTCGGCCCTGTGGATCGAGGGGCATGGCGCGCCGCTTTCCGGCCTGATGCCGATGAAGGCACCCTACCAGTACGGCACGGACAACCTGCTTGACCTCAGCCATATCGAATTCGTGCACAAGGGCAGCTTTGCCGGGCGCGGCGTGATCTTTGCCGGCACCCACGAGGTTGTCGAAGAGGGCGACACCCTGCATTCCAACTGGTGGATGCCCGGCGTCGATGCCCCGCCGCACACGATGGGCATGGTGGAGCCCGGTACAAAGATGGACCACTGGCTCGACATGCGCTGGAACGCGCCTGCAAGCATGTACCTGCAAGTGGGCGCGGTGATGGCGGGCGAGGATCGGACAAGCAATCCCATCATTGCCCACCAGGCGCATATCCTCACGCCCGAGGATGATGAAAGCACCCACTATTTCTGGGCCACGACGCGCAGCTTCCCGCCCAGTCCGGAAGGCGATGCCATGCTGCGCGGGCTGATGGAACAGGCGTTTGTAGAGGAGGACAAGCCGATCATCGAGGCGACATATGCCAATATGGACGGCGGCGATTTCTGGGACATGAAACCGGCCTTTCTGGGAATTGACCAGGGCGGCACACGCGCGCGGCGCAAGCTGGAGGCCATGATCAAGGGGGAAGCAAATGGGTAGCATCAAGCTCTATCACCTGCCCGGTGCGTGCTCGCGCGTTACCATGACCGCGCTCGAACAATGCGGCGTGGATTACGAGGACGAGATCGTGATGCTGATGCGCGGGGCGCAGCACAGCCCGGAATACCGCGCGATCAATCCCAGGGGAAAGATCCCTTGTCTGGTGGTTGATGGCCGCGCGCTGGGCGAGAACGCCGCCATCATCAGCTACCTGCACATGGAATACCCCGATGCGGGACTGTTCCCGGCAATCGCGGACCCGATCGAAGGCGCGCGCCAGCTGTCCGACCTGTTCACCATATCCGCCAACTGGCACCCCGGCGTGCGCGCCAACATGATGCCGGTCCGCTGGACCACCGGCAATCCGGAAGAGGTTCGCGCCAAGGGCAAGCAACTGGTCGAGCCGCTGCTGGCAGGGCTCGACGCAAGACTTGCCAGCCAGCCATTCTGGTATGGCGAAGACTGGGCGATCACCGATACATACGTCTATTGGAATTATACCACGGCCGAACAGGGGCAGGTCGATATCAGCCCCTATGTCAATATCGCCGCCCACCGGGCGCGGGTGGAAGCGCACCCGGCATTCCAGCGTGCACTCGCCCGTGAAAGTACGGCCATCGAACGAATCGGAGGAATGCCCAATGTCGCATGATCTCAAGCTGTTCCATGGCTACACCGCCTGCAGCCGCGTCACCCTGACCGCGCTGGAGACCCTGGGTGTGCCGTATGATGAGCAGATCATCCTGTTCGAGAAGGGCGAACACAAATCACCCGATTACCTCAGGCTCAACCCGGCCGGAAAGGTGCCGTGCCTGATGATTGACGGCCAGCCGCTGACCGAGAACGGGGCGATCCTGCGCTTTCTCCACGCCGAATATCCCGATGCCGGACTGTTTCCGCAGGCGAATGACAATTGGGACCGTGCGCAGCAATTGTCCGTGTTGTTGTGGATTTCGGCAGGCTGGCATCCCTATGTCCGCGCGGTAAAAATGCCGATGATGTGGACCACCGGCGATATCGAGCCCGTGCGCGAGAAGGGCAAGGAGCTGTTCTCCGGCGTGCTCGACCAGCTCGATGCAGAACTGGCGGACAGGAAATGGTGGTTCGGCGATGAATGGTCGATCGTCGATACCTATTTCTGGTGGGCCTATATCAATTCCGAATTCGGTGGCTTCGATCTGTCACCGTGGAAGAACATCGCCCGCCATCGGTCGGATAACGAGGCGCTTCCGCAATTGCAGCGCGCGCTGGCGCGTGAACAGGCCGCATATGATGCACGAAAGGCAGAAATGGCATGAGGTTTGATGACACACGGGTGCAGGCCGTTTTCGAAGAATATGAAGAACGCCTGGCCGCCGATGCCGCGAAAATGCGCGAACTCGGCTCTGCCGGTTTTGCCCGCCGCGACGAATTCCTGCTGCCGGTTGGCGCGGAAGCGGCATGGTTCCTCCATTCGCTGATTGTTGCGCGGGCGCCGCGCCGCATTCTGGAGCTTGGCACGTCCTACGGCTATTCCACGCTGTTCCTCGCGGACGCAGCGCGCGTTGTGGGTGCGCAGGTGGTGAGCATGGAACTGGCGGATTACAAGCAGGCCCATGCCAGCGATAAGCTTGCCCAAGCGGGCCTGCTCGACCACGTCGATCTGCGCTGCGGCGATGCGCTGGACCTGCTGGCCGCAGATGACGGGACGTGGGATTTCGTCCTGCTGGATATCTGGAAGGACCTCTACGTCCCCTGCTTCGAGGCGGTCTATCCGCATCTGTCCGAGGAAGCGATCCTGTGTAGCGACAACATGGTGGAACCCCAGATCGCGCGGCCCAATGCCCGCGCCCTGCGGGCTGCCATCACGGCCAAGGCCGACATGCAGACCACGCTGCTGCCCGTGGGGCAGGGCGTGGAACTCAGCGTGAAGTGGAGCGCGGGGAACGCGAAGCTCTGATCATCCCCGGTTGCAGGCCACCGGCGGGCTTTCCTACAGCGGCCAGCACGGCGCAGGCCGCAGGTCATGTTGCGGCCCCGCCTTGCCTGTCTGGAAGGAAACTTCCCCCTCGGCGGTGGGCCTGATCCGCAGTGCGGAGATTTCCTCCCTATAACCGTGTTCCATGCGTTCCATCCGTGCAATGTTCGCGACGGATGGAGGGCGCATCCTGCCTCAGATGGCGTGTTCGTCATCCTCGGTCAGTTCGGACAGCTTGCCTTCGACCGGGCGCTTGCCGGGATTTTCCTTGCGGTATTCGTCAAAGCTGCTGCGATCGAGGTCGAAAGTCATATCCCAGGGGATGTTGTCGCCGCGGAAAATGGGTGGGGCGTTGTTGCTCCACAGCAGCGACCCGAAGCGGAAATCCCATGCGCGCGGCACCCAGTTGTCATCAAGGTAGTCGCTGTCGGCATGGTATTCGGCTTCACCCGATTTGCCGGGGATGTCGCAATAGTAATAGATTGCGCTGGTGGCGCGATGCCGCGAAATGCCGCCGCTGGAATTCATGCTGGTGTTCTTCCAGCCCCTGTCTTCCATGGTGTTGGCCCCCAGCATCACCTCGTCGATATCGTCGCAGCCGAAGGCGATATGCATGAACTTGAAGTGGTCCGGCGCGATCGGCAGGTCGCAGTTCACCCAGAAGATGCTGTGGTGTTCAAAGGTGCCGTCGGCGCGCGCAAAGATGCCGGTGCCCTTGGAATGGTCGGTGTAGCGAAAGCCCAGGTGCCGGTCGTAGAATTCGAAACTGGAGACATAGTCGGGGCTGAAGAACACGACGTGGTTGATCGTCTTGGGAATGCACTTGTGGCGCCAGATGCGGTGCTGGTTGAAGCGCGGATAGCTGGTGGGCGTGTTGACCGGCGAGGTTTCCGAAACGAAATGCCGCTTCCTCCACAGGCGCAGGGCAATGGGTTGGCCATCGGGGCACACGCAGCGCACGGTGCCGTCATCAGCGGTCGTAACGTCCACTTCGCTGGCGAGGCTGGCGGCAATCCGGTCGAGGTCAGCCTGCTCGTCCACTCCCCAGACGGTTTCCTTCAGCCCGTCGCCGGGGAAGGGATCGGGCGAGGGCAGGCGCGCATCGCCATGCCTGTAAAGGATGACGCGGCTGCCGGAAGCGACGCGAAACACGCTTTCGTCATCGCTGGCGGATTCCAGCGGCAAGCCGAAATCGGTCCAGAATCTTGTGTGCTCTGCCAGGTCTTCCACGCCGAAGACCACGGATTCGATGCCCAGAATGCTCACGCCTCTCTCCTGTCAATTGCCGCATTTATGACGCGACCGGCCAGTTTGCAGAAATGGATAGTTCTGCAAGCTGGCTATCGAAGGGAGCGAATTGCCCTCAGCCCCGAGCCAGCACCAGCCTTTGCGGGCTGCGGAAATTGGACGAGGGGATCCACGGGAAGCCCTCTTCCGCCACGGCGAAGTCCGGCACCGCCACAAGCAGTTCTTCCGCCGCCCCCTTGCAGGCCAGGCGGGCGAGGGCAGAGCCGAGGCAGGCATGCACGCCGCCGCCAAAGCCGAGGTGGGCCTTGGGCTTGCGGGTTATGTCGTACACGTCCGGGTTCTCGAACTTGCGATGATCGCGATTGGCAGAGCCATAGCACAGCATCACGAAGTCGCCCGGCTTCATCGTCTGGCCGTGCAAGGTGGTTTCCTGCTGGATGCAGCGGCGGAAACGCTGGGCTGACGTGTTGAAGCGCAGGCTTTCCTCGATGGCGTCCGGGATCAGGGAAGGGTCTGCCACCAGCGCGCGGCGCGCATCGGGGAATTGTGCAAGGTTGAGGCCGAGCATGGAGAGGAAGCCGGAAAGGCTCTCGATGCCGGCCATGATCAGCGTCGTGACGGTCAGCCGCACCTCCTCATCGCGCAGCTTTTCTCCGTCGATCTCGGCGGTGATGAAATTGGAAAGGAGGTCATCACCGGGGGCTTTCTTGCGCTCCTGCACCAGCTTTTCGGCATAGTCCGCCATCCAGCGATAGGCGGCCAGGTGCTCTTCGCCCTTGGCGCGCTTGACCGGATCGGTCTGCGTCATCAGCACGGCCTTCTCGCGCACTTCCTCTCGGCCTTCCGCGGGAAGCTGGAACAGGGTGAAAATCAGGTCGAGCGTGACACGGCTGGAAAACTCGCCGACGTAATCGAAGCTCTCCCTGTCCCGCACCGCCGCCAGATGCCCGCGCGCTGCCAGCCGCAAGGGTTCGATCGTGTGTTCGAGTGCGCTCTTGAGCATGGCCTTCTGTATGAGGCCGCGCAGCCGGTCATGCCGGGGCGGGTCAGTCGAGCCGAGCGTAGCCCCGGCGCGTCCGGGCAGTTCGTCGACCAGATTGCCCTTGGCCGAGGAATAGGTCCGCCAGTCCTGCAGCGCGTTGAGGATATCGTGGTAGCGCGAGAGCACCCACATGCCCGCCTCCTCGCACCAGAACAGCGGGAACTCCTCGCGCAGCCTTGCATAGGCGGGGAAGGGGTCTGCATCGTTTTGCGGGGAATAGGGATCGAAGCGGAACTGCGCTTCCATGAGCTGGTATTGCAAGGTGGTAACTCCTCTCGCCGCTGCCGGGCGACCTGCGCGGCTTTCAATAGCGGGAGCATCAACCAGCCCGTTGTCCGGCGGATTGATCTGGAGCAACGACGGGCGAATGGTCCATGAATTGCGTTGCAAAATGCAAGCAGCCGGCACCCCTGTGGTGTGCCGGCTGCCCGTGATTACGGTCAGACAGGTTCGGCCAGGGTCTTGCGGATGCGTGCGGTCACCTCCACCGGGTCGCCTGCCTGCTCAGGGTGCATTTCCCATTCGCCGAGCATGATCGAACTGGTGCCGACCAGCTTGGCCCGTTCAAAGCGGCGATCCATGAAGGCTCGCAGGGCAGTGTCGATGCCCTGATCTTCAGCCAGCTCTTCGGCCAGCACCACGGCATCTTCCACCGCCATTGCAGCGCCCTGGCCCAGATGCGGGGTGGCCGAATGAGCGGCGTCGCCGATCAAGACCACGCGGCCCTGGTACCACGGGTCAGGCATGATGCAGGCTTCGAGCGGGCGATAGACCACCAGCGAAGGATCGGTGACCTGCTTGGCAGCTTCGCCCAGGATGCCGCCATATCCCTGCAAGCGCTTGCTCATCTGGTCCGCCAGAGTTTCAGGCGCGAAACGCGGGTTGCCCGGCTCTTCGGTGACGACGAAGATATACATCTCTTCAGGCGTCAGCGGGCAGTATCCCGCCTTGCCCCGGTAGCCGTTCTGGACCCCGATATACAGGTCGCTCCATTCAAGGTCCGCCGGACGCGGCACATTGTAGCGCCACACCCCCTGGCCGGTGAACTGCGGCTTCGCATCGGGCCACAGCACCTTGCGCACGGCGGAATAGTTGCCGTCTGCCGCGATCAGCAGGTCGTAAGTGCCGCTGCTGCCATCGGTGAAGGTCACGTCCACGCTGTCGCCCTGATCAGTGAAGCTCTCGAAAGTGACACCAAGCTTCACCGGTATGCCCAGTTCCTTCACCTTGCTGGTAAGGACCTCGTGCAGCGCGGGGCGCGTCAGGCCAAGATCACCTGGCAGGCCATCGACCTGGCTGTCACCGGGCAGTTCGGCGATGATATCGCCGGCAGGCGTCATGAAACGCGCGCCCTTGTAGGGATAGCCCGCATCGACTGCCGCCTTGCCAAGGCCGAGCTGTTCCAGTGCGCGGATGAAGTTCGCCTGCACGATGATGCCGACGTGATAGACCTTCCAGTCCTTGTCGCGCTCGACAACCTCGACGTCCATTCCCTTCTGGTGCAGCCCGATAGCGACTGCCAGCCCGCCGACGCCGCCGCCGATTACGCAGATCTTCTTGCTCATGTCTTGATACTCCTCTTGTCTGCCGGCCTATTCGGCGGCCTCGGCCTGCTTGCCGAAATTGAACTCCACGGGGATGAATTGCGTCTCGTCGTCGCGGGCGTAACGGACGTCCCAGCTGGGATCCTCCATCAGCCACTGCGGCAGGTCGTGCATGAAGATCAGCGTGCCGAAATTGCCTTCCCAAACGCGCGGCCGCCAGCTGTCGTCCACGCAATCGCAGTCCGCGCCATATTCCGCCTCGCCGCCTGCGGGGCAGGGCATGTAGAGGAATGCAGCGCTGGTCAGGCGATGGCGCCCGAAGCCCCAGTCGTTCGCATGGTAGCCGTTACGGTCCATGTAGAACTTGGCGACCAGCATCTCGTCGATATCCTCGACTTCGAAGTTGGCGTGGTGGAACTTGAGGCTGCCATCGAAGCCGGGCATCGGCGCCTTGGCATTGGCAAGGAACACATTGTGGTGTTCGAAAGCGCCGTCGGCGCGGATGTAGCAGCCGAACCCCTTCTGGATATCGGTAAGGCGGAAGTTCAGCCTGTCGCGGTAGTAATTGAGCGCCTCGTCCACGTCCGGGAAGGTCCAGACCACGTGGTGGATGCGCTTGGGAACGGCGCGGTCGATCCATTTGCGCGGCTGGTTGAGGCGACCGATATGGCCCACGGTGTTGCTTGGGCTGGGCGCGCCAAAAACCGGGCGCGGACGCCAGACTTCCAGTGCGATCGCCTGCCCGAAGGGAGTGAGAAAGCGGACCACGCCTTCATCGTCGCGGGAAAGCTCGTGGTCTTCTTCCAGCGAGGCGCAAAGGCGGGCGAGGCTCTTCTCGCTATCCACCGCCCAAGTGCATTCGAACACGCCGATACCGGTCTGCGAGGTCCCCTGTGGCAGGTCTGCATGGCCACGTTTGAGCAGCCGCACCTCGCTGCCGTCGGGCAGTTCGAACAAGGCCTCTTCATGTTGCTGCTCGACGAGCGGCAGGCCGAAATCGTCAAAGAACCTTGTGCATTCGGCCACATCCTCCACGAGGTAGGTCAGCCGCCTGATACCGGTGATCGCCATGTTTCCAGACTCCATTTTCCTGTGGAGTCGGGATTGCGCGCTTCACCCGCGCTACTTGTTGACCCAGCGCAAAACCGGCCCATCGATTGTTTGGATGGCTGACCATCCGTAAAACCGAAGCTTTCAGAGCCGGTCCCTGTCAGCGCGAAATTCGAAAGCGACCTTGCTGTCGCCGCCATCATCCTTGAAGCGCGCCGGACCTTCCGCTTCCGCGGTTTCGCGCAACTGGCTGACAACCCAGCGAATGGCGGCATCGTTGTTGTTGGAGATATCCCACTGCGCGAGCTCGCGCACGGGGGGAATTTCGAACGGCACTTCGGTCAGCGTCAGCGGATAATACTTCGCCATCTTTTCCGCCAGTCGGCGATGCATGGTGCCGATGCGGTTGGTGCCGATGATGAGGCCGGGCATGGTCACGAAACTGGCGGTGATGACATCCAGCCTGCGCTGCTGCTTCTTGCGGCGCATGTACCAGTCATCGAAGGCCGGGATTCGCGATCGCCCGAAGCGCACCGTGACGTGGCCGAGCGAGAGGTAAAGCTCGCTGGTCATTTCCTGGCTCATGGCCGGATTGTCCCTGTCACCCACCACGACATAGTCATCCTGGAACATCAGTTCGCTGGGATGATCCGAAGAGGTGGCGAAATCCACCGTCACCAGCAGGTCGATATAGCCGCGTTCGAGTGCTTCCACCGGAGCGCTGCTCATGTGGATGATCTCGAAACGCATGCTGGGCGCGATTTCCTGGATCCGTTCCAGCGCGGGGGCGAGCAGGACCTCTGTGGTATAGTCCGATGCCATGAAACGGATCAGCCTGTCGCTTGCCGCGGGATCGAATTCGGGCTTCACCGCGATGGTCGAGCGGATCTGTTCGAGCACCGCGCGCGTCGGCTCTATCAGTTCCTCGGCGCGGCTGGTGAGGATCATCTGCCGTCCTTTCAGCACCAGCAGGTCGTCGCCGAAATACTCGCGCAGGCGGCCCAGTGCGCTGGAAGTGGCCGATTGCGAAAGGCACAGCCTGTCTGCGGCGAGCGAAACGCTGCGTTCGGTAAGCAGCGCATCAAGCGCCACCAGAAGGTTCAAGTCCAGCCTTTGGAACCGCATTTCTCTCTCCCCCTTGTCTATCGCAGCGTAGCAAGCGCGCTTTCCACCAGATTAGCGAGACTCGCGTCATCTGCAAAACCCGCAGCCGATGCAGCGGCGGCAGACAGCGGCGGATAGGTCCCGAATGCAGCTTCCAGCTGCGGGTCGGGTTGCCAGCTTACCAGATCGGGCGAGACATCGCACTGGCGCGCGATTTCTGCCGCAAGCTCCCCCATGCTGATGCGCAAGCTCCCCCATGCTGATGCGCAAGGCAGGCAGGGTTACCGCGCGCGTCGGCGGCATCCGTGACGAATCGCAATCGATCGCGTGAATGAAATTGCGCGCACATTGCGCCACGCTTTGCGCCCATATCGTGGCTGCGGGGCGGGTCGGGCAGGTGAAGGCTTCTCCGGCCTGCAGCGCATGGAACAGGTCGCTCATGAAAGCAGACTTCATGCCGCTGGGGCCTTTGGGGCGGGCCAGAATGCCGGGCAGGCGGATGCTGATACCATCGATCATCCTGCGGTTGCTCATCATCGCCACCGCAATTTCCATCATCGCCTTGTGACCGCCGTAAACAAGTTCGGGCGAAAGCGGCGTATCATCGTTCACGCCGGTTGCAGGCAAGGGATGGCCCAGAACGGCAATCGAGCTGGCATAGGCTATGCGCGGACGATTGCCCGCCGCCGCTGCCCTTTCGAGCAGGTCGTACATGGCATCGATATTGATACGGCGCGATCGCGCCGGGTCTGCCTCTGCCGCGCCGCCGGGCACCGTCGCAAGATGGACCAGCGCATCGCAGCCGCCCTGCAGCGCATCAGCCTGCAGGGTGCCGTCCGCAATATCGCCAACGACCTTGCGCGCGCCATCGGGTATGCCCGCCGCGACCGCATCGATCCCGACCACGGTATCGCCGCGCGCCAGCAGGCCGGCGACCAGGTGCCGCCCCACGAATCCGCCCGCACCGGTCACGATGATTTTCATGGCTTGCCTCTTTTCTCGCAAGGGGCCATTCGGTGCGCATGGTTACCGAAATCGCCTATATCGCCATCGATCCTGCAAGAGCTTCCGACTTCGAGGCGGCGGTTGCTGCGGCTGCGCCCCATTTCAAGTCGGCCGAAGGGTGCCACGGCATGCGCCTCGAACGCGTGGAGGAAGATGGCGCTCTCTATCGCCTCAGCGTCGATTGGGAGAGTGTCGATCACCACATGGTCACCTTCCGCGAGTCCGAAGGCTTCCAGCAATGGCGCGCGCTGGCCGGGCCGTTCTTTGCCGAACCGCCGAAGGTCGAACACTGGAGCCGCGTGGGCGATTTCTTCTGAATTCGGCATTGCGTGGCAGGGCTAGCCGATAAAGTCCGCCAGATCGCTCCCATTCTATGGATGCCATGCCATCCATTCTTCGAATTTGTGTGTGTCCGGCACTTGGCTAGACAGCCAGTATGGCAGAGGACAGAATTTCCAGCATCGCATCCGCCCTCATCGTGGGCGGCGGTATCGGCGGCATGGCAGCGGCGATCAGCCTCGCCAGGCGCGGCGTCAGTGTCGAACTGATCGATCTCGATCCCGACTGGCGCGTTTACGGCGCAGGCATCACCATCACCGGCGTGACCCTGCGTGCATACAAGCATCTGGGCATGGTGGAAGATATTGCGGAACACGGTGCGATTACCAACGGATCCAGCGTGTTCCTGTTCAGTGGCCAGCACTTGCGCGATCTGGATGAACCTGCGGTCGATGGCGAAAAGCCTGCAACAGGCGGCATCATGCGGCCCGTACTACACGAGCTGATGCAGAAGCGGGTCCGCGCTCTCGATATTCCCGTTCGCCTTGGCCTCACCGTGACCAGCCTGGTCAACCGTGATGACGGTGTCGACGTGGTGTTCTCCGATGGCAGCGAAGGGCGTTATAACCTGGTGATCGGATCGGACAGCGTCAATTCGGGTGTTCGCGACCTGGCTTTCCCGCATATGTCGGAGCCGGAGCGGACCGGGCAGGGCTGCTGGCGCATCTCGATCGAGAAGCCGCCGATGCTCGAAAAGGGCGAAATGTACTTCGGCCACAAATATACCGTGGGGATCACCCGCTGCGGCGAGGATGCGGTCTATCTCTGGCTTCTGACACCGCACGAAAGGCGTGAAAAGCACTTCGACGAGGAAGAGCTCTATACCCGCATGAAGGCCAACCTTGAAGGCTTCGGCAATTCTGCCGGCTGGATCCGCGACAACATGACGCGTGACCACTGGATCAACTACCGCCCGCTGGCTGCCAAGCTGCAGCCGGGGCCGTGGTCCAATGGCCGGATAGTGCTGCTGGGCGATGCCGTGCATGCCACCACGCCGCATCTTGCTTCCGGCGCAGGCATGGCGGTGGAAAGCGCCGTCGTTCTGGCAGAGGAGCTGGCGAGCGCGAGCGATGCGGAAGCAGCCCTGAGGACCTATGAGGAACGCCGCTTCGACCGTTGTCGCGACATCGTGGAAAGCAGCATTGCCATCGGTGCAGCCCAGCTTGATGGCGCACCGCCCGACCAGATCGGCGGCATGATCGGCGGGGCCCTGCACCGGCTTGCAGCGCCGTTCTGAGCATGCTGCAGCGGGCATCTTCAGCCTAGGGCGATCTCCCCGGCCCGCTGGAGGCGAGTTCCCTTTATACCGGGAACACGGCCATTTAGTTTGGGATTTTCCCGATTCTTAAGAAACGCCTGCGCGGCGCTGCAGCATCTGCTGGCAAATGCTGCAGTGGAGAAAGTCTGCATCAGGCAAGGTCCCTTGCTTCTGTGCCCAGTCTTCCGCACTCGACCAATTACGCGGTGCGACTTCCCGTTTTGCAGGATGACAAAATGATCGATGCGAGATGTTTTTTCGTACAGTTAATCAGATAATTGTCAGGATCATCACTGAAAAATTGAGCTTTTTCTGGAGACATTCGGGCAAGATTGCTTAGGCTGGCTTCCTGAATCTGATTCTAGATCGATACTTGGGGGGAATATGCAGCTGAAAACTGCTGGGATGGTTGCGCTTCGCAGCCAGGGAAATCTGCGTCACACGCTCACATCCAGCCTTGCGGTCGCGGCAGTTCTGTTGGCGGCACCGGCCTTCGCGCAATCGACGGTCGGTGATCCCACCACCGAGATCGTTGTCGCCAGCGATGACACTGTTGGCGATTTCACATTCGATGCCTTCACCCAGATTTCGCCCGTTCTGGTCGGCGGTGGGGGCGATGTCTTGTTCAGCGCTTCCAGTTTCAGCGATGATGTCTTTGTCGCCTTTAGCGGTTCGCCTTCCCAGCTTGCGCGCAGTTTCCCCAGCGGCGAAGTCACAATTCTTGCAAACATTGGCAACTCCACCCAGCTAGCGAACTTCGCCGTCGCCGACTTGCAGGGATCCATCGAAAACCCCTTCGCCGCGTTCGGGGCGACAGGAGTGGATGGAGACCAGCTCTACCTTGGACTGTTCGAGACGACCGATGAGCTGAGCCCGCAAGACCCCCTGCTGGACCTGCTCGCCGATGAGCTTAACGCCAGCGCCATTTACGATACCGGCAATCTGTTTTCCGGCGCGATTCCGATTATCAGCGGTGACAATGTGGCGCTGCTGATCTCCAATGTTGCGAATGAAACAACGGCCATTCCCAATGTCTTCAACACTACCAGCCTGGTGGCGCTGAGCACGGACTTTGGGCAGTCCTATACCCTGGTTGACGGTCTCGAAGGCTCGACCAGCCTGCGTTTTGACGGCGATGGCCTGTTGTTCGGCAGCATGAGCGATCAAGTCACTTCGCCCAATAGCGCGATCCTTGACCAGATCGTCGCATTCGACACGTCAACGACTGACGTCACTGTCTCAACCATGATTGGCCCCGGATTGGGAGACATCTTCTTCGGCGGCTATGGCTTTTTCAGCAGCACGCCCAATGCCACGGCCTTTGGCGATGGCGTGCAATTCCTTGACGGTCGCTTTTCGCTGGCAGCCGGCATTGGCGTTTTCGCGCTCGATAATGTCGAGGCCTCGATCGATGGCTCGCCGGGCACCGATATCGTCACGCAGGCGATCTTCATGGAAGAGCTTGGCGCGGCCAGCAACACGTCCGAAGCCCTGCTCGTGGTAGGCGTCAACAGCACAACCAGTCTTGGCAATGTGCGCTTTGAATCGGTCGACGACCTGATCGTTGCCGAAGACGGTTCCGTGTATTTTTCCGGCCGCGCGCGCGATTCCGGCACCAATCAGGAACTGGATGTTTCCTATTGGCGGATCACCAATCCGGGCGCGGGCAATCAGCAGATCGAAGCCGTCCTTGCGCCGGGCACTCAGCTGGCCACAGTCGATGGCGAGACATTCACAGTCTCAGGCCAGCCAACCGGGTTTACCGAACGCTCGCTGGCAATTGATACCACGCTTACAGATGGGCGGACGCAGCTCCTCTCCGTCAATCACGACGGGCGCGTGGCGCTCTATGCATATGTCGATCTGGGCGGTGGGAACATGGCCGACGCGCTGGTGGCGCAAGCCAATGACGGCACATTCTACATCGTCACCTATGTCGGGCAGGAAGTGGAAGTGGGCGGCGTCACCCGCACGGTTTCCGATTTCACCCTCCAGTTCGGCTCCAACGATCTTGATGGCTTTGGCGATGGCTACAACCGCGATGAGCAATTGGGCTATTACTTGCTGTTCTCGGACAATTCCTATGCGGTTGCACTGACCAGCCTGAACGGTGAAGTCCCTGCTGGTGATATAACGAACTATCTGTGGCAGGGTGGCTGCGGTGATGACGAGTTTTCGACCCTGTGCCAGATCAGCGGTGAGGACGGCAGCAACTGGGTCAACGCTGAAGACAACAACCAGGTGGCCGATGGCCCTCCGGGCAGCGATCCGGCTCCGCAGATCGCCACCATTCGCGGCACCGATGTGCGCATTTCCGTGGCCGATGTGTCGATCACCTCTCTGGACAGCGATTCCACGCTGACGATTGAGAACGGGCGCACGCTGACCCTTTCGGGCTCGGGAAATTTCAACGAGCTGGTGCTCAATGATGGCACGGTGGCAGGCACCGGGTCAGTCGTCGCCGAGACCACTCGGATCACCGGCGCTGGCACCATAGGCAATCTGGAAACTGCTACGCTGGAAGTTGGCGCAGACCTGACCGCGTCGCAGGATATCACTGTTTCACAAGCGCTGAATTGGGATGACGGCGATATCGGCGGCGCTGGCAGTATTACTGCATCGGGGCAGGCCGGATCGCTGACGCCGGTTCAGGTGAACATTTCAGGCAATGGCATCACCTTGTCGACTGATCTCACCGTCGATGGCGGGGGCATCAGCTTTGCTGATGGCAGCAATCTGGTTCTCGAAAATGGTGCAAGCCTGACTCTAACCGGACTTACCAATGCGACGGCGACCAACGCTTCGATATCCGGCGAAGGAAATGTCCTCATTGAAAATGGGGCAGCCCTGAATACGATCGGCACAGTGAGCATTGCGCCGGATGTGGAAGTCCGAAACGGCTCCAGTGGCGCGGCTGTGCTGCAACTGACCACCAGCACTCTGACGATGGACAATCTGACGTTCACCAACACTGCGGCGGGCGCGCTTGACGATGCTCTTTCCGTGATCGTTGTTGCTGATGCCAGCTCCACCTTACGCATTACCGAGCAGCACACACTGACCATTGATGACAGGGTGGTGTTGAGTGGCGGCACGGTCGACGTGGAGGGCATGCTGGTGATCACGGATCGCGCTGTCCTGGCCAATGAAGCCAGTTTGCAGCTCAGCCAGCAATCGCTTGGCGGAAATGGCTTGCTGGTCAACCGCAACGGTGGGCAGCTCAGCTTTGCCCCGGGCAGCAGCCCGATCACCATCTCTGCGCCATTCGCAAATATCAGCGGTGGATTGATCCCCGGGGATCGCGACCTGACATTCAGCCAAAGCGCCATAAGCGCCGCGAATGCGCCAGACGACCTGCTGCAGATGGGTTTGCAGGAATTGTTGGACGCAATGGTCGAGCCTGCGCCGATATTGCCTGACGTGGGCACATTGCTGTCGCTTGATGGCAACCACTCCGTCTTCGAAGAAACGCTCAGCTTCGAAGGCGAAGCTGCTGTTTTCCTGGAAGGTGATCTGTCGCTGGCTGCGCTTGCAGAACTGCGCATTGAGACAGATGCGATCCTGAACACCACGATCCAGCTTCCCGAGCTTAGTCCGGCGAAAGTTACCATTGGCAATGATGCGCAGCTCGCGCCGCTGTCGCTGTTTGTCCTTGATGGCCCGAATGCAGAAGACCTGCAGATCACCGGCAGGGGGCCGGTTGCGATCAGCAATGCCCATATCGCCGGGCTGACTGCCGACCAGTTCACCGCTGGCAGCGGCTCTGTGGCCAGCGACGCCAATGCCATTGCCAGCTTCACCGCAGGCCTGTCTGCGGCCAACAGGGAAACGCAGGGCTTCCGGGATCTTCCCGGCTCCTTTGCCGATGCGCTGGCGACCTTCAATGTGAACCTCGCCGCGCAAGGCCTGACCATGACAGACGTGGTGGCAGAGGACCTGCGCCTGACGCTGACGGGTTTCAGCGATCTCGACAATTTCACCCTGCTGGGTGAGGGTTCGAGCTTGCGCAATTCTGGCGTGACGCGCCTGACCGGAAGTTTTGAGATGCCCGATGCGGGCACCGTGCTGGCCAATCTGGCTGGCGGCGAGTTGTATATCGAGGGGATGGATCAGGCGATAAACCTGCTCAATGTCGACAATGCCGGCCTGCTGGTGATTGCCGCGCCGGGCGCGGGCACCGCGAATGACGTGACCATTGCCGATCTGGCGCAGGAGCTGAAGACCACGAACGCTGCCGGCAGTGCGTATGACTTTATTGTTGTTGGCGAAGGGGCCACGCTGGACGTTGTCACCCATAATCTGTTGGATGATGTGAGCGGCGAAACCACGCTGTTCGGCCGGTTTGACGTGGAAGGACAGGTTACTCTGCGCGAAGGCGGTGAAGCGCCAGGCATCTCTGCCATCGCGATGGGGACCAGGGTCGTCATCACAGGCGATGGCACGATCAATGGCCTGACCGGCAATGGCAACGGGCTGGCCCGCATCGAAGGCGTGTTCTTTGGCGATGGCCGCTTTACCGGCGATGTGCTGAACGTGAGCGGCGATGACGCGAAGGCCACTTTCGCCTCCGGTATCAGCAGCGATCTTCTGATCATCGGCGAGAACGCTAGTTTCGAGGTCAACAATCCGGAAAATGGCCAGCATGCGATCGTCCTCGATACGCTGGAGATTGACGGCAGGCTTGACCAGAAGAGCATGGCTGCCAGCACGATTGACACGCTGACGATTGGTGAGGGCGCACGTCTGGAATTTTCCGGCGACCTGACCTCCACCAGCGCAACCTTTAATGGAACGCTGCGGATACTGGGGCAGGACGCGGACGGCCCGATCACCTTTACTGCCCCCACAGCCAATATCGGCGGAACGGGCAGGCTGTTCGCCAGCCGGGCGGTCATCACTGACCTCGCCATGGCGCAATCAAGCGAGGCGACGGTCACCGATCTCGCCTTTGCGCAGGCCGATGTTGCGGGCAAACTGACCGTCACAAGGCTGGATGATGCCTTGGGTGTTGCGCCGGTTCTTAACCTGTTGGCCGGTGCCAATGTGACCATCGAAGAAGATGCCACGCTGTCCGCGCTGTCGGTGGAAGAGGCCAGCCAGTTCAGGTCCAGCGGATCGCTGGCAACGCAGTCTGTCACCGATACGACGGTTGATGGTGACTGGAAATTCGGCGGCGACATTTCGCTGGCAGGCGGACTGGCCATTGGCGGCCAAGGCTCCCTCCGCCAAGTGTCCGCCACCCAGGCGAACCGTTCCATCGAAGCGCGCGATTTCTTTGTTCAGGGCACGCTGACGGCGGGAGAGGTCAGTGCCTTTGGCGGCAACTTCGAAGTCTCCGCACTCGATCCGGTGAGCTTCTTTGAGAATGCTCCCATCGTTGCCACAACAGTCGAGGTCGATGCGCTATTCGCGGCGCAAGGCAGTATCACCAACAATGCCGGCATCACGATAAACGGCAACGGAACCGCAACCGGCAATGTGCTGAGCGCTGGTAATGCTGCAGGCGGAGCATCCTATTCCGGGGATTTTGCTTCCCGGATTTTCATCACCGGGGGCGCGCTGCTGGGCGGAGACCTCGTGCTTGGTAACTTGGCCGCCTGGAACCAGACCGGCAATCTTGTCTCGCAAGGTTTCCTGCGTTCGACCAATGGCGATTTCACCGTCGACGGCAACGCAGCTTTCAGCGGCGGCCAGTCGCAAGACAGCTCCGCCATCAACCGCAGTCTGTTGACGGGTTTTGTCACTGCGGAAAGCCAGCCTGATCCGGCGATCACCGCACTGGCCCTTGCGCCTCAGCGGCATGAGCTGGATGGTGAGTTCCTGATTACCGGCGATGGCAGCTTCGATGGCGAATTGTCGTTGAGCGAAGGCAGCGTCCTGCAGATCGGCGGCGAGGGCAGTTTCGGCGATGCCACGATTGACGGGCAGTTGCTCATTGGCGGCGATGTCAGTGCGCAGGACTTCACCGTGAACGGCACTGCGCAATTTGCCAATGGCACATTTGTCAGCCTTACCACGGGCGCCAATTCAGCCATCCTTGCCCAGAGCTTTGCGGTCACGGACAGCTTCACAAATCTCGGCACGTTCCAGCTGGGCGATCCGCAGGCAGGGGCGGGCACATTCTCGGCAGGAAGCCTCTTCCAGCAATCTGGTGTCTTCACCGGCGTCGGCACGATTGATGGCAGCCTTGTCCAGCAAGCGGTTGATGGCGGGCTTGCCGCTGACGAATTGCTGTTCAGCCCGGGATTCTCGCCCGGCATTGTCACCATCACCGGCGATGCCACTTTCACCGATGGCATGATCCTGATGGAGATCGGCGGGCTGGTGCCGGGCGAGAGCCATGACCAGGTCAATGTCGGCGGCACGCTGACCTTCGGCGGCAACGCCACCATCGTCGTGGACTTGCTTGATACCGGAGAGGGATCGCCCTTCCTGCTCGAAACCGGGGACGAGGTGGTGCTCTTTACCGCCAGCGATATCTCGCCGGACGATGTCGAGCAGATCAGTTTCGCTGTGCTTGACGAACTGCCGCTGGGTTACACTCTCGTGCCTGACCTTGTGGCTGGCGAAGGCGGGGAATTCTTGCGCGTGTTGCGCGGCTTTAACGGCTCGACCCTGTCGCAACTGGGCGGGCTTGATCCGGCGCAGCTATCCATGGCCGGCGCGCTCGATTTCCTCTCAAGCGCCGAATCCGGCGTGCCTTCGGCTCAACTGTTTGAAATCGCCGTGGACCTGCAGTTCGCTGATAGCTTTGGCGGACAGGCCATCGGTCTGACTTCGCTCGGCGCGACCCAGCTTTCCGCCTTGCAGGCAACGACAATGCGAAGCGGCAGCTACAGCCTCGACTTCGCGCGCCACCGGGTGGACCTGACGAGCAGTACGGTGGAGGCAGCCCCTTCGCGCATGATGGCAGACCGCATTTCCGCCGGAACCTCCGCACGGGGCAGCAAACCCGATGGCGAGCGCATGGCAGCTTCGGCCATGCGGTCAGCGCAAGCCGGCGGCGGCATGGAATTGCTCACGGAAAGAGGCGGGAAGCTGCGCCTCGTCGGGCAAGCAGGCTATCATTTCGGCAGCCAAGGTAGCGTCAGCGGCACGGTTGGTTCAAGCCAGGAAGGATGGTCCGCCGATGTCGCGCTGGAGTTCGAAAGCGCCGGGTCTGACCTGCTGCTTGGTCTTGCCGCAAGCTATGGTGAGATGGGCAGCAACCTTTCCGGTAATCTGGGCGTGGTTGATGCAGATAGCTTCTCTGTCAGCCTCTATTCGCGTTACCGGGCCGGTGCATTCTCGCTTGCGGGCGGTGCCAGCTATGCCGATGTCGGGCTCGGCAGCACGCGCCGCGTTTTCGGCGCGGTGGCCTCTGGCGAGACAAGCGGCAAGGTGACGCAAGGCTTTGTGAAAGGCGGCGTTGACCTGTTCGAGAACCAGGGCTGGCGCTTCGGCCCGCAAGTGGAATTCAGCTTCCATGACCTTGCAATCGATGGCTTTGCGGAAGGCGGCGCTGGTGATCTCAACCTGCTCTTGCCGGAGATTGACCGCAGTTCGACGGCAGCGGACCTGACCGGACAACTGGTGCGCCAGCTGGGTAGCAGCACTGGCCTGAGTGGTGAACTGGTAGTCACAGCCGGCTATCGCGCCGCGCTGCATGGCGATGAAGTGCTCCCGGTCAACACGGCATTCACGATTGCTCCTGCCACGGGCTTCGCTCAGCCAGTCGGGCCGCTGGTCAGCGACGGTCCGGTGGCGTCCGCGCTCATCAACCTGCAGTCGCAGCAAGGGTTGCGCCTCGGGATTGGCTATCGAGGCTTGTGGGGCCGGAACGGCACACAATCGCAGAGCTTGTCTGCACATCTGACGTTGCCCTTCTGACCAGACTCTGCGCTGCTCATCAGCTCAAGAGGATTTGCCAGCAAGTCTGCCATTTCGTGCAGATGACGTACGTCATTGCCCGGCCTCCAAACCAGATGATTGGCCACAATGGCGCTGTCGATGTGGGCTGCTGGTGCGGTCAGGCTGATGCCAGCCGGTTTGAATGAGCAAGGCTGATTTGTCGCCACGGACACTCGCCTTGGTCCACACCGCCGTCCACAATCACATCAACCTCGAACGCAGACCATGAGAAAGAGTCCTGCAAGACCCGCCGTGCCGCCATGCCGCCGCTCCGGCCAACGGGCAGTCGCTCATCGCGGGGAAAGCGAGAGGTTTGGCAGATCGAAGACAAGCTACGATCAGACTGACAGCACCCAACCGATCAGTCCGGGCCGGAGACAGCAAATAGCCCCAGGTCGATCGCGTCTGCCATGGCGCGATTTCCGGCATCGTTCGGATGTACATGATCGCCCGGGTCGAAAGCGGGATCAAGGCGCAAGGGATCGGCAGGATCGCGCGTGACCGCATCGAAATCGATGACAGCGTCAAACCGTCCACTGGTGCGGATCCAGGCGTTCACCTCCTGCCGCATGGCTTCGCCATCTTCGCTGTAGAACGGCAATCCCCTCGTTGGCATGATCGTCCCGCCGGCAATCTTCAGGCCGTGCAAATGGGCGCGCGTGACCAGCTGGTCGAGCCCGGCAATGATCTCGCCGGCAGTGGTGGCCTGCGAAGCGGGCATCCCGGGCATGATCGACATGTTGATGTCGTTGATGCCTTCCAGCACGATCACCCATCGCGCGCCGGGCCTGCCCAGCACGTCGTCGGTAAAGCGGGCGAGGGCTGAATCGCCTGCGCCCGCGCGCAGCACGCGGTTGCCCGAAATGCCGGTGTTGATGACGGACCACCCTTCCATACCCGGCGTTGCCTGCAACCGCTGCGCGAGCAGCTCCGGCCAGCTGCCATTGGTTCCCGGCGTCGTCGAATAGCCTTCGGTGATCGAATCCCCGAAAGCGATGATCGCCCCTCCTTGGCCAGCAGTGCGCGGCACGCTCAGCCCGCGCAGCCAGAAATAGGATGCAGCGTGCTGCGGGGCCTGCAGGACGGAAGCGTCCACCTGGTTGCCCTGTGCGATCCACGTCGGCATCAGGCCGATCTCGTCGACAGTCTGTGCCGGGGTCTCTTCGGGCAGGTGGATCGACACGGCCACAAGGGCCAGCGGGTCCACCGGCAAGTCAACGGGATCGCTCACCATCCGCGTCCCGGGCCGCAGGACAACCCCGGCCTCGCCGCCAAAGGTGACCGTGCGGCCGCTTTCGGCAAGGATGGTGCCGTCACGCCCTGCAAGCGCGGCATGCACCGCGCCAAGGCGGACGGGCTCCGCCCCGTTCCGGTTGGCAAATTCCAGGCGTATCCGTTCGCCGCCCACGCTCGTGCGCAGGAGCATCCGCACGGTCTGGTCGTGCAGGCTGCGGGGATAGGGGACACGCGGATTGGGCGGTTCCGGCGCATCGGCCACTGGCGGAGGCGGTGCCGCGCGTTGAGGGGGAGGCGCGTCACCAAAGGGCGAGGGCGGCGGCTGCAGCGGCAGGGCTGTGCCCCAACTTTCGACCCAGCCTGCCTGTTCGGCCGCGTGGAGCGGGACGCAGGCCATTGCCATTGCCATTGCCATTGCCAGTGCGGCGAACACGGTTTTCAGTCGCATCATCGTCTCCCTGCGGGTTTGATAGCTTGCGCCGGCATGATGCGCAAACGATTGCGTCAAGGACCGGATCGGCTATGCTCGGGGCAAAACCCTTGCGGACAGGATCGCCCATGCCCCTGAAGACCATCGCGCCAGCCTTCGCCCTGCTTGCCCTTGCCGTGCCTGCGCAGGGACAGCCGCAGGCGGATAGTGCTTCTGCCATGGGGCGCGAAT
>JAUIJI010000149.1 GCA_030431435.1 Alphaproteobacteria bacterium | reverse complement strand
TGCACAAGGTGGTCGAGCAGCAGGCGGTTCCTGGTGTTGAGATAGAGCACGCGCACGCGTTCATGCGTCAGATGCGCCATGTCGATGGCGAGGTAGTCGAGCAGCGCCTGCCAGCTTCCGAGCACCGGTTGCCGCTGGACTTCGCTGCGCGCCATGCGCCGGGCGGCGAGGGCAGCGATCTTTATCGCGCCGACACCTGCATCCGAAAGGCCTTTCATTTCCTTCAACGCTTCCGGCTGGGCATTGAGCACGCCTGACAACGAACCGAAGCGGGCGAGTAGCTGCTTGGCCAGCGGCTTGGTGTCGCCGCGCGCATTGGCGCCGAACAGCAGGTATTCGAGCACTTCATAGTCAGCCAGCGCCTCCGGGCCGCCGGTCAGCAGCCTTTCGCGCAGCCGCGCGCGGTGACCCTTGCCGTCATGATCGGCGGATGGCACCACACTGTTCTCCGGCAAATCCTTTGCAGCCAACGCCTTGTCCCTTATTCGCGTGGATAGTGCATTGCCTTTGCCCTGCGCCTCGCGCAAGTGTTGCCCTTCATGTCCCGCGATACACCGCCCGAAGCCGAGACCACGCCTGCGCCCCGCAAACGCAGGCCGATCCGCCGATTTTTCCAGATCGCGCTGGCGGTGCTGGTGGTGGTGATCGTTGTCGCATGGCTGCGGCGCGAGGAGATCGCCCGCGACTTCATCACCGATACACTGAGCCAGTACGGGATCGAGGCGAGTTACGAGATCGAGAGCATCGCGCCGGGCAGGCAAGTGCTCACCAACCTTGTGGTCGGCGATCCCGACGCGCCGGATCTGACCGTGGAACGGGCCGAACTGCGCATCACTCCGCGGCTGGGGCTGCCCACGGTCAGCACTCTGGTGCTCGATCGCCCGCGATTGTGGGGGCGGATCGTGGATGGGGAGCCAAGTTTCGGCGCGCTCGATCCGCTGATCTTTACCGATAGCGACGAGCCTTTCGAATTCCCGAATATGGAGCTTCAGGTCAGTGATGGCCGCGCGCTGGTCGAGGGCGATTATGGCCCCATCGCCATCCGGATTGACGGATCCGGTCATCTGCGTGGCGGTTTCGCGGGCGAACTGGCGATCGTTGCACCGGAACTGGCCTTGCCCGGTTGCACGGTACGAAGCGCGACATTGTTCGGCGAATTCGGCATCGATTCGGAGAGGCCGGAGTTTGCCGGGCCATTGCGCTTTGCGGCGCTGGATTGTGCGGACACCGGCATATCGGTTGCCGACGCGGCCATTGCGCTGGACGCGCGACTGGACCGCAACCTCGTCGATTTCGAAGGCAGCGCCAGCGTTCAGGCGGGACGCACTGCGTTCTCCGGTTTCGCCCTCGCGGCCATTGCGGGGGAAGGGCGCTACACATGGCGCGACGGCGATCTGACCAGTGATTTTTCCCTCGAAGGCAGAGACCTTGCCGCTGATGCCGCCCGCGTGGCGCTGGTCGAGGTCGATGGCCTTCTGCGCGCGGTGGACGGGTTCGCGCGGGCCGAGCTGGAAGGCGAGATTTCCGGTCGCAACATGAGGCCTGGGCCTGCGATGGAAGAAACGCTGGCCAGTGCCATCGTTTCTTCCGAAGGAACCTTGGCTGCCCCGCTGCTGGAACGCATCCGCCGCCAGTTGGGCGCACAGCTTCCCGGCAGCGAGCTGACCGCCACGCTCACCGCGCGGCGCGAGGAGGGGCGGGCATCGCTGGTCGTTCCCGAGGCGCGCTTGCGCGGGCGCAGCGGATCGAGCCTGTTCCTCCTGAGCCGCGGACAGCTGGCATTTGGAGATAGCGGTCTGCCGTTCTTCTCCGGCAATTTTGCCACCGGCGGCGAGGGTCTGCCGCAAATTTCCGGCCGGATGGAGCAGGATGAAGGCGGCGCGCTGGAACTGCGCATGAGGATGCGCGAATATGCTGCCGAGAATGCGCGACTGGAGATACCGCAGCTCGATCTCACACAGGCGCGCGATGGTTCGCTCGCCATCAGCGGGGAGCTGGACGCGAGCGGGGCGATCCCCGGCGGATTTGCCGAAGGGCTGCGCGTGCCGATTTCGGGCAATCTTTCGCCATCCGGAAACCTCGTGATGTGGCGGGACTGCACGCCGATCCGGTTTGACAGCCTCGAAATCGCGGACCTCGCGATGCAGGGCCAGTCGCTCTCGCTCTGCCCGCCGCAAGGATCGCCGATCCTGCGCTATAATGCAGCTGGTCTCGCTGTCGCCGCCACTTTGCCCGCACTCAATATCAACGCGCGCTATGGCGAGAGCCCGCTTTCCGTGACCACCGGCGAACTCGCTTTCTCATGGCCGGGCGGGCTGGCGATAACCGGCGCCGACATTGTCCTGGGAGAGGAGGGCAGTGCCGTCCGCCTGTCGATGGACGCGCTGGCCGCCACTCTGGGCAATGAGATCGAGGGCAGCTTCGCCGGGGCAGATGCGGCAATGGACATTGTGCCGCTCGATATCAGCGAGGCCAATGGCACATGGTCCTATCTCGATGGCGTTCTGGCGCTGGATGGCGTGTCTTTCACCATGAGCGACCGCGAGGCCGAAGCCCGTTTCGACCCGCTGGTGGCCGACAATGCGCGGCTGGTGCTGGCGGACGGGCAGATCTCCGCCAACACCACTCTGGACGAGCCGCGCTCGGGCCGCGCCATCGTCAATGTCGATATCGCGCACGATCTCTCCAGCGGGGAGGGCAGGGCGAATCTGCTGGTTCCCGGTATCGTCTTCGATGATGAATTGCAGGTTGCCCCGGGTGATTGTGCCCAGCGCATGCGCGCAGGGTTTACGCCGGGCAGGAACAGGACGCCGGGTCTTACCTGCCTGATGTTCGGCACAGTGGCACTGGCGAAAGGCTCGGTCTCCGGGCGCGGACGGATCGACTGGACGGCAGATGCCGTTACGAGCAGCGGCCGTTTCAGCTCCGAAGGTTTCGATTTTGCCGCGGCTTTCGGTCCGGTTCGCGGTGCGCGCGGCACGGTGGAGTTCACCGACCTGCTCAACCTGACGACCCCGCCGAACCAGCGCATCTATGTCCAGTCGATCAACCCCGGTGTGGAAGTACTTGATGGCGAACTGGCGATATCGCTGACCGATGGCAGCTTCCTCGCGCTTGAAGAGGCGCGCTGGCCGTTCATGGGCGGGGAACTGACCATGCGGCCCGTGACGCTTGCCGTGGGCGTCGAGGAGCGCCGCACCTATGAACTGGTGATCGACGGGCTGGAAGCACAGCAATTCGTCGAGCACATGGAATTGAACAATATCGGCGCCACCGGCGTGTTCGATGGCACGATCCCCGTTGTGTTTGACGAGATGGGCAATGGCAGCCTTGAAAACGGCGTGCTGCTCTCGCGCCCGCCGGGAGGCAGTGTCTCCTATGTGGGTGAGCTCACATATGAGGACCTGTCGCCCATCGCCAATTACGCATTCGATGCCTTGCGCGCGCTGGAATATGACCGGATGCGGATCGAGATGAACGGTTCGCTGACGGGTGACCTGATCACCTCGGTCCGCTTCGACGGTGTGCGGCAGGGCGAGGGGGCGCAATCCAATTTCGTCACCCGCCGGCTGGCCAAGCTGCCGATCCGCTTCATCGTCAATGTCCGCGCGCCGTTCTATTCGATGATGAACGACCTGCGCTCGCTCTATGATCCCAGCGCCGTGCGCGATCCGCGCAGCCTCGATTTCTTTGATGATGACGGCACGCGCTTCATCCCCGGCAGGCGAAGCGATGCCCCGCCAGAGCCGCCCGCAGCTCCTGAAACAGACAATGCCGCCCTGCGCGCCAATGAACCCGACATTCAGCCCCCCGAAAGCGAGGCCATGCCATGACATATGCGAAATTGACCAGTGCCGCATGCCCGGCGCATAAGGAGCCCATGAGGGGCTTTGCAGCAATGGCGATACGCGGCGCGATGTTGGCGGTGGGTGCGGTGGCGCTCGGTGGGTGCATTACTGTGAATGCACCGTCAGAACCGATCGTGATCGAACTCAACATCAACATCACGCAGGAAGTGATTTACCGTCTGGCCGAAGATGCCGGGCAAACGATTGAAGACAACGCCGACATCTTCTGATGCGTGCGTTTGTAATGGAGCGAGAAATGAACACCAAGCTGATCCGCCGTATCGCCCTTGGCAGCGCGCTCGCCGCCATGTCGCTCGGCTCGCTGGCCATGCCTGCCCATGCGCAGGGTCGCGATCCGGCCTATGCCGCAGCGCGCGCGAACGGCCAGGTGGGTGAGAAGACCGATGGCTATCTCGGCATTGTTGTCAGTCCTACTCCCGCCCTTGAAGCCTTGGTGAGTGATATCAACATCCGCCGCCGTGCCGTTTATGCCGAGCGCGCGCAGGCCGAAGGGGCCACGCTGGAGGAATATGCGCTGACGGCAGGATGCCTCGCCATTGCCCGCACTGTTCCGGGCGAAATGTACCAGGCACCCGACGGTTCGTGGCAGGAGCGCACCAGCGCGCCGCCGCTGCGCGATCCGCGCTGCCCCTAAAAGCGGCATAAACCACGCAGAAACACACCCCCACCGGTTGACTCGGATATAGCCCCCGCCTAAGGGGCGCGTGCCCTTGGCGGGCACCTCTGATGCCCGTGCCAAATCCTTGCCTTAAAGGAGCAGGCATGAGTGACGAGAAACCCGCCCGGGAACCCATTGAGGAGGATGCGCGAATCGACGCGCTCGAGGTGCGGCTGAAAGCCGCCCGGAGCCGCGAAGAAGAACGCAACCGGCCGAAAATACAGGGTGCTACAGAGAGCGAAAAGCTCGGCAACCGTGTTCTCAGCTATCTCCTCGGCGGGATCCTTGGCGGTGCGGTTGTCGGCTGGGTTATAGACCTGTTCGCCGGCACATCGCCCTGGGGCCTGTTGGTGATGCTGTTCCTCGGGATAGTCGTCGGCTTCAGGAACATTATCCGGATTTCCAGCTCGAGCCCCGGCAACGGTGGCGACGGCGACAAGGTTTAGGGACGATAGACACAGTGGCAGGCGAAACGGCCAAGGTCGATCCGATGCACCAGTTCACCATCGAGCCGCTTTTCGGCTCGGCTGGCTGGGAACTTGCGGGCTTCAATATTGCCTTTACCAACTCGGCGATGTGGATGCTCATTGCAGCCGTGGCGCTGTGGGCGTTCATGATTGGCGGTATGAAGCGCGAGCTCGTTCCCGGCCGCTGGCAGATGATGGTGGAAACCTTCACCGGCTTTATCGATGACATGCTGGAAGCGAACATCGGCAAGGCGGGGCGCAAATACGTCCCCTATATCTTCAGCCTGTTCATGTTCATCCTCTTCGCCAACCTGCTGGGCCTGATCCCGCTGCCGCTGGCGATGGTCGGCCTGCACGCCTTCACCTTTACCAGCCACTTCACCATCACCGGTGCACTGGCGATCATGACCTTCGCCATCGTGCTGATCGTGGGCTTCTGGAAGCACGGCTTCCACTTCTTCAGCCTGTTCGTGCCGCATGGCACGCCGATGGTGATGATCCCGCTGATC
>JAUIJI010000021.1 GCA_030431435.1 Alphaproteobacteria bacterium | reverse complement strand
TCAAGCGCCGCTATGGCAAGCAGATCGAAAAAGATACCGAACTGTTTGACGAACTGACCGGCACGATCATCCGCCAGGTGGGTGATTTGCGCAAGATGGTCGATGAGTTCTCTTCATTCGCGCGCTTGCCAAAACCAGTCTTCCGGCAGGAGGATGCGGTCGATCTCGTTCGCCAGTCGCTGTTCCTGCAGGAAGTCGGCAATCCCGATATCAGCTATTCCTTCGATGCGGCAGGAGAGATTCCGCATGTCGAATGCGATCGCCACCAGTTCGGGCAGGCGATGACGAACGTCCTGAAAAACGCAGCCGAGGCTATCGACGCGCGCCGTCGGGAAGCTGGAGAGGACTATCGCGGCAAGATCGCGGTCGAGGTGGTGGCCGAGAATGGCCACCTTCGTGTGACCGTGACTGACAACGGTATCGGCCTTCCCGGCAGCCATGAGAATATCATGGAACCTTACGTTACCACCCGCGAGAAAGGCACCGGCCTTGGCCTCGCGATCGTGAAGAAGATTGTCGAGGAGCACGGCGGCGAGCTGCTGTTCACCGATGCGGCCGGGGGCGGAACAAAGGCATCGCTCAGCTTTGCCTTTAGCCCGGGCGATTTGAAGAGTGGAAGTGAGGCCGCGGAATGACGGCCAAGGAGCAAGACTAATGGCGCTGGACATCCTCGTTGTCGATGATGAGCAGGATATTCGCGAACTCGTCGCCGGTGTACTGAGCGACGAGGGTTATGAATGCCGAACGGCAGGCGACAGCACCTCGGCATTGCGAATGGTCGACGAGAGGCGTCCCAGCCTCGTCCTGCTCGATGTGTGGCTGCACGGCAGCCCGATGGACGGCCTTGAAGTACTCGACGCGATCAAGCAGCGCGAGCCGGAACTCCCCGTCATCATCTTTTCCGGCCACGGTAATATCGACACAGCGGTCTCTGCGGTCAGCCGCGGCGCGATGGACTTCATCGAGAAGCCGTTCGAGGCAGAACGGCTGCTGCTGTTAGTCGAACGGGCTACCGAAACCGAACGCCTGCGCCGCGAGAACGCCCGGCTGCGCGAAGGGTTCAATTCGACCGAGGAATTCAACGGCAATTCCAACGCGATCAACCAGGTGCGGGCCACGCTGAAGCGAGTGGCGAACACCGGCAGCCGTGTGCTGATCAGCGGGCCGGGCGGGGCGGGCAAGGAAGTGGCGGCCCGATTGCTGCACGCATGGAGCCCGCGCGCCGCCAATGCCTTCGTCACGGTCAATTCCGCCCGGATCACACCTGAGCGTTTCGAACAGGAGCTGTTTGGCGAAGAAGCCGAGGGCAAGCTTGTCCGTCCCGGCCTGCTGGAGATGGCGGACGGCGGTACGCTCTACCTCGATGAAGTCGCGGACATGCCCTTGAGCACGCAGGCCCGTATCCTTCGGGTGCTGACGGACCAGAGCTTCGTCCGCGTGGGCGGCAGCCGGCAAGTTGGCGTAGATGTTCGGGTCGTGTCTTCAACCGCGCGCGATCTTGAAGCGGAAATCGAGGAAAAGAAGTTCCGCGAGGATCTGTTCTACAGGCTCAACGTGGTGCCAATCGCTATTCCGTCATTGTCGGAACGTCGCGACGATATCCCGGCCTTGGCGAACCATTTCTTCACCCGATACGCGCGTGAACAGGGGTTGCAGCCGCCCACGGTTTCGCCTGAAGCTGCCGCAGCTCTGCAGGCTTACGATTGGCCGGGTAATGTCCGCCAGTTGCGCAATGTGGTGGAACGCACGGTGATCCTCGCCCCACGTGACAAGTTCGGCAAGATCGATCCCGACATGCTGCCCGCCGAGATCACTGGCGGAAGCGAAGATGGCGGGGGCGGTATCAGCTCCCTGATGGGCGTCCCCTTGCGAGAGGCGCGCGAGAGTTTCGAACGCGAATATCTGCGCATCCAGATTCGCCGGTTTTCGGGAAACATTTCCAAGACGGCCGGTTTTATCGGAATGGAACGGTCAGCCTTGCACCGGAAACTCAAGATTCTTGGCATGGGTGATCGCAAGGACATTGCGGAAAAATCTGAAGATTAGTTGTCGCGATCGTGAAGATTGCACGCGAAACTTCCTTCGGATCGTGCTAAAAGGCATCAAGTTGAATCGGTTGTCCCATGCTTGTCACACAGGACGGCCAGTCTGCGAATTGCGAGAGGCAATCGCCAAAAACAGGAGTCAGGAAACATGACCAGGACTAAACTATCCGCTCGTGCGGTACCCGCCAGCGAAGTCGAAACGCCGGCACCAACTGCGCCAGTCGCGAAGTCCGGCAACCTCCAGGACATCTTCCTGAATTTCCTTCGCAAGGAGAAGATCCCTGTCACCATGTTCCTGGTAAAAGGGGTGAAATTGCAAGGGATCGTCACCTGGTTTGACAATTTCTCCATCCTTCTGCGCCGAGATGGGCAAACCCAGCTCGTCTACAAGCACGCGATTTCCACGATCATGCCGGGACAACCGGTGGATGCCGAACAGTTCGGGCCAGGCGGGGAAGGCAACCGCAAGCAACGCCAGTTGCAGGACATTTTCCTTTCGCGGGTGCGCGAGGCGGGCGTTCAGGTTACGATGTTCCTGATCAATGGCGTAATGTTGCAAGGCCGCATCGCCAGCTACGACCTGTTTTGCATGTTGTTGGAACGCGATGGCTTCGTACAGTTGGCATACAAGCACGCGGTTTCTACCATCCAGCCCGCAACCCACGTCGAACTCAGTGGCGAGTTCGACAATGACGACGAAGGCGAAGACGCCTGATATTTGATAATGAAGAGGTCGAGGGAGAGGTAACCCGCGGTGCGCGGGCCCTTGTCGTGTGCCCGGATATCCGCCGGCAACGCTCAAGCCAGGATCCCGAAGCACGACTGGAAGAGGCGAGGGGACTGGCGCTGGCCATCGGGATCGTCGTGGCTGAAAGCTACATCCTGCCAGTGCGCGATGTGCGGCCGAATACTCTGTTCGGCGAAGGCCAGGTCCAGCGCATGGTCAGCGACTGTGAGCTGGCAGAGGCCGAACTGGTCATTATCGATGGCGCCTTGTCCCCGATCCAGCAGCGCAACCTTGAAGACAAGCTCAAGCGCAAGGTTATCGACCGGACGGGCCTGATCCTCGAAATTTTTGGTGAGCGGGCATCTACGGCAGAAGGTCGGCTGCAAGTGGAGCTGGCGCATCTCGATTACCAGCAGAGCCGCCTTGTCCGCAGCTGGACTCACCTTGAACGCCAGCGAGGTGGCTTTGGCTTCCTTGGCGGTCCAGGTGAAACGCAAATCGAGGCCGACCGGCGGCTGATCCGCAACCGCATGGCCAAACTGCGCCGCGAGCTCGAGCAAGTCCGCAAGACACGCGAATTGCACCGCAAGCGGCGGGGAAGGGCGCCCTGGCCCGTCATCGCGCTGGTCGGCTATACCAACGCGGGAAAGTCCACGCTTTTCAACCGGGTAACCGGTGCAGACGTGATGGCAGAGGATCTGCTCTTCGCCACGCTCGATCCGACCATGCGGGCAATCTCGCTGCCCGGTGTGGAAAAGGCGATCCTGTCAGACACGGTAGGCTTCATCTCGGACCTGCCGACGCAGCTTGTCGCGGCGTTCCGGGCAACGCTGGAAGAAGTCACTGCCGCCGATATCATCGTGCATGTGCGCGATATCGCCAATCCCGACAGCGCCGCGCAAAAAGCGCAGGTCCTGGCGGTTCTGGGTGACCTTGGCGTCATCGACGGGGAAGAGGAGGGTGAGAATTCGATCCCGATCCTCGAAGTCTGGAACAAGTGGGACTTGCTCGATGAAGAGCGGAAGGCCGATCTTGAAGCGGTAGCGTCAGCTGACGACGACATCCTGCCCATGTCCGCGATCACCGGATTTGGCATCGAAGGCGTCATGGATCGCTTGGGAAGCCTGCTTACCGGGGATGCCAGAGCACATGAACTCCTCATTCCCGCCAGCGACGGGCAGCGTATTGCCTGGCTCTATGCACATGGTGATGTGCTGGAGGACAAGGATGGCGGCGAGGGCGAAGACGGCCCCATGCGCAAGCTGGTGGTGCGCCTGACGATGCGCGAGTTCGGGCGCTTCAATTCACTCGATACATATCAGGCCTGATCGGTCAGGTTTCGAGACGCTTGGCGTCCTGCCAATAGGCTTCCTGTTGCTCGAGTGAGAGTTTGGCGAAATCCTCGCCACTCACTTGCGCTTGCTGTTCCATCACGCGAAAACGCTTCTCGAACTTATTGTTGGCCGCGCGGAGAGCTTCCTCGGGGTCGACGCCATAGCGGCGGACGACATTGACGGCTGCAAACAGGAAGTCGCCCGCTTCGATCAGCCGTTCGCTTTCCCCGGCCTGATCTAGTTCCTCGAGTTCTTCGTCGACCTTCGCCTTGGGGCCATTGACGTCAGGCCAGTCAAAGCCAACGCGTGCCGCTCGCTTTTGGAGCTTTTCGGCTCGCATCAATGCTGGGAGTGCCTGTGCAACACCATCCAGAGCGCTTGTCGCGCCTTTTTCGGCACGTTCGGCTTCTTTCAGTTCTTCCCAGCGTGCTTTCTGTCCCGTTTGGTTCTCGTTGCCAAAGACGTGCGGATGGCGCGCAATCATCTTGTCAGAAATTGATCCCGCGACGTTTTCGAAGTCGAATAGTCCGGCTTCTTCAGCCATCCGCGCGTGAAAGACGACCTGGAGCAAGAGATCACCGAGTTCGCCGCGCAAGTCGTCCATATCCTCACGTTCGATAGCGTCGGCCACTTCATACGCTTCCTCGATCGTGTAAGGCGCGATGGAGGCGAAGTTCTGTGCGATGTCCCAGTCGCAGCCGGTGTCCTTGTCCCGTAAACGGGCCATGATGGAGAGGAGGCGGTCTATCTGCTTGGTCATGATGTGGGGATGATAATATATATTATGTTAAATTACGATCGCATCCGGATCGTAGTCGGGTTGCATCACTGGCCCTCGTTCAGGTTCGAAAACCAGCCACGCCACACCAGTAGCAAGCAGGAAAATGCCGATCCAGACAAGCACCATCACAAGGGAACGCTTGAGCCCGATACGAAAAGACCCGAATGCCATCACCATGACACCAAGCGTCACGGTCAACCAGATCAGATGTATCCAGCCAAAATCGCTCACAATTCGATCACCATGCCATCATAAGCCACCAGGACATCGTCTGGAGTTTCTTCGCTGAGGACGGCATAGTCCATGCTCTTGTCGAGGTGCGTCAATACGAGCCTTCCGGCCTTGCATTTGCGTGCAAGATCAATCGCCATGGTAAGGTGTGCATGCGTGGGATGTGGCTCGCGCCTCAGACAATCGCAGACCAACAGATCAACACCGTGGAGCATGTCGAGCATGTCTTCAGTCACTTCACTGAAGTCTGTCGTATAAGCGATTGATTTTCCGTCAGCTTCGAACAGATAACCGGTGCTCTTCGTGGGTCCGTGTGGCATCTCCACGCTCTCCACGGCAAAACCTGCGTGAAGGCGCAAATTGTCCAGATCGCGGATATCGACGATGGTTGGATAGCCGAACTCGCCGGCAAATACATAGCTGAAGCGCTTCATCAGGCTGCGCTTGGTATCCCGGGAAGCAAAGCCAGGTATCGGCGCAGACTTGCCAAAGCGAAGGGGACGCAAATCATCGATGCCGTGACAGTGGTCGGCATGATCATGCGTCCAGAACACACCATCTATCTTGCTGATATTGTTTGCGAGAAGCTGTTGCCGCAGGTCTGTCGACGTGTCGACCAATACTCGTGTTCCGGCAGCACATTCAACGATGATCGAGACGCGGCTTCGCCGGTTTCTGGGTTCGTTCGGATCACATTCTCCCCAGTCGTTGCCGATACGCGGAACTCCCGTCGACGTGCCGCAACCGAGGACGATCAGCTTCATGCAACAGCCTTGCTGAACAGCGAATAGAAATTGCGCGTTGTCGTTTCGGCCAGCTCATCGATGCTCTCACCGCGCAGTTCTGCGACGAATTCGGCCGTGTTGCGAACAAATGCGGGTTCGCAGGTTTTACCGCGATGCGGCACGGGCGCCAGGAACGGACTGTCGGTTTCAACCAAAATGCGATTCGAAGGAATTTCTTTCGCAAATTCCTGTAGTTCGCGTGCATTCTTGAAAGTGACGATCCCGGAAAGTGAAATCGTCAAGCCGAGGTCAAGCACCTTGCGACCGAACTCGGGCGAAGCTGTGAAACAGTGGATCAGCGCGGGAAACGCACCCTTCTCCATCTCATCTGACAGGATATCCGCCGTATCATCGTCCGCATCGCGCGTGTGGATGATGAGTGGCAGCCCGGTTTCGCGCGACACCTCGATATGCGTGCGAAACAGGGCCTGTTGCACCGCGCGATCGGACTTGTCGTAATAATAGTCGAGCCCGGTTTCGCCGATCGCAATCACGCGCGGATGATCTGCGGCTTCGAGAAGCGCGCCCTTCCCCAGATCGGCATGCTGATCCGCTTCATGCGGATGAATGCCGATACTGGCCCAGACGTCACTTTCCCGCTCAGCGGTCGCGACAATGGCCTCCCACTCACTCTGACGCGTGGAGATGTTGAGAAAGGCCTGCACGCCGGCAGCGCGCGCATTGTCGAGCACATCGCCCTGGCGGTCCACCAGACCCTCATAATTGAGGTGGCAATGGCTATCGACCAGCATCAGCCGCCCTCGCCTTCGGCTTCCGGCAATTCGAGACGCGGGAACAGGCCTTCCGGCTTGTCCAGCTGGTAATCTGCTTCGGACAGCGGAGAATACCAGTGCGAGCGTATTCCCTCGATAGTCCGCAACTCATAAGCGATTCCCATCGCGTCGAGAAGTTTGCGAGAACTTGCTGGTATCACGGGAGAAATGGCCACGGTCAGCTGCGCGATCACAATATAGAGCGTTGCCAGAACGGTCTTCATCCGCTCGAAATCGGTTTTCTTCAACGCCCATGGCGCCTGGGCATCGATATAGGCATTGCAAGCGAACACCGCGCCCATCCACGCTTCCAACCCTTGGGCAAAGGCCAGCTTGTCAAAGGCTGCGGGCATTTCTTTCGAGATCACGCGGTCGACATGTTCGAACAGCGCCTTGTCTTCCTCGGTATGCCCGTTGATCGGCGGGAGATAGCCTTCGCAATTCTTGTAGAGCAGCGAAAGCGTGCGCTGTGCGAGGTTGCCATAGCTGTTGGCGAGCTCGGCATTGTTTCGATTTACAATGGCTTCTGCAGAATAGCTGCCATCCTGTCCGAAACTGAATTCGCGCAGCAGGAAGTAGCGTAGCGGGTCGACGCCATACAGGTCCGCAAGTTCGGACGGGTCTGTGACATTGCCCGCAGACTTGCTCTCCTTCTTGCCATCGCGGTTGAGCAGGAAGCCGTGGCCGAATACCTTCTTCGGCACAGCGACATTCGCGCTCATCAGGAAGGCGGGCCAGTAGACGGCGTGGAAGCGTACGATATCCTTGCCGATCAGGTGCAGATCCGCTGGCCAGAATTTTGTCATGTCTGCAGTCTCGTCAGGATAGCCAAGGCCGGTGAGGTAATTGGTCAGCGCATCGACCCAGACATACATGACGTGGTCTTCAGCACCCGGCACCTTCACACCCCAGTCAAAACTGGTGCGACTGACGGACAAGTCACGCAATCCGCCTTCGACAAAGCGGATCACCTCGTTGCGGCGGCTGTCCGGCTGTATGAATTCGGGATTGTCGCGATAAAGAGCGAGAAGCGGCTCCTGATACTTTGACAGGCGGAAGAACCAGCTTTCCTCAACAGTCCATTCCACGGGCGTGCCTTGGGGGGAGAGCTTCTCGCCGCCCTCACCTTCTTCGAGCTCGCTCTCGTCGTAATAGGCCTCGTCGCGGACCGAGTACCAGCCTTCGTAGCGGTCGAGATAGAGGTCACCACTGGCCTCCATCCCCTGCCAGATCGCCTGGCTGGCGCGGTGGTGCTGATCCTCCGTGGTGCGAATGAAACGGTCATAGGAAATGTCGAGTTTGTCAAACAAATCTCTGAAATGACAGGACATCTCGTCCGCCAGCTCACGCGGTGTAATGCCGAGATCACGTGCCTTCTGGGCCATTTTCAGGCCGTGCTCGTCGGTACCGGTCTGGAAGCGTACCTCGCGCCCTTGCAGGCGCTGGAAGCGCGCCATGACGTCAGCGGCGATTGTCTCATAGGCGTGGCCGATATGCGGCTTGCCGTTGGGATAGTGAATCGCGGTGGTAATATAATAGGGATCAGCCATTGGCCGCTTCCCTAGAAGCGCCAAGAGTGGTGAGCAAGGTGCCTATTTCCATGACCAGCAAGCCCGGATCGAAATTGTAGGTCGGAAACTGTGCGGCAAGACGCACCAGTTCCGAGTGGGCAGAAACAAGGGCGGGGATCGCTTGCGAGCCGACCTGGTCCATCTCGCGCGTAACGACACTGCGGGCGAGTTCAATAGCTGCGAGCTGGCGTTGGCGGTCCGGCCGCGCGCCCATGGCATCAGCCAGCTGACCGCGAAGCTTGAAACCGGCATCGCCGGAACGCACAATCTCGAGCATCAGGCGGTGCAGCTTTCCAAGCTCCAGCTCCACGAATTCCAGTGCCACTCCGGGAGAACCGCCAGCACCAGCAATGGCAGCTGCACGTGTTTCTGCATTCGCCTCAGGCGCTTCACTCAGCAGGATTTCATCAATCTGGGCATCCGACAGTTCCGGAAAGCGCAACACCCTGCAACGTGACCGGATAGTCGGGAGCAAGCGCCCGGGCTTGTGCGTGACAAGCAGGAAGAACGTACCGACAGGTGGTTCCTCGAGGCTCTTGAGCAGCGCGTTTGACGCGCTTTTCTCCAGGTCATCTGCTGGATCAATGATGATGGCCCGCCGCGAGCCGAGAGTAGGCCTCGTCGAAAGGCGTTTCTGCATCTCGCGCACTTGCTCGATCGTGATGTTGCGCCGCAGCTGGTAAGGCTTGCCCTCCTCCTTTTTCTTCTCGTCTCCCTTTACCGGGAGATGGGAGAGCACGATGATATCGGGATGATCGCCGGTTGGCTGTGCTGCACCGGGCTCTGCCACCAAGTCGCGAGCGGCCTGCATTGCGAAGCCTGCCTTGCCTATGCCGCGCTTTCCGGCAAGTATCCATCCGTGATGCATGCGCGCTCCGCCAAGTGCCGAACGCCACGCACTCCACGGCTGATCATGCCCCACAAAGTTCATGTCGCCAGGCCCAGGCGTTCGGCAACAGCCGCAAGCACGATGTGGTGCACTTCCTCTGCCGAAGCATCGCCATTAATGCGTACGACACGTCCCGGCTCATCAGCAGCTATTTCATCAAAACGTGCCGCCACCCGGGCGTGGAAGGCCGCATCTCGCCCACCAATGCGGTCCCGCTCATCGCCATCGCGCATGGACACGCGCAACTCGGCGATTTCGGGAGAGACATCTATCAGCAGGGTCAGGTCAGGTTTGAAACCGGACGATCCAATGCGATGCAATTGCAGAATGTCATCGTCGGGAAGCCCCCCTTCCCCGCCCTGGTAGGCTCGCGATGAATCTAGAAAGCGGTCGCATATGACCCACTTTCCTTCGCCGATTGCCGGAGCAATCAGCTGGGCGACATGGTCAGAGCGGGCCGCTGCGAACAACAGGGCTTCTGCACGCAGCCCCCATCCCGTACCCTGGGGGTCCAGCAACAGTTCGCGGATGGCTTCCGCGCCCGCCGTCCCGCCCGGTTCACGGGTCAGTAGTGTAGAAATACCGCGCGCTTCAAGCGCTTCGGCGAGCATCCTTGCCTGCGTTGACTTGCCGCAGCCTTCGCCACCTTCGAAAGAGATGAAGTATCCTGCCATCAGCCGAAAACGCCCTTGAGGCCGTTGACCAGGCGCTCCCACAAATCGGCTTGTGCCACATCGTCGGATGCCACCAGGGCAACGTCGTAATCAGGCATGCCATCAATCTTGATGCGGAGCGTGGCAAGCGGATCGCCTTTCGCCAGCGGGGCCTGCAACGGGCCGTGATAACGAATGGTGGCAGATTGCACGCCGGACGAACCTTTCGGAACGGCTGCCACCAGCGCCTCGGCCAGTTGCAGTCCTACCCGCGCCTGGCTCCCATCCTGCACAAGCGCGTCTCCGAGTATCAGCCCGGATGGAGCCAGGATTTGAACATCGACCCCCGAGAAGCCCCATTCAAGAAAGCTCCGGGCAACAAGATCGCGTTGCTCTGAAGTCGCCGCGCCTGCCATCACCATTACGAGGCGTCGCCCGCCGCGCTCGCCTGACCCGACAAAGGTGTAGCCTGCCTCGCTGGTGAAACCGGTTTTTATTCCGTCAGCGCCCGGAACTACGCCCGTGACCGGATCGTGGTTCGACTGGGTCCGTCCGCGCCATGTCAAAGCGCGCTTACCGAAATATCGGGAATAGAGTTCAGGATAATCCCGCACGAGTGCCTTCGCCAAAATTGCCAGGTCAGTGGCAGTGGTAAAGGTCCGCCCTTCGTCCGGGAAACCATTGGCAGATCCGAAGTGCGTCGATCGCATGCCCAATTCCAGCGCATTCTGGTTCATCTGCGCTGTCCACGCTTCTACCGATCCCAGCGAAGCCAATGCCAGTGCAACGCTGGCATCATTGCCGGATACGGTCGTAGCACCCAGCAGCAATTCGCCAAATGTTGGCCGTTCGCCAGCCCGGAGGAACATCGATGAGCCCTCGCCTGACCATTCCTCCTCCAGTTCTTCGGTGATCGGCACCGGCATGGAGAGCGAGACGCGGCCTTCGTCAACAAGGCGGAACGCAGTATATGCCGTCATGACCTTGGTGACCGAGGCGGGGACGAAGCGCCGGTTGGCCTCCTTTTCGAACAGGCGCTGGCCGTTCGACAGGTCCACCATCAGGGCAACAGGCAGATCATCGGGCACAGGCGCAGGTTCGGCGCTGGCAGGAATGGCAGCAGCCAGCACCGCACTTAACGCAAATGCTGCGAATGTCCGGTATTTTGCCAAAGTCGCTCCCGCAAGTTCGATGCGGGATACCGCACCGCTCTAACCGTCCTTGAAGATTCGAGCTTCGGTATAACCGGCTGCCCGCACATTGGCGAGCGAGGCTTCGGCTTGTGCACGGGTTGCGAATGGACCGGTGCGCACGCGGAAGAAGCGTCCCGATTGTTCAACCCTGCCGCCGATGGCATTGGCGACACTTTGTGCGCGATCCCTGTTGGAAAGCGCGGCGGCCTGGACCACGAAACCATCCACCAAAACAGGAACTTCATTTGCCTCCGGTGCAGGCGCTTGGGCTTCCTCTATCTGAGCGAAGGCCTCCTCGAAACTGTCAATCTCATCGGCCTCGGCAATGCGCGGCTCCACAGTATTGTCGCTCCCCGTGACGAGAGTAGGTGAAGGTACCGGTGTTTCGGTCTCCGCCACTTCGACAGCTTCGGGATCAGGCTCGGGAGCGACAACGGCAACCTCGTCCGGCGCATCGACGACCGGTGGCAATTCCTGCGGCTCGTCAGTCTCTGCCCGCAAGCTTGCGGAACCTTCGGCGGGCAAGCGGCGACGCAGGACTTCAACGAGGCCCATCGGCGTGTCCATACGCAAAGGAGCCGCCTCGTCAGCGCGCAGCATAGCGCGTTGCTCTTCCGGTGCATTGACCCGGCGCACCCGTACGGGAGTATCGTTCGATGCGCCCAATTGTTCCATCGCTGCCGGTGAAAGGGCCACGAGGTGGTTCGAATCCATCGGCCCGCGCTGCTCGAGGCGCACGAGGATCGTGCGCCCTGTTTCAAGCGAAGTCACTTCGACATAACTTGGATAGGGCAACGTGTGATGTCCGCCGGTAATGCCTTCGCCGGTTCCAGTGGTTACGTAGCCGACCTCGTCATAATTGAGCACGTCGGCAGGCGTGTATTGCGTATCGCCCACCATATAGGGGGCACCGATGACCACAGGGTAATCGGCCCGCGGTCCATTCGCCTGGGCGGCGCTGGCGATTGGCATGGACGCTGGCGAACCGCCCCCCAAAGCTCCACACGCGGCGAGCGCCGTGGTGCTGGAAAGGACCAGGCAGGCGCGCGCTATGCGGCCCGGTTTGCTGTCACTGTTTAATCTCATCTGCAAGCAACCCAACACTCATGGCGTAGTAGTTCGAGCAGTTATATTCGAGGATAACCCTATAATTCTGGGTTAAGAGATAGCCTGGATATGCCGGACCATCGGGTTCAAACAGCGAAGCCATGACGTCGTCACCGATGTTTCCGCGCGGCTCCACGCCCAATTCCCGCCATTCACGCACGGTCATCCACTTACTGTGACGTGCATGGACGCGCGGGCAAACGGGTGACACGACATCATTAACAATGGCGTCACGATCCACTGAATTGGGCACATAGGCGCGCACGCCCCAAGGCTGGCCCGGCCGCCAACCCGAATCGCGAAAATAGTTGGCGATGGAATGCAGCGTATCGACATCCGAATTCCAGATATCGCGGTCGCCATCCCCGTCACCGTCGACTGCGAGGCGCAGATAGACGCTGGGAAGGAATTGCGGATTACCGAATGCACCAGCCCAGCTGCCCACCAGCGTATCGCGCGGTACACCGCTGTCAGCGATCTTCAGCACATCGATCAATTCGCGTTCGAACAGCTCGCGGCGGCGACCGTCCCAAGCCAGCGTCGCCAGTGAACGCGGCAGGTCAAAGCTTCCTTTCACCGCGCCATAAGCGGTTTCATGCCCCCAGATGGCAACGACAATCTCTGCAGGCACGCCATACTGCTGCTCGACATCGCTGGCGAGCGTGGCGACGCGGCGCATGGTGCTGCGACCGCCATTGATGCGCGACTGGCTGTTGTGCCGATTGATATAGCTGCTCATCCACGCAAAGCCGGTGTCCGGATTGACGTTCCCGCCGGATGACACATTGCCCTGATCCAGTTCGATCACACGGTTGTTCGGCGTCATCCCGGAAAAGATCGCGGTGATCGTGGCATCCCTAACCCCTTCAGCGCGGGCCTTGGCGGCCACCGTGTCGAGATAGGCATCGAAGGATTCGCCCTGCGCATGGGCAGGAACGGTCAGAGTTGCGGCGGAAAGGAACAGCGTTGCTGCCGTTATAGGGGAGGGCTTCTTCATGTTCTCAATCTGACATGCAAAGGGGCGGCAGGGAATCCCCCACCGCCCCAATCGCGTTGAATGGACTCGGGAACAGGCCGAATTGCGAAAGTCGGCTGTTCACCGGCGAAGCAATCAATCCAGATCCGGCTGCATGTCCGGATTGTTGGCGATCATTTCGGAGAACGGCGGGAAGCCGCAATTTTCCTGGTCCCCGCAATTGGTGACCGTATGGATATAGCGCAGCTTTCCATTCTCTACCCTGAACGTGTGGCTGTCAGGGCGCTTGCTTTCACCGAATTCGAGGAACACGTTCACGGCACCCTTCGCCTCATCGACAACGTAGCGACGGTTGGTCAATTCCACGCCTTCGGGAACGCCGACATTGCAGCTGTCCGTAGGCTCCCCGCGGCCGGTGTAGATGCCGCCTTCAAGGCGCGCACATGGCTCGCCCCACGGAACCTCTACCGAAGGATCGTTGAACAGGTCCAGATAGGCATCAGCCGCGGCAATCAGCTCTTCCCGACTGCTGCGTTCTCCCTCGGGGATTTCGCTCCAATCCTCGCGGCGGGCATAGTAGGCGGTGCGTTCGGCATCGAACAGCCAGTCACCCTCGTCCGTGGTGATGTTGTCAAACGGGCCGACGCCGAAAAAACCATTGCCGACCTGCGTGGCCAGCACTTCCCATTTGCCGCTCTCGGTCTTGGTCACGGCCTCGACAAAGACCTGGCAACTCGTGGTATCGAGCAGCTGAAGACTCCACACCACTTCGCGCGGTTCGGACAAGAAGCCACCCAGTGAACTGCGGCGGAAGTTCTCGTCATAATCAACCCATTCGCCGAGGTTCATGGTCATCATCGTGCCCTGTTCGAGCGCGGCGATCCAGCTGTCGGCGATTTCCTGGGTCAGGACGCGATCACAGCCACCCTGAGCGGCGGCAGGATTGGCAAAAGTAAGGGCTGCGGACGCAGCCATGGCGGCAACAAGTGTGCGCTTCATGGAATTGATATCCTCTCTCTCGATCCCAGGGGAAGCGCGGTGATCTCCGCACCTCCCGAAAACTGTAAAGCGACCATAAGATAATCGATCGAACCTGTCACGATGATGAAAGCCATTCTCGCCCGTGACAAGTGCTTCAGACCTCGCTAGGTGCCACTTCGCTCGCGCGGACAGGTGGCAGAGCGGTTGAATGCACTGGTCTTGAAAACCAGCGAGGGTGCAAGCCCTCCGTGGGTTCGAATCCCACCCTGTCCGCCAGCATCGTCATTCATGGCAATCGGTAATGCGGAAGGCGGGCGGTGCAGCAATGTGGCCCAAAGCTGTTGGGTCGCCGCCGCGACACGGCACGGCTGCAGTGGTGAAGCGGCTTTGTCGAGATCCCGCGAAAGCCATTTGCCAGGCCCTTTGTTGCAATTTTGCTCCCCCACCGCGGCCAAGTTTGGTAGCGACGGGCATTCTTCGCGGCTAGGCAAATCCAAATTGACACTTCACAACTATCAATACTCAAGCCACTCTCCTGCTCATACGGCATCATACCTGATGCCCAGAGTGACCGCTTTGCTGCAGGCACATGTTGCCGAGAAGAGAGTTTTCGAAATTGGCTTCGGCAACGGCGCAAACGCTCTTTTTCTCACCGAACTGGGCTACAAGGTTACCGGAGTGGAGCCCTCTGCCCACGGATTGGCGCTCGCCAGCAAACTGGGGCTCGACCTCCACCCGGGTTCTACCGAGGATGATTTGGCCAGGATTTACGGCCAGTTTCCCTGTATCTTGAGCCTTGAGGTGATCGAACATGTGTACTCACCTGCACAGTTTGCCGAACGCGTATCCAGCCTGCTCCAACCCGGTGGTATTGCAGTTATTTCAACGCCTTATCACGGATACCTGAAGAACCTGGCCCTTGCGATAACAGGGAAAATGGACGCTCATTTCACCGCCCTGTGGGAGGGTGGTCATATCAAGTTCTTCAGTCGAAAGACGCTCGGCGAACTGTTTGCCAAGGAGGGGTTGCAGGAAGTGGATTTCTATCGTGAAGGCCGCATCCCGTTTTTGGCGAAGTCCATGATTGGCGTTTATCGTAAAGGCACTGAAGTCTAAGCTGGTCCACCAGCCCCTTTCACGCTGCCGCTTGGCTGCTTCAGGCCGGCACTACACCTTCAGATATGCAGCGCCCGCCCGTAAGCAGCGAGTACGCTTTCGTGCATGCTTTCGGAAATGGTCGGGTGCGGGAATACCGTCTGCATCAGTTCTGCCTCGGTGGTCTCCAGTGTCTTGCCCACGACATAGCCCTGGATCATCTCGGTCACTTCCGCACCGATCATGTGCGCGCCGAGCAATTCGCCGGTCTTGGCATCGAACACCGTCTTGGTGAAACCTTCTGCTTCGCCCAGCGCGATGGCCTTGCCGTTGCCGATGAAAGGGAACATCCCGACCTTCACATCGTATCCGGCTTCCTTCGCCTTGGCCTCGGTCATCCCGACAGAGGCGATCTGCGGGTGGCAATAGGTGCAACCCGGGATATTGTTGCGATCAAGCGGGTGCGGATGGAGGTCTTTCTTGCCCAGTTCCTGCGCAATGGCTTCGGCGCAGGTTACGCCCTCGTGGCTCGCCTTGTGCGCCAGCCACGGCCCCGGGGTGCAATCGCCGATAGCCCACAAGCCCTTTGACTTGGTGCGGCCATAGGGATCGATCTGGATGAAGCCGCGATCCATCTCCACCAGCTTTTCAAGGCCGATATTCTCGGTGTTCGGCATGATGCCGATCGCGGTGATGCAGTGGCTGAACTCGGTTGTCTCGACCTTGCCATCCTTGTTCTTGATCTTGGCGGTCACGCCCTTGTCGGAGACCTTCAGTTCATCCACACCGGCACCGGCCTTGATCGTGATGCCCTGCTTGGTCAGCGCCTTTTCGAGGAAGGCCGACACGTCCTTGTCTTCCACCGGCACGATCCGGTCGAGCATTTCGACTACGGTAACATCGCAGCCCATGTCATTGTAGAAGCTGGCGAATTCGATGCCGATTGCGCCGGAGCCGATGACCAGCAGCTTCTTCGGCATTTCCGAAGGCGTCATCGCGTGGCGATAGGTCCACACGCGCTTGCCGTCTGCCTTGGCGAAAGGCAGGTCGCGCGCACGCGCGCCAGTGGCGACGATGACGTGCCTGGCCGAGAGCTTCTCCTCGCCCTTCTCCCCCTTCACCGTCATGGTGGTGGCTCCGGTCATGGTGCCTTCGCCCATATGGACGGTGATCTTGTTCTTCTTCATCAGGTGCGTGACGCCCTGGTTCAGCTGCTTGGCCACACCGCGGCTGCGCTTCACCACGGCCTCAAGATCCGCCTCGATCTCGCCAGCGATCTTCAGGCCGTAATCCTTGGCATGCTGCGCATAATGCAGGATTTCCGCCGAACGCAGCAGCGCCTTGGTGGGAATGCAGCCCCAGTTGAGGCAGATGCCGCCAAGGTTCTCACGCTCGACAATCGCGGTCTTCAGCCCCAGCTGCGCACAGCGAATGGCGGCAACATATCCGCCGGGACCCGAACCGAGAACGATTACGTCATAGCTGGCTGCCACGTCTTGAACTCCTAAGCATTTACCGGCCGCGGACGGCCATCATCATCGATTGCGACGAAGGTGAACTTCGCCTGTGTTACTTTTGATGCGGCTTCCGAATGGCGCTCGCGCCGCCATGCTTCCACCGCGATTACCATGCTGCTGCGGCCGACTTTCTCGATCTCGGTATAAACCGAGACCTCGCAGCCCACCTGCACCGGTTCGAGAAACTGCATGCTGTCCATCGCCACAGTTACGGCGCGGCCTCGAGAATGGCGGGCAGCGGTAAGTCCGGCAGCATTGTCCATGATGCTAACCAGCCAGCCACCAAAGATATCGCCATAGGCGTTTGTGTCACGTGGCATGGCGGTTACGCGAATGGCCGGATCGCGGCCTGCGTGGATCTCGGCCTCTGTCATGCGCCAATCCTGCAGGATGGAACACATGGAACACGGTTCAGAGCTAAAAAAGATCGCCTGTTTTCAGATGCCTGGCGAATCACGTTCACAAGCATCGTTGCGATAATCATGACGCTGGTCTGGCGGCTATGTGGGAAGGTAGGAAAGGCCATCAGCGCCTTCCTTACGCCAGCAGCCCCAGCGGGTTTTCGATCAGTTCCTTGAACACCTTCATCAGCTGCGCACCGTCTGCACCGTCAATCGCGCGGTGGTCAAAGCTGCCCGTGGCGCTCATCACCGTGGCGATCTGAAGGCTGTCATTGACCACGTAAGGACGCTTCTCGCCCGCGCCGATGGCCATGATCATTGCCTGCGGCGGGTTGATGACGGCTTCGAACTGCTTGATGCCGAACATGCCCATGTTGGACAACGAGGCGGTGCCGCCCTGGTATTCCTCAGGCGACAACTTGCCTTCGCGCGCACGGCCGGCAAGGTCCTTCATCTCGGTAGAGATTGCGGAAACCGCCTTGGAGCCGGCATCCTTCACGATCGGCGTGATCAGGCCACCATCGATCGACACCGCAACCGAGATATCCGCGCGGCTGAACTTCAGCAGTGTGTCGCCAGCGAACTGCACATTGCACACCGGCACCGCCATCAGCGACTTGGCCAGCGCCTTGATCAGCAGGTCGTTCACAGAAAGCTTCACGCCCTGCGATTCGAGCGTGGCGTTCAGTTCGCTGCGCAGCTTGAGCAGCGCGTCCAGCCGGATGTCCACGGTAAGGTAGATATGCGGGATCTGCTGCTTCGATTCGGTCAGGCGGCGCGCGATGGTCTTGCGCATGCCGTTGAGCTTTTCGACTTCGTGCGGAATGCCAAAATCCTGCGCTTCTGCAGGTGCCGCAGGGGGCGCAGGCTTGGCTGCAGGAGCCGCCGCAGCTTGTGCGGGAGCAGCAGCGCCGGGCTTGGCGCCTTCGACATCCGCCTTGACGATACGGCCGTTGGGGCCGGAGCCCTTAACGCTGGAAAGATCGATGCCCTTCTGTTCCGCAATCCGTTTGGCCAGCGGCGAAGCGATGATGCGGTCGCCCGAGGGCGCCGGAGCCGGGGCAGGCGTTGTTGCCAATACCGCAGACGGTTTTTCTGTCGGAGCAGGTGCGGGCTTTTCCTCTTTCGCCTCTTCCTTGGCAGGAGCAGGAGCCGGTGCGGCATCGCCGCCACCAGCGGGTTTCACATCGCCAGGATCCTCACCTTCTTCAGCGAGTGTCGCGATCACCGTGCCAACGGCCACGCCTTCGGTGCCTTCTTCCACCTGGATATGCGCGATGACGCCTTCATCCACCGCTTCGAACTCCATCGTGGCCTTGTCGGTCTCGATCTCTGCCATAATGTCACCGGCTGAGACCTGGTCCCCGACCTTCACGAGCCACTTACTGAGAGTTCCTTCCTCCATGGTCGGTGAAAGGGCGGGCATCTTGATGGCAATCGGCATGGTTGTGCGCGTATCCTTTTGGGTCTTTGCAGAGGCTGCGTCGTGCTTTCAGTCTCTGGCCAATTTGCCGCTGGGGTGCAAGGTTCTTGCGCGATTGCATCTTTCAGATGATATTTCGCACCGCTTCGGGGAGAATTTTGAATGCGTGTTTATCTGGCTATCGTGGACGAGACGGAAGAGGCGCGCGTCGCGCTGCGCTTCGCTGCTCGCCGCGCAGCAAAGACGGGCGGCGTCGTGCATCTGCTTGCCCTCGTCCCCAAGCAGGCCTTCAATGCATTCGGCGGCGTGCAGGCCACGATTGAGGAAGAAGCGCGAGACCGTGCGGAAATCCTTGCCAATGGTGCCGCGGGCGAACTGATGGTGGAAAGCGGCAAGATGCCGCAAATCGCCGTTCGTGTCGGTGACGGGAAGACGGTGATTTCCGAATATCTCGAAGACCATCCCGAAGTGGCCGCCCTCGTTCTGGGTGCAGCGCCCGAGGGCCATCCGGGACCGCTGGTGAGCCACTTCTCCGCATGCGTCGGCATGCTGCCCTGCCCGCTTTTCATCGTGCCCGGAGCGCTGAGCGAGGAAGAGCTCGACCGCTTGAGCTAGGCACGCTTCAGCGTTTCTTCTTGCCCCGCCCCTGATGCCGGATATTGCCCGGGCGGCCGCGCTTGCCGACCTGATGCTTGCCAGCCCTGTCCTTGCGTGGGCCACGGTCCCTGCGCTGCGGGCGGCTGCCCCGCGGTTCGATGGGCTTGCCTTCTGAATCGACAGGCTCGAACTTCAGCGCACCCGTCAGCGGATTGGCTTCGGCAAGTTTCAGCTTCAGCCTGTCGCCCACGGTATACTTTTCGCCCGTATCTTCGCCGATCAGCGCATGCGCGCCTTCGTCATAGCGGAAGTACTCACGGCCCAATGCGGAGACCGGCACCAGCCCGTCACCACCCAACTTTTCGATAGTGGCGAAGAAGCCGAACTTCTGCACGCCGGTGATGCGGGTGTCGAACACCTCGCCAACCCGTGCAGAAAGCCAGGCGGCGACGTAGCGATCGATCGTGTCGCGCTCTGCCTCCATCGCGCGCCGCTCTGTCAAGCTGATCGCATCGGTGATCTTTGCCAGATCGTCGCGATCCTGTTGCGACAGGCCGGTGTGCGGCGGCAGGTCGAGATCACCCTTCGGCTTGGGCTGTTCAAGTCCATAGGCGTCCACCAGCGCGCGGTGCACCAGCAAGTCCGCATAGCGCCGGATGGGCGAGGTGAAATGCGCGTATGACCCCAGCGCCAGCCCGAAATGGCCGGCGTTCTGCGGCCCGTAATAGGCCTGCGTCTGGCTGCGCAGCACGGCTTCCATCACCAGCGCCTTTTCGCTTTCGTCGCTGATGTCCTTCATCATGCGGTTGAACAGGCCCGGCGTAATGACCTGTCCCAAGGCCAGCTTCTTGCCGATACTGTCGAAATATTCACGCAGCGCCACCAGCTTTTCGCGCGTTGGCGGTTCGTGGATGCGATAGACGACCGGGCTGGTCTTGGCTTCCAGCGCCTTGGCCGCCGCGACATTGGCCGCGATCATGAAATCTTCGACCACACGATGCGCATCGAGCCGTTCGCGCACGGCGATCTCGGTTATGCGGCCCTTTTCATCGAGCTGGACGCGGCGTTCGGGCAAGTCGAGGTCGAGCGGATCGCGGTCATTGCGGGCAGAGGCCAGCGCTTTCCATGCCGCGAACAGGTTCTGCAGGTTGTCGCCAGCGTTCCCTTCGTCGATCCGCGCCTGCGCATCCTCGTAAGCAATGTTTTCGGCAATCGTCACAATGGCACGCGTGAATCGCCATTCGCTCACCTTGCCATCGCCGGAAATGTGCATGTGGCAGACCATCGCTGCGCGCGGTTCGTCCTGCCTGAGCGAACAGGAATCGGCTGACAGGATTTCCGGCAGCATCGGCACGACGCGGTCCGGGAAATAAACCGAATTGCCCCGGCGGCGCGCTTCGCGGTCGAGCGCGCCGCCGGGGCGAACGTAGTACGATACGTCAGCAATCGCGACGAGGGCATTGAAACCGCCCTTCCCGTCGGGCTCGGCCCAGATGGCATCGTCGTGATCGCGTGCATCTGCGGGATCGATTGCGACAATCGGGATGTGCCGCAGGTCCTCCCGCTTTTCCTCGTTCAATGGCAGGCGCGCGGCGGCCTGCGCCTCCTTCTCGACCAGATCGGAGAAGATGTGCGGAATACCGAACTTGTGGATCGCGATCAGGCTGTAGGATCGCGGCGCGAGCGGATCGCCCAGCACCTCGATCACGTTTACCCCTGCACGCGGAGAGCGCCCGGCGGGTTCGGCAAGCACAAGCTGGCCCTCTTCCGCCCCGCCGACATCCTTTACGGGAGAGGAATTGCGGATCTTCTTGTCGACCGGGGCGAGCCACGCCTTGCCCGAACCGTCCATCTCGATGACGCCGAGAACCGCGCCATCCTGTGACGGCAGCTTCTTCATCGGGTGAGCAATGAACCCCCGCCCCGCCTCTTCCGTGCGGGCCAGAATGCGGTCACCTGTGCGCAGCGCAGCCTGCTTCTTGCGTTCAATTACCCGTACGCGCGGCGGCGGAGTGGCATCATCAGGCTGCCATGTTTCGGGAATGGCGATGGGCTCGCCTTCGTCAATCTCGACGATCCGCAGCACGGTGACCTTGGGCAAACCGCCCATGCGGTGGAATGCACTCTTCTTCCCGTCGATCAGGCCTTCTTCGGCCATGTCCTTGAGCAGGGCCTTCAAGGCGATCTTTTCCTGCCCCTTCAGGCGGAAATGCTTGGCGATCTCGCGCTTCCCAACGGTTGTTTCGGAAGACTGGATGAATTCCAGGACCTGCTCCTTGCTGGGCAGGCCGACGTATTTGCGTGTGTTGGGGCGATTGGCCATGTTCGGCCCCTACGCACACTGCCCGGTCATGTCGAGCGAAGTTGCCTTTGCTGGCTGGCTGACGGGAGCCCGGCTTCCGTCAATAAGCGCGCGCTACGAGCACCCGCTCAACGGCAGGCTCGCCGGTGAAGATGCAGGTGCCATCCGCCGCCTCGCTATCACGCGGGACGTTGCGCAGCGTCAGCTTGAGGGCCTTCAACTGTTCGACGACCTTTTCCAGCGCTTCACCCGTGGGCTTGGACCATTGCACTTCGAGCCAGCCCGGATAACGCTTGTCCTCGCTGAAATGGGCTGCAACATCGTCCATGCTGGTCACGCCGCGCGTGATGTTGGCATCGCGTCGTTCGCGCGCTTCGTTGAACAGGTTCTGCTGGATTTCCTCCAGCATCGCGGCAGCCTTCGCGGTAAACTCGTCGCGAGGAGTGAAGGCGAAGTTGCTCTTGCCGTTTTCCATGTTCCAGATCGCGTCGCGCCGCAGCACGGCCAGCTTGCCTTCCGCCATATCGCGCGAGCCGACCTCCACGATAATGGGAGCACCCTTGCGCACATAGTCCCAGCGCTTGGCAGCAGCCTTGCCGGGGCGCTTGTCGAGGAGGACGCGGACAGGTTCACCCAAGGCAGACTGCGCAGCGAGGGCCGCACGCACTTCCTCGCAATAGGCAAGGAGTTCCTCGTCCTCCGGCTTGTCGCGCAGCATGGGCAGGATCACGATCTGGTGCGGCGCGATCTTCGGCGGCACGCGCAATCCATCATCGTCGCCATGTGTCATGATTACGCCGCCAACAAGACGGGTCGAAACGCCCCAGCTGGTGGTGTGGCAGAGCTGTTCCCCGCCTTCCTTGTCCTGGTATTTGATACCGGCTGCACGGGCAAAATTGGTGCCGAGGTAGTGGCTGGTACCAGCCTGCAGGGCCTTGCCATCCTGCATCATCGCCTCGATCGACCAGGTCTCGTCCGCACCGGGGAAACGCTCGTTCTCGGGCTTCTCACCCGCGATTACCGGCATGGCGAGATCTTCCTCGGCGCAGGCGCGGTACATTTCCAGCGCACGGTACGTTTCCGCCAGTGCATCCTCCCTGTCGACATGGGCCGTATGTCCCTCCTGCCACAGGAACTCACTGGTGCGCAGGAACATGCGGGTGCGCATTTCCCAACGCACGACATTGGCCCACTGGTTGGTCAGCAGCGGCAGGTCACGCCAGCTCTGCACCCAGCGCGCCATGGCATCGCCGATGATTGTCTCAGAAGTCGGACGCACGACCAGCGGCTCTTCCAGCTTTGCCTCGGGATCGGGGACCAGACCACCCTTCCCGTCCGAGATCAGGCGATGATGGGTAACAACCGCCATTTCCTTGGCAAAGCCTTCGACATGCGCCGCCTCACGCTCGAAATTGGCGAGAGGGATGAAGATCGGGAAATAACAGTTCTGGACGCCGGCAGCCTTGATCCGGTCATCCATCAGGCGCTGGATACGCTCCCATATGCCATAGCCCCAAGGCCTGATGACCATGCACCCGCGTACGCCCGATTCCTCGGCCATGTCAGCGGCGGAGATCACTTCCTGGTACCACGCAGCAAAATCGTCTTCGCGGCGGGTGTTCAATGCATGGCGGATGGCTGACATATGCTGGCCGAAGGTTCCTGATGGTTAAACAATGCGCCAACGCCTTGCCGCTGGAAGAGCGACAAGTCGAGCCTCAACTTATGGAAAAATGCCGCGACCAGTTCGAGCGATCAATCGCCCATCGTGTCCAGCTTGTCCTGCATGGCTTTCATCTGCTTGCGCAGTTCGGAAAGCTCGTCGGCATCATTGGCGGCGGAGGAAGTGGACTTGCCGGCATCTGTCTTGGGAATGAAGGCCTCGGCAGCCGCCTGGAACATCGCCATGTTGTTCTCGGCAAGCTTGGTGAAAGCATCCGGGCTCATACTGTTCTTGAACGCTTCCTGCATCTTGGCCTGGTTGGCGCGGAAACTGTCCATAGAAGCTTCAAGGTAATGCGGCATCATCGCCTGCATGGAATTGCCATACATCGAGATCAGCTGGCGCAGGAAGCTAACCGGCAGCATCTGCTCCCCATTGGATTCCTCTTCCATGATAATCTGGGTCAGGATCGCGTGCGTGATGTCATTGCCGGACTTGGCGTCCAGCACCTGGAAATCGACACCATCACGCGTCATGCGAGCAAGATCATCCAACGTGATATAGCTGGATGACTGGGTGTTGTAGAGACGCCGGTTGGCGTACTTCTTGATGACAATCGGGTCTTCACCCGCATCGCTTCTGGAGGCCATGCCGACCGCTCTCCTAAAAACAGGTGTTAGTATCTCTTAGCACCTGCAGCATGGGCGTGGCAATCAAAGAGATTCAGGTGACGATCTGGAACCTGTTGCCGAGAGTGGTGAGCAGTTCGTACTGCGACAAACCGCAGCTTTCCGCGATTATTGGCAAATCAAAGGGAATATGCAGGAAGTCTCCCGCACGCAGGGATGGATCGGCACTGCAGTCGATCACCACCATATCCATCGAAACGCGACCCAGAATCGGGAAGCGGGAATCACCTTTGTGCAGTGCGCAATTCCTGCCGCGCAAACGCAGGAAACCGTCGGCATATCCGATCGAAACGGTTGCCACTTCCAGGTTCTCTCTTGCGGTGAATGTGGCGTTGTAGCCGACGCTGTCACCCGCCGTGATCCTGCGGCGCTGGATAACGCCAGCTTCGGGAAAGACCACCTGCGCGATCTCGCCAGCAAGTTCCCTGCGCGGAATTCCTCCATAAAGCGCGAGGCCGGGCCGCGTATGATCCAGGTGGTACTCCGAGCCAAGGCAGATGCCAGCACTGTTTGACAGGCTCATCCTCGCATGAGCGATGTAAGTCGAGGCTTCACGAAAGAGGTCGAGCTGCTGCTGGTTCAGCGCGCTGTCTTCATCTGCTGAGGCGAGATGTGAGATCAGAATATCAATATCGAGCGCTGTGATGGCTGGATCGCCAGCTTCCTCTGGCGCGATGCCAAGACGATTGATCCCGCTGTCGATCATGACATGGCATTTGCCGCCGCCCGCAGCTTTCCAGATCGCCGCCTGTTCGAGGCTGTTGATGACGGGGATTGCCCCCGTCGCCATGGCGTAAGCCGCCTCTTCGCCGGAACCGACGCCATGCAGCACCGCCACCTGCCCTGCAGGAACATGGGCAATAACGGGCGCGACCTCGCTCCAGTGCGCAACATAGAATTGCCGGCAACCTGCATCGCACAATGCCGGAACTGCGCGATCCACACCCACACCATAGGCATTGGCCTTTACCGCTGCTCCGGTCGTCGCGGGGGCTGAAAGCCGATCAAGGACCCGCCAGTTTTTTGCCAGCGCCGCGGTGTCGATCCGCAACCGCAATGTGGCGGGCGGAAGCTCAGCTGTGTTCATCGGAGAAATCGCGCGGGGGGCCATCAGGCAGTCCCCACCATGCCACAAGCAGGCCAAATGCCACCACGGCCCAAGTGTACCAAAGCCCGGCATAGGCATTGCCTGTCGTCGCCACGATGTAGCCCGCAATCAGCGGCAAGAAGCCTCCAAGGTAACCGGCACCGATATGGTAGGGGATCGACATGGAGGAGTAGCGGATCTGCGGCGGGAACATCTCTGTCAGAAGGGCGGCGACCGAACCATAGGTCAGGGCGGACAACATGCCCATGACAAGCAGCAGCCCGATGATCCCGAGGATATTCAACAATGGCGGGAACTGGCGCGAGAAGTCATAGCCTTCGGTTTCAAGCCATTGCTGCACCTGTGTGCGGCGGCTTGCGGTATCATCCCACGAAATGGCCTCGTCAGCAGTCATTGCATAAGTGCTGCCGCCAATGACAAGTGCAACCGTGTCAGCTCCCGCGCTTGCAGGTATCTCGCCTGTAATCTGATAGGGAATGCCAAGAGAGGTCAGGTCTTCCAGCAACCTGCCGCAATTGCTCGCCTGCACCTCTGCAAATGGATCGAAAGTGCAATCGGGCCCGGCAACGGTGACGGGGGCTTCGCGGGCGCTTTCCTGCAAGCCCGGGTTGGCCAGGGATCCGATGCCCCAGAATATCGGGAACAGCAGCACCAGCGTAGCGGCAGCGCCCAGCACGATGGGCTTCTTGCGCCCCACCCTGTCTGACCATTTGCCGACGACGATATAGAACCCCATGGCGATGGTGCCTGCGATCAGCAGCACCCATTCCACCAGTGCATTGTCCATCCGCATCGGCCCACGCAGGAATGACAGGCCTGAGAAGAAGGCGGTGTACCAGATCGTCGTCAGGATGCCGGTGATACCGAACAGCGCGATGAAGATGCGCTTGTGGTTGCCGGGATAGGTGAAGCTTTCCTTGAACGGATTGGCAGACATCCTGCCTTCCGCTTTCATTGCCTGGAACACCGGGCTTTCGGAAAGCTTCAGCCGCATCCACAGGCTGATGCCGAGGAGCACGATCGAGAGCAGGAAGGGAATGCGCCAGCCCCAGTCGTTGAAGGCCTCTTCCGGTATCAGCGCACGACATGCAATCACCACGATGATCGACAGTACGAAGCCACCTACAACGCTCGCCTGGATGAAACTGGTGTAGAAGCCGCGCTTTTCCGGCGGGGCGTGCTCGGCAACATAGATTGCTGCGCCGCCATATTCCCCGCCCAGTGCAAGGCCTTGCAGGATACGGAACAGCAAAACGATGGCTGGGGCAGCCAGACCGATAGTCTCCGCGCTTGGCACAAGGCCGACGCCCGCGGTTGCGATGCCCATCAATGTGACGGTCACCAGAAAAGTGTACTTCCGGCCCAGCCTGTCCCCGAAATAGCCGAACAGGATCGCGCCCAGCGGTCGGAAACCGAATCCTACCGCAAAGCCCGCCCATACAAGAAGGATCGACAGCGTTTCGTTGTCGGCGGGAAAGAAGGCCTGCCCGATCAGCGTGGCAAGTGTGCCGTAAATGAAGAAATCATACCATTCGAACACGGTCCCGGCGGATGATGCCGCAATCACCAGGCGAACTTCCTTCGCGCTCGGCTCATGCTGGATTGTGCTGCTGTCGGCTGCCATGGTGATCCCCCCGCCTTTACGTGCGACAAGATTGCCTAGCTTGCAGGCGAAGTGCTGGAAAGTGCCGAAATGGCAGCCTTCCACGGAAGGATGATCGCACCATGCCGCCCGGGATAGTCCCTTGCCGATGCAATCAGCTGCAGATCGGGCCAATCGGCGATCGGTGCCTCGCCATCCAGCCACCCTTCGATGCGATCATGCGCGGCTGTAAGATCGGCGAGATCGGAACCCTTGGCGTGGCGAGCGAAGATCGCTGCAGACGCCTGCCCGACAGCGCAGGCTCGCACACGCAGGCCAAGCATCTCGATGCTGCCGTCGAAGTCAGTGGCAATGTCTATCGCAATGGTACTGCCGCAGGTCTTGGAGCGCGCTTCACCGTGGCGCGGAAAGTTCTCGACCGAAGGCCAGTTGGCCAGTTCAACCGTCAGGGCCAGCATTTCCGGGGTATAGAGCCTTTCCGCACTCATGGCGCACCCTCTTCATGCAAAGCCGCGCGGCGTTGCTCGATTATACGGACCATTGCTTCCGCGCTGGCGTTCACAAAGGGATAGGAGCGAGCGGTTGTCATCCAGGCCGGGCGCCCGGCAATCCCCCATGCCGTATCATAGCCGAGCGCGATCAGCGAGAATGCCATCACCACGATAATGGTTCCCTTCAACGCACCAAACCCGAAGCCAAGTACCCGATCAACGGGCCCAAGCAGCGATTCCCGCGCTGAACGGCCTGCGCTGCGAGCAATCATCCGCATCCCGATATAGGGGATCAGCAGGAGCAAGGCGAAAGCGAGCAAGGACGCACCGATTGGCGTGCCCATGAAGGCGAAGATCATCGCCGTCATATCGGTATGCAGGAAGTAGATCGCCACAATCGCGACCACCCATGCTGACAAGGAGAGAATTTCCTGCACGAAACCGCGCATAAAGCCACCAATCGCGGCGACGCCGAGAATGATCGCCACAGTGATGTCAAAGGCATTCATGATGCGGCCTAAGCTATTCCGATGCCATCACCCGGTCAACGAGCGCCTTCAATCCTGATAGCCCGGAATAGCGCAATCCAGCCACATTCTGGCTGTTGTCAACCGGCCCGCTGGCTGCAGTGAAGCCGAGCTTGGCCGACTCTTTCAACCGCAAACCGGCGTGGGCGACCGGGCGTATCTCTGCAGAAAGCGATACCTCGCCAAACCAGATGGCATTGAGAGGCAGCGGTCTGTCCGCCAACGCAGATACAAGCGCGGCCGCCACGGCAAGGTCCGCCGCAGGGTCCGACAGGCGATACCCGCCTGCAACATTGAGATAGACTTCGGCAGAAGAAAAATTGAGACCGCAACGCGATTCCAGAACGGCGAGCAACATGGCAAGGCGGCTCGATTCCCACCCGACGACTGACCGGCGCGGCGTTGCCCCCGATTGCAGGCGCACGATGAGAGCCTGGATCTCCACCAGCACAGGGCGCGTGCCTTCCATCGCAGGGAAGACGGAACTTCCGGCCATCGGCTCCTCGCGACCGGACAGGAACAGCATGGAAGGGTTCGAGACCTCTGCCAGCCCATGCCCTTCCATGGCGAAGACGCCAATCTCGTCCACCGCGCCGAAACGATTCTTGAGCGCACGCAGGATACGGTACTGGTGGCTGCGTTCTCCCTCGAAACTCATCACCACATCGACCATGTGTTCCAGAACGCGCGGACCGGCGATATTGCCATCCTTTGTGACATGGCCGACCAAGACCAGCGCCACGCCATTTTCCTTGGCATAGCGGATCAATTCAAATGCCGACGCGCGCACCTGGCTGACGGTGCCCGGAGCGCCTTCGATCATGTCCGAATGCATCGTCTGGATGGAATCGATCACCAGCAAGGCAGGCGGTGCGCCATCGGCCAGCGTGGTGAGGATATCGCGCACCGAAGTTGCCGCCGCGAGCCTGATCGGCGCATCGGCCAGCCCAAGCCGCCCTGCCCGCATACGCACTTGCCCCGTTGCTTCCTCTCCGCTCACATAGACAGCGTCTCCACCGGATTTCGCGATGGAGGCCGCAGCCTGCAGCAGCAGGGTGGACTTGCCGATCCCCGGCTCGCCGCCCATCAGGATCGCACTGCCCGGCACAATGCCACCACCCAGCGCCCGGTCGAATTCGGCTAGCCCTGTGGTCTGCCGTTCCAGCGGCCTTGTCGGAACGTCAAGCGATTCGAAGATGATGGGCTTACCGCCGCTTGAGAGGTCATGCTTGGCGGAAAACTTCGTCTCCGGCGCTTCCTCTACCAGCGTGTTCCATTCCGAACAGTCCGGGCACTGACCTTGCCAGCGGTGCGATACGCTTCCGCATTCGGTGCAGATAAATCGTTTCTTGGGCTTCGCCATGGTGGACGAATAACCAGAACATTAGTGGAACGCAATTGCCTTCGTGGCTTCGGCTTGCCACACAGTGAGCATGCGCCAGAAGGAACTCCGCATTGCCCTTGTCTGCTACGGCGGGATTAGCCTTGCGGTCTACATGCACGGCGTGACCAAGGAGATATGGAAGCTGGCCCGCGCGAGCCGGGATTTCCATTCGGGTGTGCCTTCAGGATCGGGAAGCGAACAGATCTATCGCGAAGTGTTTGAAAGGGTCGCTTCCGAACATGAGGTTGGCCTGCGGTTCATCCCCGATATCCTGACAGGCGCAAGCGCGGGCGGGATCAACGCCGTGTTCCTGGCACAAGCGGTCCATTCAGGACGTTCGCTAGAGCCGCTGACGGACCTGTGGCTCGACAATGCCGATGTCGATCGCCTGCTCGATCCCGAAGCGCATTTGTGGACAAGGGTGGCAAAGTTCTGGGCGCCGCCAGTGGTGGAATTCCTGCTCACCCGGCCCGGCAATGTGGTGTCGGAAAGCGTTGCCCCGGAAATGCGCAAGGAAGTGCGGCACAAGCTCGCCCGCTTTGTGCGCAGCCGCTGGTTCCAGCCCCCCTTCTCAGGCGTCGGCTTTTCCGGCCTGCTGGCAGACGCCTTTGCGGCGATGGAGGCCGGACCGGCCGATGGTCCGCTGCTGCCGCCGGGCCACCCGTTGGACCTTTTCGTTACAGCCACCGACTTTCACGGTTATCTTCAGGCCCTGCACCTCAATTCCCCGCCCGTCGTGGAGGAGAGCGAGCATCGCCTGCCCATCGGTTTCCGCTCGCGCACTCCGCGCGAAGGCGGCAGGTCCATCGCCAATCCTCTGGAACTGACGCTGGCGGCGCGGTCTACGGCGAGCTTTCCCGGGGCTTTTCCGCCCTTGAAGCTTGATGAGATCGACAGGCTTGCTGACATGCGAGGCTTGACCTGGGACACGCGCGAGAAGTTTCTCCAGCGCGTGATGCCCTTGCAAGCCGCGGAAGACCTCACCCACAATGTCTCGCTGGTTGATGGCTCAGTGCTGGTCAACGCGCCGTTTTCCGAGGCGCTCAACGCCCTCAGCGGTCGCCCGTCACACCGCGAAGTGGACCGGCGCTTTGTCTACATAGACCCAACGCCGGACCGCAAATTGCGGCGCGATGATGCTGCGAACAATGTCGGCTTCTTCAAGGCAATCCTTGGCTCGATCTCGTCCATCCCCCGCGAACAGCCGATCCGCGACAACCTCGAACATATCCAGGAGATGTCTCGCGAAGCAGCCAAGCTGCGCCACATCCTCGCCGCGCTACGTCCGGAGGTGGAGCGCACTGTGGACAGGCTGTTCGGGCGCACCTTCTTCCTAGACAATCCCACGCCAAAGCGCCTCGCCAGCTGGCGCGCCAAAGCGCAGCAGGCAGCAGCGGAACAGGCCGGATACGCGTTTCATTCCTATGCCCAGGCCAAGTTCGCCGGGATCATCGACAGGCTGGCAAAATCCATCTTCAAGGCCGCACCCGGTTTGCAAATGGCTGAATCCCTGCCAATTGCCCGCCGTTTGCGCACACATCTTGAAGCCAAAGGTCTCACCACCCTCGCTAATCCCGATGGCGGCGCAAGCGAGGAAGCGATCGCCTTCTTCCGTGGCCATGACATAGGCTTCCGCATTCGCCGCTTGCGCCTGCTTGCGCGCCGCCTGTCGCGCGACTGGGAAGTGGACCCCGAGAACAGCGAAGAAGACCTCGATGCCGGTCGCGAGGCGATCTACAAGATCCTCGCACTCTATTTCGCAGCGGAAGAGAAACCCGATACTGACAGTCCGCTTGCCAGCCATGCCGGGCAGGTGATGGAAGACACTGGCAAAGTGCTCGACGCGATTGAGCGTGAGCGCGATTTGCGCGCGCTCGACGCCAAGGCAGAAGAGATGCTGTCAGAGGCTCTCGAAGCCATGCCCAAGCCGCTGCGCCGCAAGGTTCTGCTGGCCTATCTCGGTTTTCCCTTCTTCGATGTCGCCACTCTGCCGCTGTTCCGCAACGAAGGTCTGACAGAGTTCGACCCGATCAAGGTGGACCGCATCTCTCCCGACGATGCGTCATCGATCCGCGAGGGAGGCGCACCGGCCACACTGCGCGGCATAGAATTCTACAATTTCGGGGCTTTTTTCAGTCGCGCATATCGCGAGAATGATTACCTTTGGGGCCGCCTGCACGGGGCAGAACGGATGATCGACCTGGTCTGTTCAACAATTCCAGGCAAGGTAGATGAAAAGGACTGTCTGTCGCTCAAGAAGCGCCTTTTCATTGCGATACTCGATGAAGAAGAAGAGCGCTTGAGCGCCGATCCCGGACTGGTCGCGGGATTGCGGGCGGAAGTGGATGCAATCCCGGGCTGATCAGCCCGAGAACACATCCTTCAGCCGGTCAAGGAAACCGCGGCTTTCCGGGCATTCCTCGCCCGTCTCGGTTTCCTTGAATTCGCGCAGCAATTCCTTCTGGCGGGATGACAGCCTGGTCGGTGTTTCCACGGCGATTTCCACCACCATGTCTCCGCGGCCCCTGCCCTGCAGCACGGGCATGCCAGCGCCGCGCTTGCGCAGCTGCTTGCCGGACTGGATGCCGGCGGGAATGTCGATGCTGTGGGTGTCGCCATCAAGGCCGGGAATTTCCACGCAGCCGCCCAAAGCGGCCGTGGTGAAACTGATCGGCATGCGGGTGAACAATGCGGTGCCTTCACGTTCGAAAACGGGATGCGGGCGCACCTGGATAAAGATGTAGAGATCCCCTGCGGGCGCGCCATTCGGTCCGGCCTCACCCCGTCCAGCGAGTCGTATGCGCGTGCCGTTATCGACGCCGGGCGGAACTTCGACTTCGAAACGCTGGATCTTGTCAACACGTCCCTCGCCGCGACAGTCTGAACAGGCCTGTTCGAGTATTTCGCCCTGGCCGTGACAGAGCGGACAGGGCCGCTCGATCACGAACAGCCCCTGCTGCGCGCGCACCTTGCCGTGACCGTGGCAGGTGTTGCACGTGCGCTTGGAGGTGCCCGGCGCAGCACCGCTGCCAGAGCAGGTATCGCAATGGGCGGCGACCTCTACCTCGATCTCGTTTTTCTTGCCGTGAAATGCCTCTTCAAGGGTGACTTCCATGTTGTAACGCAAGTCGGCCCCGCGGCGCGGGCGCGCACGTCCACCGCCACCGCCGAAAGCGCTGCCGAAGATCGTCTCGAAGATATCGCCAATATCGCCAAAGTCGGCTTGCGGGCCGCCGCGGCCACCGCCGCCCATGCCATTGACGAAGGCATCATGGCCATAACGGTCATAGGCAGCGCGTTTCTGGGGGTCTTTCAAACATTCGTAGGCGGCACCAACGGCTTTGAACCGGGCTTCCGCCTCTGCATCGCCAGGATTGCGATCGGGGTGATACTTCATCGCCAGCTTGCGGTAGGCGCGCTTCAGCGTGTCGCCATCGGCATCGCGGCTGACTTCGAGAAGGGAATAGAAATCGATTTCGGTAGCGGACATGGGGCCCTCTTCAAAAACGGCCCGCCACCGATGCGGATGCACCGGCGGCGGTTTCGTTTCG